>CALCZN010000219.1:0-13732 GCA_937903095.1 uncultured Burkholderiales bacterium
CCGCTGACCTCTTGCATGCCATGCAAGCGCTCTCCCAGCTGAGCTATACCCCCAGAGAGCCAGCGAGTATATGCTACGAGCGCGAGAGCGCGCAAGTCGGCGCGGGGGCACGTGCTAGACTCGATCGCACCCCCGGCGGCATGCGGCTTGCGAATGCCTGTCGTCGATTTCCTCCCCTCGTTCCGATCATCCCTTTCCCGACATGAGCGCACAAATCCTCGACGGCGCCGCGCTGGCGAAATCGATCCGCGCCGACGTGGCGCAACGCGCGGCGAAGCTCGCCGCAGCCGGCCGCGCGCCCGGCCTGGCCGTGATCCTGGTCGGCGACGACCCGGGTTCGGCGATCTACGTGCGCAACAAGGTGAAAGACTGCGAGGAGGCCGGCATCCGCTCGACGCTCGACCGCCTGCCGGCATCGACGACGCAGTCGGCGCTGCTCGCTCGCATCCGCGAGCTGAACGAAGACGACGCCATCGACGGCATCCTCGTGCAGCTGCCGCTGCCGCCGCAGATCGATCCGTTCACCGTCATCGAGACGATCTCGCCGGCGAAGGACGTCGACGGCTTTCACGTCGCCAGCGCCGGCGCGCTGATGACCGGCCAGCCCGGCTTCCGTCCGTGCACGCCCTACGGCGTGATGCGCCTGCTCGCGCAGGCCGGCGCGCAGCTGCGCGGCGCGGAAGCGGTCGTCGTCGGGCGCAGCAACATCGTCGGCAAGCCGCAGGCGATGCTGCTCTTGCAGGCCGACGCCACCGTCACCATCTGCCACAGCAGGACGCGCGATCTCGCCGCGCACACGCGTCACGCCGACATCCTGGTCGCCGCGGTGGGTCGTGCGCGAATGATCACCGGCGACATGATCAAGCCCGGGGCGATCGTCATCGACGTCGGCATGAACCGCGACGAGAACGGCAGGCTGTGCGGCGACGTCGACTTCGACAGCGCCGGCCGCGTCGCCTCGTGGATCACGCCGGTGCCCGGCGGCGTCGGACCGATGACGCGCGCGATGCTGCTGGTCAACACGATCGAGGCCGCCGAGCGCAAGCAGGAAAGCAACGATGCCTGACACCGACACCCGACGCGCCGACGCCGCGCCGAACGCGCTGCTCGATTTCTCCGGACTTCCGCGTTTCGCCGATTTTTCTCCGGCGCAGGTCGCGCCCGCCATCGATCGGCTCATCGCCGAGGCCCGAACGGCGCTGCAGCACGTCACGGCGCCCGACACGCCGCTGTCGTGGGACGCCTTCGTCGAGCCGCTGGACGACGCCACCGAGCGCCTCGGTCGCGCCTGGGGAATGGTCGGTCACCTGAACGCGGTGGCCGACACGCCGGATCTGCGCGAGGCCTACAACGCGAACCTGCCGAAGGTCACCGAGTTCTGGACCGAGCTGGGGCAGAACCAGGAGCTGTTCGAGAAGTACAAGCGCTACGCCGCGTCGCCGGAGTTCGCCGCGCTGCCGCCGCCGCGCAGGCGCATCGTCGAGAACGCGCTGCGCGATTTCCGCCTCGGCGGTGCGGAACTCGTCTCTCCGGCGCGCGAGCGCTTCGCCGAACTGCAGCAGCGCCAGGCCACGCTCGCGCAGAAGTTCTCCGAGAACGTGCTCGATGCGACCAACGCCTACGCGAAGATCGTCACCGACGAGGCGCAGCTCGACGGCCTGCCCGACGACGCGCGCGAAGCCGCGCGCGAGGCGGCGCAGCGCGCGGGCGTCGACGGCTGGAAGTTCACGCTGCAGTTTCCGTCGTACTTCCCGGTGATGCAGTACGCGCACGACCGGCCGCTGCGCGAGGAGATGTACCGCGCGTATGCGACGCGCGCCTCGAAAGGCGCCGTCGCGCCCGAAGGCGATCGCGTGATCGCGCTCGACAACGAGCCGATCATCGACGAGCTGCTCGCGCTGCGCGCCGAGGAAGGGAAGCTGCTCGGCTACCGCAACTTCGCCGAGGTGTCGCTCGTCCCCAAGATGGCGCAGTCGCCCGACGAGGTGAAGAAGTTCCTGCGCGAGCTGGCCGCGCGCGCCCGCCCCTTCGCGGAGCGCGACCTCGACGAGCTGCGCGAGTTCGCCGCACGCGACCTCTCGCTGCCCGACCTCAAGTCGTGGGACCTCGCCTGGGCCAGCGAGAAGCTCAAGGAAGCGCGCTATGCGTTCTCCGATCGCGAGGTCAAGCAGTACTTCCAGTTGCCGCGCGTGCTGGACGGACTGTTCCGCCTCGTCGAGCGGCTGTTCTCGGTGCGCATCTCGCCCGATGAAGCGCCGACCTGGCACCCGGACGTCCGCTTCTTCCGCATCGAGCGCGACGGCGCGCTGATCGGCCAGTTCTACACCGACCTGTACGCGCGCGAGTCGAAGCGGCCCGGCGCCTGGATGGACGACGCGCGCTCGCGCCGCCGTCGCGGGTCTTCGCTGCAGACGCCGGTGGCCTACCTCACCTGCAATTTCCAGCCGCCGGTCGGTACGCGCCCCGCGCTGCTCACGCACGACGACGTCACCACGCTCTTCCATGAGTTCGGCCACGGCCTGCATCACCTGCTCACGCGCGTCGACGAGCTCGGCGTCTCGGGCATCTCCGGCGTCGAATGGGACGCGGTGGAACTGCCGAGCCAGTTCATGGAGAACTTCTGCTGGGAATGGGAGATCGTCGAGTCGATGAGCGCGCACGTCGACACCGGCCAGCCGATCCCGAAAAAGCTCTTCGAGCGGATGCTCGCCGCGAAGAACTTCCAGAGCGGAATGACGACGCTGCGCCAGATCGAGTTCGCGCTGTTCGACATGCGCCTGCACAGCGAATACGAGCCCGGCGGCGCGCAGACCGTGCAGCAGTTGCTCGACGAGGTGCGCGACGAGGTCGCGGTCATCGCGCCGCCCGCCTGGAACCGCTTCCAGAACAGCTTCTCGCACATCTTCGCCGGCGGCTACTCGGCCGGCTACTACAGCTACAAGTGGGCCGAGGTGCTGTCGGCCGACGCCTACGCGGCGTTCGAGGAAGCGATGCAGGAGCCCGATCCGATCGCCGGTGTGGCGCGCACCGGACGCCGTTTCCTCGACGAGATCCTCGCCGTGGGCGGCAGCCGACCGGCCATCGACTCGTTCCGTTCGTTCAGGGGACGTGAGCCCGAAATCGACGCTCTGCTGCGACACAATGGGATGGTCGAGGCCCGCGCCCCGGAGTCGTCCCATGTCCGTTCTTCGCAGCCGTCGTAGCCGCATCGCCGAAGCCGCCGCAGCCGCCCTCGCGCCGATCGCGCCGGCCGATCGCCCCGCGTTCGCGCTCGGCGCCCTCGCCTTCGCTGCAGCCGCCCTGCTCGCGCAGGCCGCCGCCTTCGCCGCACCGCCTACACCGCCTGCGCCGAGCGCATCGCGCCTGCCGCTCAAGTGGGTCGACGCCTCCGGACGCGTGCACTACAGCGACCGGCAGCCCTCGCCCGACGCGCTGGGCCGCGGCACGAGCCCCCAGGCGATCGCCGCGCGTCCTGCCGAGCCCTCGATCGGCGATCCGACGCTGCCGTGGGCGCTGCGCTCGGCGGCAGCGCGCTACCCGGTGACGCTGTACACGTCGGCCGAGTGCGAGCCCTGCGGGCTCGCCCGCGAGCACCTCGCGCAGCGCGGCGTGCCTTATACCGAAAAGCGCGTGAACGACGCTGCCGACCTGAAGGCCTTCCACGCACTCGGCTTCGAAAAGGCGTTCTTTCCGAGCGTTTCGATCGGACCCGAAAAGCTCAGCGGTTTCGAGTCGGTGGGCTGGGATCGTGCGCTGGACGCGACCGGCTACCCGAGGTCGTCGATGCTGCCGCCCCGGCGCGATCCGCGGACGGTGGCGCCGATGCGCACCGAAACGCGTCCGGCGACGGCGGAAGCGACGCCCGATGCACCGGCCGCGGCCTCTAGCGCCGCTTCGGCCGATGCAACGCCGCGCGACGTCGACAGCCTGCTGTCGCCCGCGTCGTTTCGCACGGGACCGAACCCGATCCGCTTCTGATCGGATGGATGAGGCGCCGGCGCCGCGCGATCAGCGACGCAGCTTCGACAGCCAGTGCTCGAGCAGACGCCCGGCCGCCTCGCGTCCGCCCAGGCCGAAGGACAGCGCGAAGGCCACCGCCACCGCGCCCAGCGTCAGGCCGAAGGCGAGATTGACGATCGAGTCGGCGATGCCCATCGCGCGCAGGCCCATGGCGAGCACGAGCCCGATGATCAGCGCGCGCACCAGGCCGCCGAGCCAGGTTGCGCCTTCGGCCGGACTGCGCGCCACTGCCGAACCGAGCAGGTTCGCCAGCCACAGCCCGACCAGCAGGATCACGATGCCGAGCAGCACGTCGCCGCCGAACACGATGAAGGCGCCGACGAGTTCGCTCACCTGGCCGAAGTGCAGCCGGTTCGCCGCCTCGGCGATCGCCAGCAGCATCGCGAAGAACAGCAGCAGCCGGCCGATCAGCTGCGACAGGCGCAGCGATCCGAGCATCGGCTGCAGCCCGGTGCGCGTGGCCAGCCGATCGAGGCCGGCGCCGTCGAGCACGCTGGTGGTGAGCGCGGCGACGAAACGCGCGACGTACCAGGTCACCGCGAGAATGAGCGCGGCGGCGAGCAGTTCGGGAATCGCCGACACGAACTCGGCGAGCATCGTCGTCGCCGGCTCGGAGACGGCCTCGATCTGCAGCGCGTCGAGCGCCGAGATCAGCGTCGGCACGAAGATCGCCAGGAAGACGATCGTGCCGACCAGGCGCGGCAGGTCCGTTCCCTCTCCCAATCCGACGCTGCGCGCGAGCGACTGCACGCGGGTGGCGACCAGCAGGTTCGCCACGATGCCGCGCGCGATCTTCGCGACGTAGTAGCCGACGACGACCACCACCACTGCGCCGAACAGCCGCGGCAGGAAGGCGAGCAGCTGGTCGATCAGGTTCTGCACCGGCACCAGCAGGCCCTGCAGGCCGAGCGCCCCGAGCACCATCGGCAGGAACAGCAGCAGCACGACCCAGTAGCCGACGTGTCCGATGCTGTCGCTGATCGGGCGCATGCCGGCCTCGGCGCTCAGGCGCTCGTCGAGCGTCGTGCTGTCGAGCAGGCGCGTCAGGCCGTTGCGCACGAGCAGCGCGAGCAGCCAGCCGACCAGCGCCAGCACCAGCGCGGCGAGAACCTGCGGCAGGTACGAGACGACGTCGCCGACCATCGCGGCGAACGGCGCCGACGCCATCTGCAGGTCGAGCGTGTTGAAGGCGGCGACCAGTGCCACGAGCAGCACGAACCAGAAGACCAGCCGCGAAGCGAGCAGCTCGAGGTCGACCGCGCGCCCGAAGGCCGGGGCGAGCCGGCGGTTCACCTGCGCCATCGACAGCGCGCGCCGCGTACCCGCGGCGGCCACCAGTCCGATCGCCCAGCCGAGCAGCAACAGCACGACGGCGCCGGCCACCGTGATCAGTTGCGTGCCAAGCGCGCGCCGCATCGCCTCGCCGAAACTTTCCGTGGGCATCCGATCCGATCCTCCCGCAGGCGAGTCTACCCTTCGCTGTCGCCGGCAAGAGATGCGCCTCGCGCCCGCGTTGCTCGCGCGCCGAAACGCCCGGGTTTGCCCTACGAATCGCGCTCGTCGAGGTGCAATTCGCCGATCTTGCGCGTGATCGTGTTGCGCCCGATCCCGAGGCGCTGCGCCGCCTCGACGCGCCGGCCACGCGTATGGCGCAAGGCCGCCGAGATCACCGTGGCCTCGAAATCGCGCGTGAGCCGGTCCATCAGCAGCGACTCGTCGCCGTCGGCCGGGGACGATGCCAGTAGCGCCGCGACTTCCGCGGCGAGCAGCTGCTGCCAATCGGCGGAGGGCTCGACGCGTCCGTAGTGCGAAGGGGCGGGAGCGTCGTCCGCTTCGTCGGCCGTCGCGGCGGCGACCCCGGGGGCGGCCCCGGCGGCGGCCCCGGCCCCGGCGGCAGCCGCTGGAGCGACGGGCGCAGCGCCGCCGAACGCGGCGCCCGTTGCCGCCTGCGCGCCCGTACCGCCGGACGGCCCCTGCACGCCCGGCCCGCCGGACGAGTCGCGCGCGACAGTGCGCACAAACGACGCTTCGCCCGACGTCGCAGACGGCTCGCGGATTTCCGCCGGCAGATCGCGCAACTCGATCACGCGCGCCGGAATCATCAGCGTGAGCCAGCGGCACAAGTTCTCCAGCTCGCGCACGTTGCCCGGCCATCGATACTCGACGAGCGCGCGCAACGCGGCGCGCGACAGCTGCTTCGTCGCGCCGCCCAGCTCCTGCGCGCTGCGCTGCAGGAAATGCCGGGCGAGCAGCGCGATGTCCTCGCTGCGTTCGCGCAACGGCGGCAGGCGCAGCCGGATCACGTTCAGCCGGTGGAACAGGTCTTCGCGGAACAGGCCCTGCCGCACCCGCTCCTCCAGCGCCTGGTGCGTCGCCGCGATCACGCGCGCCTCGGCCTTCAACGGCTGGTGCCCGCCGACGCGGTAGTACTGCCCCTCGGAGAGCACGCGCAGCAGCCGCGTCTGCATCTCGGGCGGCATGTCGCCGATCTCGTCGAGGAAGAGCGTGCCCTCGCGCGCCTGCTCGAAGCGCCCCTGTCGCAGCTGCACCGCGCCGGTGAAGGCGCCGCGCTCGTGACCGAACAGCTCCGATTCGAGCAGCTCGCCCGGGATCGCCGCCGCGTTCACCGCGACGAACTCGCCCTTGGCGCGCGGGCTGTGCTGGTGCAGCGCGCGCGCGACCAGCTCCTTGCCGGTGCCCGACTCGCCGGTGATCAGCACGGTGGCGCTCGATTGCGCGAGGCGGCCGATCGCGCGGAATACGTCCTGCATCGCCGGCGCGCGCCCGAGAAGACCGAGCTGCGTCTGCACGGAATCGTCGTCGCCGGGATCGGCGCGGCGCTGCTCGAGCGCGCGGCGCACCAGTTGCACGGCGGCGGCGACGTCGAAGGGTTTGGGCAAATATTCGAAGGCGCCGCCCTGCAGCGCCGCCACCGCGCTGTCGAGGTCCGAATAGGCGGTCATCACGATCACCGGCGTCTCGGGACGTCGCCGGCGAAACGCGGCGAGCAGCTGCAGGCCGCTCTCGCCGGGCATGCGGATGTCGCACACGAGCACGCGCGGCGCGTCGGTCGCCAGCGCCTCCAGGCACGAGCGGGCGTTGGCGAATGAGCGGGTGGCAAGCCCCTCGCGCTCGCAGGCGCGTTCGAGCACCCAGCGAATCGACTCGTCGTCGTCGACGATCCACACGCTCACGGGACTACCCTCCGTGCAAGCGTGGAGCTGAACCGAGGCAGGCTCACGCAACGTTCTCCCGCAGCGGCAGGCGGATGCGGAAATCGGTCCTTCCGGGGCGGCTGTCGAATTCGATGATTCCGCCGTGCTGCTGCACCAGGTTCTGCGCCAGCGTCAGCCCTAGGCCGGTGCCGCCGTCGCGCCCCGAGACGAGCGGATCGAACACGCGATCGGCGATGGCCGGCGGCACGCCCGGCCCGTCGTCGATGACGTGCACATCGACGGCGAGCTTCCAGCGCCGGCGCGCAATCGTCTGCTGGCGCGCGATGCGCGTGCGCAGCACGATGCGCCCGCGCCCCTGCATCGCCTGCGCCGCGTTGCGGACGAGGTTCAGCAGCGCCTGCACGAGCCGCTCGCGATCGGCGAGCAGCTCGGGCAGGCTCGCGTCGTAGTCGCGCAGGATCTCCAGCTCCTGCGGAAACTCGGCGAGCACCACCGAGCGCACCCACTCGCAGACCTCGTGGATGTTCACGCGCGCCTCGCGCGGCCGGCCGCGATGCGGCGCGAGCAGCCGGTCGACCAGCGACTGCAGTCGGTCGGCCTCCTTGACGATCACCTCCGTGTACTCGCGCAGCCGCGCGCTGTCCAGCTCGGCGTTGAGCAGCTGCGCCGCGCCGCGGATGCCGCCGAGCGGGTTGCCGATCTCGTGCGCCAGCTGGCGCACCAGCTCGCGATAGGCGCTGGTCGATTCGATCAGCCGCTCGGCGCGATCGACGCGCTGGCGCTGCTCATGCGGACGGAACTCGAGCAGCACTGGTGCGGCCGGGTCGGCGCCGGCCACTGCCGAGACGATCAGCGCCTGCGCCTCGCTCCCCGGGCGGGCGAGCGACAGATCGATGGTCTTCTCGTCGAAGCCGCCGCGGGCCGCGTCGGCGAGCAGGCGCTCGAGCGGCTGGGCGTCGACGAAATGCGCCGCGAAGCGGCGTCCCAGCGCCTGCCGTCGCGACAGCCCGAAGAGCTGTTCCGCCGCGGCGTTGAGGAAGCGCACGCGCCCGCGCGTATCGGCGACGACGACAGCGACGGAGAGCCAGTCGAACGCGGCAAAAGGCTGCGCCTCCGCCGTCGACGCGCGCGAGACGCCGGCCGGCGCGGTCCCGCCGCCCGCCGTTGCGGAGCCTGCGGGCGCTACTCGCGGATCGTGCTCAGCTCGCGTCGCAGCGACGCGATGTTGCTCTCGGTTCGTGCGATGTCCTCCTGCAGCCGGGCAACGCGGTCGAGGTATTTCTGGTAGTTGCGTTCGTTGCCGAGGCGGTCGGGTTCGCCGTTCTTGTACTCGGCATTCAATTCGCCGAGCCGCTGCTGCTCCTTCTGCAACTCGTCTTCGAGAATGCGGCGCCGATCGCCGTCGCGCGCGCGCTGCGCGGCGCCATCGACCTTCGGGAAGCTTTCGGGAGACGGGCGCGCTGCCGGCGCCGTGGCCTTCGCGGCGGGCTGCTTCGGCGCCGGAATCGTCGTGAGCGGCTGCAGGTCGATCGGGTGGCAGTTCGCGCCGTTCGGCGTGCCCTGGTAGACCGGCACGCCGTTGGGCGATTCGCAGCGATACACCTGCGCGAGCGCCGACGGAGCGCAGGCAGCGAGGCCGGCGCCCGCGAGCAGGCAGGCGAGGATCTCGGGGCGGGAACGGACGATCATGGACGGCAGGATCCTGTGCGGCGGGCGTCCGAGTGTAAGACGCGCGCACGGCGAATCCAAGACGACCGGACGGCCGACCGACCTGCGGAACGCGCAGCCCGACCCGCGCCGCTCACAGGCTGTAGTAGAGGTCGAACTCGACCGGATGCGTCGTCATTCGCACGCGCTCGACCTCCTCGGCCTTCAGCGCCAGGTACGCGTCGATCATGTCGTCAGTGAAGACGCCGCCGCGCGTGAGGAACTCGCGATCGCGGTCGAGCGCCTCGAGCGCCTGGTCGAGCGACGCGCACACGGTCGGGATGCGCGCCTCCTCTTCGGGCGGCAGATCGTAGAGGTTCTTGTCGGCCGGCTCGCCCGGATGCATGCGGTTCTGCACGCCATCCAGGCCCGCCATCATCAGCGCGGCGAACAGCAGGTACGGATTGGCCATCGGGTCGGGGAAGCGCACCTCGACGCGCCGGCCTTTGGGGCTCGCGACGTACGGGATGCGGATCGACGCCGACCGGTTGCGCGCCGAGTAGGCGAGCTTCACCGGCGCCTCGAAATGCGGCACGAGCCGGCGATACGAGTTGGTCGACGGATTGGCGATCGCATTCAGCGCGCGCGCGTGATGAATGACACCGCCGATGTAGTGCAGCGCAAAGTCCGACAGGCCCGAGTACTTGTCGCCGGCGAAGAGGTTCTGCCCTTCCTTCCAGATCGACTGGTGCACGTGCATGCCCGAGCCGTTGTCGCCGACGATCGGCTTGGGCATGAAGGTCGCCGTCTTGCCGTAGCTGTGCGCCACGTTATGAATGACGTATTTCATTCGCTGCAGCCAGTCAGCGCGCTGCACCAGCGTGGAGAAGCGCGTGCCGATCTCGTTCTGCCCGGCGCCGGCCACCTCGTGGTGGTGCACCTCGACCGGAACGCCCATCTGCTCGAGGATCAGGCACATCTCCGAGCGCATGTCCTGGAACGAATCGACCGGCGGCACCGGGAAATAACCGCCCTTCACTGGCGGACGATGCGCGAGGTTGCCGCCCTCGATCTCGCGGCCGGTGGACCACGACGCCTCCTCCGACTGGATGCGCACGGAGCAGCCCGACATGTCGATCGACCAGGTCACCGAGTCGAAGATGAAGAACTCGGGTTCCGGACCGAAGAACGCGGTGTCGCCGATGCCGCTCGACTTCAGGTACGCCTCGGCGCGGCGCGCGATCGAACGCGGGTCGCGCGTGTAGCCGACGCCGTCGGCCGGCTCGATCACATCGCAGGTGAGCAGCAGCGTCGCCTCCTCGCGAAAGGGATCGAGGCACGCGGTATCGGGATCGGGCATCAGCAGCATGTCGGACGCCTCGATGCCCTTCCAGCCCGCGATCGACGAGCCGTCGAAGGCGTGGCCGGTCTCGAACTTCTCGGCGTCGAAGCCCTTGGCCGGAACCGAGACGTGCTGCTCCTTGCCGCGCGTGTCGGTGAAGCGCAGATCGACGAATTTCACTTCGTTGTCCGCGATCATGCGGGTCACGTCCTGGACGCTAGCCATCTGGGGAACTCTCCTGAGGGTCGGGATTCGGTCGCGAAGGCGCGATTCTGCGCTCTTTTCGGCTCGGCTCGAAAGCGAGCCGCAGTTACCTGGAAGCAGGATGCGTGCCACGCGACTCGGGGCTCATTCCGCACCGGTGGCAGGCGCCATGCACCGTACCGGTGCATGGTATCGCCTCCACTGTCGGGCACACCGCCCACCGTATGGCGCGCTCGCGACAGGGCCATTGCCCGAACGGGCCAGCACGGCGCATATTATTCATTACAGATATATCTTCTTGGGGAACCGAGGTGTCCGTATTCGAGCCGCAAGCGACGATCCGACCGACCGGCCTTTCGTCCTCGACGCTTCCCGTCTACGAGGCGCTCGCCCGCGACCTGCGGGCGCTCGACGCGCCGGTGTTCGGGCTGATGAGCGACGACACGATGCTGCTGGCCTCGACGCTCGACGCGATGGGCGTTCCGTTCCACGCGGCAAGGCACGAGAACAGCGCGATCGCGATGGCCGACGGATGGGCGTCGGCCAGCGGCAGGCTCGGGCTGGCGTTGATCGGCCGCGGCCCGGCAACGGCGAACAGCCTGCACGGCGCAGTGAGCACGAGCCGCACCGGCTCGAAGCTGCTGCTGATGTACGGCGATGCGCCGATCGGCGTTCCGTCGCCGAACGAGCTGGGGCCCGACGGCAAGGCGTTGAACGCCGAGGCCGTGCTCACCGCGGCCGGCATCCGCACCTTCGTCGCGCGTTCGCCGGCCGGCGCACGCGAGACGCTGCGGCTGGCGATCGCGCATGCGCAGCGTGGACAGGCCGTCGCGCTGCTGCTTCCGGTGGACGTGCAGACCGCCGAGATCGATTTCGAAGCCGAGGCCGCAAATGCACTTCCGGCCGACGCCGAAGCCGCGGATCGCCGCGACACGCAATCGACCTCGGCAGCCCGGATCGCCGCCGACGCGCTCGCCGCCGCACGCCGACCGCGCGACGTCGGCCGCGCCTCGCCCGCGTCGATCGCCACCGCAGCGGCCGTCCTGCAGCGCAGCCGCAAGCCGCTCTTCGTCTGCGGCGTCGGCGCAAGGCAGGCGGACACCCGCGAAGCGATCGAGCGGCTCGCCGATCGGGTGGGCGCCGTGCTCGCCACTTCACTGAAGGCGAAGGACCTGTTTCGCGGCCATCCCTTCCACGTCGGCGTCATCGGCTCGTTCTCGCACTCGGCCGGCCGGCGCCTGATGGACGAGGCCGACTGCATCGCCGTGTTCGGTGCGAGCTTCAACCAGCGCACGACGAGCGCCGGCGCGGCGCTGGCCGCCGGCGCGCCGATCGTCCACGTAGACCGCGATCGCGGCCACATCGGCCGCTGGGGCCCTGCCGACGTAGCGGTGGTCGGCGATGCGAGAGCCGTGGCCGAGCAGTTGCTCGAGGCGCTGCCCGAGCGCGCGCCCGCCGAAAAGCCGTTCCGCAGCGAAGACAACCGCCGGCACCTGGCGCAGTTCGAATGGGCGCACGAATTCCGTCCCGAGCACACGCCGCGCACGGTCGATCCGCGCGTGCTCGCGCTCGAGCTCGACCGTCTGCTTCCGGCCGATCGCAACCTGGTCTTCGACTCGGGCAACTTCGTGCAGACGCTGCCTTTCCTCTCCACGCTGGGGCCCGAGCACCTGAAGCTTCCCTGGGATTTCTTCTCGGTGGGCATGGCCTTCGGCACGGCGCTCGGCTTCGCGAAGGCGCGGCCCGACGAGACGACAGTGCTCGTCATCGGCGACGGCGGCCTGCTGATGACGCTCGGCGAGCTGGAGACCGCGGTGCGCGAAGACGTTCCGCTGGTCGTCGTCGTGATGAACGACTGCGCCTACGGTGCCGAGATGCACTATCTGCGCCTGGAGAACATGCCGGTCGCGCAGGCGATGTTTCCCGACGTCGACTACGCGCCGGTGGCCGAGGCCTTCGGATTCCGCACGGCGACGATCCGCACGCTCGCGCAGCTGCACGAGGCAGCGCCGCTGCTGCGCTCGCGCGACGAAGGCCCGGTGCTGCTCGACTGCAAGATCAACGCAGCGATCTGCGGGCCGTACATCGCGGAGGCAGCCGGCCACCTGAAGAAGTAGGGCGCCGCGCCGAGTAGGGCGCCGTGCCGGCGCGCCCTACTCCTGCGGCGTCACCGCGTCCTGCGGCCAGCGCCAGTCGGCGTAGCGCTCGCGCAGCTTCACCTTCCAGAACTTGCCGGTGGAGGTGCGCGGGATCTCGTCGACGAACTCGATCGCATCGGGCAGCTGCCAGCGCGCGCACTTCGGCGCGAGGAACTCGCGCAGCTCGCCCGCGGCGAGTTGCCTGCCGGGCTTGAGCACGACGCAGGCGAGCGGCCGTTCGCCCCACTTCGGATGCGCGATCGCGATGACCGCAGCTTCGGCCACCGCCGGATGCGCCATGATCGCGTTCTCGAGATCGACCGAACTGATCCACTCGCCGCCCGACTTGATCAGGTCTTTCGTGCGGTCGCTGATGCGCACGTAGCCCTGAGGATCCACCGACGCGACGTCGCCGGTGCGCAGCCAGCCGTCGTCGGTGAACTTCTCGGCGCTGCGCGGCTCGTCGTGATACGAGCCGGTGATGAAGGGACCGCGCACCTGCAGCTCGCCGACGTCCTTGCCGTTCCACGGCGCCGGACCGTTCTCGCCCATGATGCGCAGTTCGACCAGCGGCACCGGAATGCCGCAGGTGGCCTTGCGGGCGAACCATTCGTCCTCGCTCGTCGCGCCGCGCAGCTCGGGCTTCTCGAAGAAGAGCGACGCCATCGGCGAGGTCTCGGTCATTCCCCAGCCCTGCGCGAGCCGCACGCCGTTGCGCGCGAAGGCGCGGATCAGCGACTCCGGCACGGCGGCCCCGCCCACCATGCTGCGCATCCCGACGGGCAGCTTCCAGCGGCCCGGGTTCGCCTCGAAGGACTGGATCATGCCGAGCCAGATGGTCGGCACGCCGAGCGCGATGGTCGGCGGCTCGAGCTGCATCAGGTCGAGAAGATCGTCCGGATGCAGGTGCGGCCCGGGAAAGACGATCTTCGAGCCGAGCATCACGGCGGCGTACGGGATGCCCCACGAGTTCGCGTGGAACATCGGCGTGACCGGCAGCACGACGTCATTGGCCGACAGCGCGACGTAGTCGGGCAACGCGCAGTTCAGCGAATGCAGCACCGTGGAGCGGTGCGAATAGACGACGCCCTTCGGCCGACCGGTGGTCCCCGACGTGTAGCACATGGCCACCGGATCGTTCTCGTCGTGCGCCACGTAGGCGAAGCCCTCGCCCTCCTTCGCCCCGGCCAGTGCGGCGCCCGCCT
>CALCZN010000220.1:0-8281 GCA_937903095.1 uncultured Burkholderiales bacterium
TGCCGATTCGCGAGGTAGAGCCGGGAAGCCCCGCGAAGCGGGGCCGCAGCCGTGCGCGCCGAAACGCAATGCGCCCGCCGTCGCCGGCCCCGCGCGGAGCGTACGCAGAAGTCGTACGCCCGAACCCCTCGGTTACACTGCCCCCAGCAGTCCTGTCACTCTCCGGAAGCCTCCCCATGACCCAAGCGCACTACGCCCCCCGCGGCGACATCGCCGTCGTCACGATGGACAATCCTCCCGTCAACGGCCTCGGCCACGAACTGCGCACCGGCCTGGTAGAAGCGATTCGCCGTGCGCAGGCCGACGACGCGATCCGCGCAATCGTCATCCACGGCGCGGGCAACGCGTTCTCCGGCGGCGCCGACATCCGCGAGTTCAACACGCCCAAGGCGCTCGCCGAGCCGACGCTGCACACGGTCATCCGCACGATCGAGGAGAGCACGAAGCCGGTCGTCGCGGCCGTGCACGCGGTCGCGATGGGCGGCGGACTCGAACTCGCGCTCAGCTGCCATTTCCGCGTCGCCTCGCCCGGCGCGCAGATCGCGTTGCCCGAAGTGAAGCTCGGCATCCTGCCTGGAGCGGGCGGCACGCAGCGCCTGCCGCGCGTCGTTCCGCTCGAGACGGCGGTGAACATGATCGTCTCCGGCGAGCCGGTGAAGTCCGAGAAGCTCGCCGCAACGAAGCTCTTCGACCAGATCGTCGAAGGCGATCTGGTCGATGGCGCGATCGCCTTCGCGCACAAGGCGCTCGCCGAGAACCGGGGACTGCCGAAGGTGCGCGACCTGCGCGTCGAGCACGACGACGCCGAAGCCTTCCTCCAGTTCTCGCGCAACACGGTCGCCTCGGTCGCGAAGAACTTCCCCGCACCGGTGCGCTGCATCGATGCGATCGCCGGCGCCGTGAAGATGAGCTTCGAAGAGGGGCTGGCGAACGAGCGGCGGCTGTTCCTCGAACTGGTGCAGACGCCCGAGTCGCGCGCGCTGCGCCACGCCTTCTTCGCCGAGCGCGCAGCGAGCAAGATTCCCGACGTTCCGTCGTCGACGCCCACGCGCCGGATCGAGCGTGCCGCGGTGATCGGCGCCGGCACGATGGGCGGCGGCATCGTGATGAACTTCGCCAACGCCGGCATTCCGGTCAAGCTGCTCGAGGTCGCGCAGGAAGCGCTCGACAAGGGCGTGGCGACGATCCGCAGGAACTACGAGAGCACGGCGAAGAAGGGCCGGATGAAGCCCGAGGACGTCGACAGGCGCATGGCGCTGATCGAGCCTACGCTGTCGTACGACGACATCGCCGATGCGGACATCGTCGTCGAGGCCGTGTTCGAGGACATGGCGGTGAAGGAGAAGGTGTTCCGCAAGCTCGACGAGGTGATGAAGCCGGGAGCGATCCTCGCCACCAACACCTCCACGCTGGACGTGAACCGCATCGCTTCGTTCACCCGACACCCGCAGGACGTCATCGGCACGCACTTCTTCTCGCCGGCGAACGTGATGAAGCTGCTCGAGATCGTGCGCGGCGAGAAAACCGGCAAGGACGTGCTCGCCACGACGATGCAGCTGGCGAAGAAGCTGCGCAAGACCGGCGTCGTCTCGGGGGTGTGCGACGGTTTCATCGGCAACCGGATGATCGAGCAGTACCTGCGCCAGGCGCTGTACATGCTCGAGGAAGGCGCCACGCCGCAGCAGGTCGACCGGGCGATCGAGAAGTTCGGCTTCGCGATGGGGCCGTTCCGGATGAGCGACCTGGCCGGCAACGACGTCGGCTGGTACATCCGCAAGCGGCGCTACGTCGAGCAGCCGAACCTCGAGTATCCGCGCATCGCCGACAGGCTGTGCGAGCTGGGCCGCTTCGGCCAGAAGACCGGTGCGGGCTGGTACCGCTACGTGCCCGGCAAGCGCGATGCGTTGCCCGACCCGCAGGTCGACGAGCTGATCGCCGCGCACCGCGATTCGATCGGCGCGAAGCCGCGCAAGCTCTCCGATGACGAGATCGTGCACCGGCTCGTGTTCGCGCTGGTGAACGAGGGCGCGAAGATCCTCGAGGAAGGAATCGCCCTGCGCGCCTCCGACATCGACATGATCTATCTCACCGGCTACGGGTTCCCGCTGTGGCGCGGTGGACCGATGCTCTATGCCGACCAGTACGGCCTGTACAACGTGGTGAACCGGATGCGCGACTTCGCTGCGATCGCGCGCGGCGACGCCGCGTTCTGGACGCCGGCGCCGCTGCTGGCGAAGCTCGCCGCCGAGGGCAAGGGATTCAACGGTTGAACGGAACGGGGAAGGGAATCATGCGTGAAGCAGTGATCGTATCGACGGCGCGCACCGGGCTGGCGAAGTCCTGGCGCGGCGCGCTGAACATGACGCACGGCGCGACGATGGGCGGGCACGTGGTGCGCGCCGCGATCGAGCGCGCGGGCATCGAGCCCGGCGAGGTCGAGGACGTGCTGATGGGCTGCGCGACGCCGGAGGGCGCCACCGGCTCGAACATCGCGCGCCAGGCGGCGCTCGCCGCAGGCTGCCCGGTGAGCGTCTCGGGCGTCACCGTCAACCGTTTCTGTTCGTCCGGTCTGCAGACGATCGCGATGGCGGCGCAGCGCATCATCGCCGGCGAGGGCGAGATCTTCGTCGCCGGCGGAGTCGAGTCGATCTCGTGCGTGCAGAACGAGGCGAACCGCCACATGCTCGTCGACAAGGGATTGCGCAAGACCAAGCCCGAGGTCTACTGGCCGATGCTGCAGACCGCCGAGACGGTCGCGCGTCGCTACGGCATCGGGCGCGAGCGCCAGGACGAGTACGGCGCACGCAGCCAGCAGCGCGCATGCGCCGCGGCCGAAGCGGGCCGGTTCACGGACGAGATCGTGCCGATCACCGTGCGCATGGCGATCGCCGACAAGGCGAGCGGACGGCTCGAGACGCGCGAGGTCACGCTCGCCGACGACGAGGGGCGCCGACCCGGCACGACGGTGGAAAGCATCGCGCAGATCAAGCCGGCGCTGCCCGGCGGAACGGTGGCCGCGGGCAACGCCAGCCAGTTTTCCGACGGCGCGGGCGCCTGCGTTCTCATGGAGGCATCGGTGGCGGAGAAGCGCGGGCTGAAGCCGCTGGGCTACTTCCGCGGCTTCGCGGTGGCCGGCTGCGAGCCCGACGAGATGGGTATCGGCCCGGTGTACGCGGTGCCGAAGCTGCTTGCGCGTGCCGGCAAGAAGATCGACGACATCGACCTGTGGGAATTGAACGAGGCTTTCGCCGTGCAGGTGCTCTACTGCCGCGACAAGCTGGGCATTCCCGACGATCGACTGAACGTCAACGGCGGCGCGATCGCGGTCGGCCATCCGTACGGGGTGAGCGGCCAGCGGCTCACCGGGCACGCGTTGATCGAGGGTCGGCGCCGCGGCGCACGCTGGGCCGTCGTCACGATGTGCATCGGCGGCGGAATGGGTGCCGCCGGACTGTTCGAGATCGCCTGAAGGAGAGCGTTCGATGTCGGTACGCGAATCGATGAGCCTGGCCGGGCGCAAGGCGATCGTCACCGGCGGCTCGCGCGGGCTGGGGCTGCAGATCGCCGAGGCGCTCGGCGAGATGGGCGCCGAGATCGTGCTCGCCGCGCGAAAACAGGCCGAACTGGACGAAGCGGTCGCCCATCTCGCCAAGCAGGGCGTGCGCGCGCACGCGATTGCCGCGGATCTGGGCAAGCCCGAGTCGGTGGTCGCCTTCGTCGACGCTGCGCTCGGCAAGCTGGGCCACTGCGACATCCTCGTCAACAACGCCGGCACGACCTGGGGAGCGCCGATGGCGGAGCACCCGCTCGAGGCGTGGCAGAAGCTGCTGAACCTGAACCTCACCGGCGTGTTCCTGCTCACGCAACTGATCGGCAAGCGCTCGATGATCCCGCGAGGGTACGGCCGCATCCTGATCGTCGCGTCGATCGCCGGACTGCGCGGCAACGAGCCGGGCACGAACCATACGATCGCGTACAACACGACGAAGGGCGGGCTGGTGAACTTCACGCGCGCGCTCGCCGGCGAGTGGGGCGAGCACGGCATCACGGTGAACGCGCTCGCACCGGGCTTCTTTCCGTCGAAGATGTCGCGCGCGACGCTCGCCGAGATCGAAGACAAGGTGAAGGCGCGCACGCCGTTGCACCGGCTCGGCGACGACGAGGACCTGAAGGGCGCCGCGCTGCTCTTCTGCTCCGACGCCGGCAAGCACATCACCGGACAGATCCTTGCGGTCGACGGGGGCGTCACCGCGGTCTGAAAGGAGCCCCCGCCCGCGCGGGCGGGACGGGGAGGAGCCCGCCCGCGAGGGCGGGAGGGCGCCCGGACCGCAACGCCGGGCGGCAACGCAGGAGTTACAACGCGATGGCACAGACGAACCGCCGCATCGTCCTCGCGCGCCGGCCGAAAGGCCCCGCCTCGCCGGAGGACTTCCGCCTCGAGGAAGTTCCGCTGCCGGCGATCGCCGACGGCCAGGTGCTGGTGCGCAATCGTTTCCTGTCGCTCGATCCGTACATGCGCGGACGGATGGACGACGCGAAATCCTATGCCGCGCCGCAGAAGCTCGACGAGACGATGGTCGGCGGTACGGCGGGGGAAGTGGTGGAGAGCCGCAACCCGCGCTTCGCCATCGGCGACGCCGTCGTCGGCATGCTCGGCTGGCAGCTCTACGGAGTCTCCGACGGCAGCGGACTGACGAAGGTCGACACGTCGAGGATTCCGCTGTCGGCGTACCTCGGTTCGGTCGGCATGCCCGGCGTTACCGCCTGGTACGGACTGAACCGCATCATCGCGCCGAAGGCCGGCGAGACGATCGTGGTGTCGGCGGCAAGCGGCGCCGTCGGTTCGGTGGTCGGGCAACTGGCGAAGGCGGCCGGATGCCGCGCCGTCGGCATCGCCGGCGGCCCGCAGAAATGCGCGATCGTCACCGACGAGTACGGTTTCGATGCCTGCGTCGACTACAAGGCGGGGCGGCTCTACGAGGACCTGCGTGCGGCCACCCCCGACGGCGTCGACGGGCTGTTCGAGAACGTCGGCGGCGAGCCGCTCGATGCGACGCTGCGGCGGATGAACGCTTTCGGGCGCGTCGCCGTCTGCGGACTGATCTCCGGCTACAGCGGACAGCCGATGCCGGTCACGCAGTTCCGCTCGATTCTCGTCAACCGGCTGCGCGTGGAGGGCTTCATCGTCTCCGAACACATGGACGTCTGGCCGACGGCGCTGCGCGAGCTTGCGCAGCGCGTTGCCGACGGCAGCCTGCGCTATCGCGAGACGATCGCACGCGGACTCGAGAGTGCGCCCGAGGCGTTCATCGGGCTGCTGGCCGGGCGCAACGTCGGCAAGCAGCTGGTCGCACTCGACTGATCGCGCTCGACTGACTGCGCCAGCTCCGGCTGCGGAGGAACCACGATGCAATCGTTCGCGGGCAAGGTAGCCGTCGTGACCGGCGCGGCGAGCGGCTTCGGGCGCGAGTTCGCGCGCCTGGGCGCTTCGCTCGGCATGCGCCTCGCGCTCGCCGACGTCGAGCCGCAGGCGCTCGTGCGCGTCGTCGACGAGCTGCGCGCACAGGGCGCCGAGGCGTTCGGCGAGAAGGTCGACGTGCGGCACGCCGACGAGGTCGAGCACCTGGCCGAGCGCACGATCGAGCGCTTCGGCGCGGCGCACCTGCTCTTCAACAATGCCGGCGTCGCCGCCGGCGGGCTGTTGTGGGAAGCCGGCGAGAGCGACTGGCAGTGGGTGCTCGGCGTGAACCTGTGGGGCGCGATCCACGGCATCCGCAGCTTCGTTCCGCGGATGCTGAAGCAGGGAGACGACTGCCACGTGGTGAACACCGCGTCGGTGGCCGGCCTGCTCGCGCCGCAGGGCATGGGCGTCTACAACGTCTCCAAGCATGCGGTGGTCGCGCTGAGCGAGACGCTGTACCAGGACCTTCGCGGGGTCGGCGCATCGATCGGCGTCACGCTGCTGTGTCCGGCCTTCGTGCCGACCGGCATTGCGCAGTCCGAGCGCAACCGGCCCGATGAGTTGCGCTCCGCTGCCCCGCCGACCGAGTCGATGCGCGCCTCGCAGCGCGCCACCGAGAAGGCCGTCGCGTCGGGACGCATCAACGCCGAGCAGGTCGCGCGCATGACCTTCGATGCGGTTCGCGAGAACCGCTTCTACGTGATCACGCATCCGAACATCCTGCCGTCGGTAGAGCTGCGCCTGCGCGACGTGATCGAGCAGCGCAATCCGAGCGATCCGTACACCTACAAGCCCGAGCTGTCGCAGCGCAAGGGCTGACGGCGCCTCGCACCGCGCAGCGCAATGCACACCGACGCACACGCAGCGAACGACGCGATCCGCGACGGCCAATACGCGCAGGTCGGCAGCGCCGCACGGCCGCTGCGCCTGCATTACGCGTCGTGCGGCAACGAGCGCGGGCCGCTGCTGCTGATGCTGCACGGTTTTCCGGAAGGGTGGTTCGCCTGGCGCGAGCTGATGCCGGCTTTCGCCGCGCGCTTCCACGTGGTCGCCCCCGACCTGCGCGGCTACGGCCGTTCGGACAAGCCCGAGGACGTCGATGCGTATCGCGTGAGCGAACTCGTGGCCGACGTGAACGCGCTCATCGACGCGCTGGGCCGCGAGCGCTGCGCACTCGTCGGCCACGACTGGGGCGGGGCGATCGCCTGGGCTTTCGCGATCGCGCATCCGCAGCGCGTCGAACGGCTGGTCATCCTGAACGCGCCACACCCGGTGCTTTTCGCCCAGGCGCTCGCGCACGATGCACGTCAGCAGGCGGCCAGCGCCTACATGAACTGGCTGCGACGCCCGGACTCCGAGACGGTACTGGCGCGCGACGACTTCGCGCGACTCGACGCGATGCTCGAATCGATGGGCGGCGCGCCGTGGCTCGATGCCACGCGGCGCGCCGAGTACCACGAGGCGTGGCGCACGCCGGGCGCGCTGGCCGCGGCGGTGAACTACTACCGCGCTTCGCCGCTGCATCCGCCCGGCGAGGGCGAGGCGGCCGACGCTGCGCGCACGCTCGATGCATCGCGTTTCGTCGTGCACGTCTCGACCCTCGTCATCTGGGGCGAGCGCGACCTCGCGCTGCTGCCGTCGCTGCTCGACGGACTCGATCGCGTGGTGCCGCAATTGCGCCTCGTGCGGCTGCCCGAAGCGACGCACTGGCTGGTGCACGAGGCGCTGCAGCCCGTCGTGGCCGAGATCGCCGCGTTCGTCGACGATCTCGCCGACGGCGTCGCCCGGCGCGCGCCGGGCTGAGCGCCGTCAGTCGCGCATCCTCGCCCGCCGGCCGAGCGCTTCGACGGTCGCGGGCGCCAGCCGGAAGCGCACGCGCCGCTCGCCCGCGCGGCGCGGCGCTTCGCCGGCGGGCGCCCAGCTGCGCTCGACGAACACCGCATGCCCGTCGCGTCGCACGGCGACGATCGTCGACGCGCGCGTGCCGTAGCCGAGCTCGGGCGCGTAGATCATCGCCGGCGCCAGCAGTCGTTCGCGGGCCTTGCCGACGCCGGTGTCGGGCAGCGCCGCCTCGTCGGGAATCGAGCGGTCGGCGAGCGCATCGAAGAGCGTCGGGCCCAGTTGGCGCAGCGCGCCCTGCAGCGCGTGCCCGAGCCGCTCGCGCAGGCGCAGCACTTTCGGCCACGGCGCATCGAGCGTGCCGTTCGACCAGGCGTGCACGCCGCTTCCGGGGGAGACGACGCATCGCGCGTCGCGGTTCGACACGAAGAGCGCCGGCTCGTCGGCGGCGAGATCGACGAGCAGCAGGTTGAAGCCCGCGTACTCGTCGGCCTGCCCGAGCACGCGCTCGGCGTAGTCGCGCGCCGGCTCCGATCCCTCGACGAATCCGGCCACGAGCGCGCCGCGCGAGCGCGGCCCGCTGACCGGGTCGGGCTCGCGCACGTTGGTCACCGCGGCGAAACGCCCGCGACGATCGATCGCGAGCCAGCTGCCGCCGGCGCGCAGGTCGCGTCCGCCGAACACCGTGTGCTTCTCGTCCCACCAGGCAGCCGGTGCCGTCTCACGCGCGTAATACTCGTCGCGGTTCGCCGCGACCACGAAAGCGAACGACTCGTGGGCGTCGAGCGCGAACGCGATCAGGCACATCGCGGCAAGTCCTTCGCCGCGTCGGCCCAATGGAAGACGTCGACGAAGCGACCGCCGGGGGCCAGCGCGCCGAAGCCGAGCGAAGCCGCCTCGGCTTCGAGCGCCTCGACGAAGCCGCCTTCCTGCCCGGCGGCCAGCGGCTCCCACGATTCCAGCCAGGTGCGGCGGTTCTTC
>CALCZN010000221.1:0-8054 GCA_937903095.1 uncultured Burkholderiales bacterium
CCGCGCTGCTGGTGAAGGCGGCGCGCGAACTGGCCGCCGCGTTCGGACGCGACGGCCGGTAGCGCCTCACATGTTCTCGATCATCACCTGCCCGAACCCCGAGCAGGACACCTGCGTGGCGCCTTCCATCAACCGCGCGAAGTCGTAAGTGACCTTCTTCGAGAGGATCGCCTTCTCCATCGACGAGATGATGAGGTCGGCCGCTTCGGTCCAGCCCATGTGCCGCAGCATCATCTCGGCCGACAGGATTTCGGAACCGGGGTTGACGTAGTCCTTGCCCGCGTATTTCGGCGCCGTTCCGTGCGTGGCCTCGAACATCGCCACCGAGTCGGACAGGTTCGCCCCCGGAGCGATGCCGATGCCGCCCACCTGCGCGGCGAGCGCATCCGAGATGTAGTCGCCGTTCAGGTTCAGCGTGGCGATCACGCTGTATTCGGCGGGCCGCAGTAGGATCTGCTGCAGGAAGGCGTCAGCGATCATGTCCTTGACGACGATCTGCCCGCCCGTCTTCGGGTTGGCGATCGAGCACCACGGGCCACCGTCGAGCAGTTGCGCGCCGAACTCGCGCTGCGCCAGCGCGTAGCCCCAGTCGCGGAACGCCCCTTCGGTGTACTTCATGATGTTGCCCTTGTGCACGAGCGTGACCGAGGGCTTGCCGTTGTCGATCGCGTACTGGATCGCCTTGCGCACGAGCCGCTCGGTTCCTTCGCGCGACACCGGCTTGATGCCGATGCCCGACGTCTCGGGAAAGCGGATCTTCGTGACGCCGAGTTCGTTCTGCAGGAAGGCGATCAGCTTCTTCGCCTTCTCGGACTGCGCCTCGTACTCGATGCCGGCGTAGATGTCCTCGGAGTTCTCGCGAAAGATCACCATGTCGGTCTTCTGCGGCTCCTTCACCGGCGACGGCACGCCCTGGAACCAGCGCACCGGCCGCAGGCAGACGTACAGGTCCAGCTCCTGGCGCAACGCGACGTTGAGCGAGCGGATGCCGCCGCCGACCGGAGTGGTCAGCGGCCCCTTGATCGAGACGACGTAGTCCTTCAGCACCGAGAGCGTCTCCTCCGGCAGCCAGACGTCCGGGCCATAGACGCGCGTGGACTTCTCGCCGGCGTAGATCTCCATCCAGTGGATCCTGCGCTTGCCGGCGTAGGCCTTCTGCACGGCCGCGTCGACCACGCGCAGCATCACCGGCGTGATGTCCAGGCCGGTGCCGTCGCCCTCGATGTACGGGATGATCGGGTTGTCGGGAACCTGCAGCGAAAAGTCGGGATTTACCTTGATTTTCTCGCCGTTCGACGGGATCTTGACGTGTTCGTACATGAATGCGGTTCCTCGGGTTCCAGGCCGGCGGACGACGGCGTTGCCTGCGTCCGAACCTTCGGATTATGCCGCAGCGGGCGAACCGTCGCGTCCGGTCGGCAGTTGGGGCACTATCGCGCGATGCGACGACTCACCCTCTCCTTCGCGTTCGCCATGGCGGCGCTGGCGCTCGTCTGCGGGGGCCGCGCGCTTGCGCAGGCGGACCCGGCGCGCATCCCCCAGCCGAAGCTGCCCGTCGTTCGCCTGCAGGCCGGCATCCACGTCATTCGCGCCGAGGTGGCGGACAACGATCGAACGAGGGAAATCGGATTGATGGAGCGCGAAGCGCTGGGGCCGAACGAAGGAATGCTCTTCGTCTTCGAGCGCAAGGGCCTGCATTGTTTCTGGATGCGCAACACACCGCTGCCGCTGTCGATCGCCTTCCTCGACGACGGCGGCCGCATCGTGAACATCGCGCAGATGGCGCCGCGCACCGAAGACAGCCACTGCCCGAGCCGGGCGGTGCGCTTCGCGCTCGAGATGGAACAGGGCTGGTTCGCACGCCACGGCATCACGCCGAGCGCGCGCCTGGTTCAGCCTTCCGTATTTCCCGGCCAGCGCTGAAGTCGCCCTCGACGCGGGCCCTCGACGCGGGCCCGCGCCCGGGGCTCCCTCCCGACTCTCGGGCCTCGCGAGGCGCTGAAGCCTCGTACGGCGCTCAATGTTCCCTTCAGGCCTCGCGCTTGCGCGTGATCATCCCGTAGATCCACAGGATGATCAGCGCGCCGATGATCGACGCGATGAAGCCTGCACCCTCGCCCACGCGATACCAGCCGACCGCCTGGCCGATCCAGGTGGCGACGAAGGCGCCGACGATGCCGAGGATGATCGTCACGATGATGCCTCCGCCCTGCCGGCCGGGCATCACCCATTTCGCGATCGCCCCGACGATCAACCCGATGATCAAGGTCCACAGCCAACTCATGGTCACCGCTCCTGTTGTTGGATTCGCAAGGCAACGACGCAGGCAAGGCGCGTGCCCGAAGACGCCAGGGGCCGACGCCTTCGGACGCGCAGTGGCGGACGCTCAGCCGAAGTTCTTCGCGGCGAAATCCCAGTTGGCGAGATTGGCCAGGAAGGTTTCGACGAATTTCGGCCGGGCGTTCCGATAATCGATGTAGTACGCGTGCTCCCAGACGTCGATCGTCAGCAGCGCCTTGTCGGCGGTGGTGAGCGGCGTTCCGGCGTTGCTCGTGTTCGCGATGTCGACCGATCCGTCGCCCTTCTTCACGAGCCAGGTCCAGCCCGAGCCGAAGTTGCCGACGGCGCTCTTGCTGAACGCCTCGCGGAAGGCGTCGAAGGATCCCCACTTGCGCGAGATCGCGTCGGCCAGCGCGCCCGACGGCTGCCCGCCGCCGCCCGGCTTCATGCACGACCAGAAGAACGTGTGGTTCCACACCTGCGCGGCATTGTTGAACACGCCGCCCGAAGACTTGCGGACGATGTCCTCGAGGGCCATGTTCTCGAACTCGGTGCCCTTGATCAGGTTGTTCAGGTTCGTGACGTAGGCCTGATGGTGCTTGCCGTAGTGATACTCGAGCGTCTCCTTCGACACGTGCGGCGCGAGCGCGTCCATTGCGTAGGGAAGAGGCGGCAGCTTGTGCTCCATTGCGTGTTCTCCTTGTAGTCGTTTCGGATCGCGCGGCGCGCGAGTCGATCTTCGATTCTAGGACGACGGCGAAGTCCTCGTTGCCATCTCCCCGGCCTCGACCGCCCGCACGGCCACGTCGAGCCGGCCGTCGCGCAGCGCCACACGCAGCGAATCGCCGACCGCGACCCCGGCCGCCGACGCCACCACGTGCCCGCTGCGGTCCTGCACGATCGCGTAGCCGCGCTCGAGCACGGCCTGCGGACTGACCAGCCCGAGCGCCGCAGCCACGTTGCCCAGCCGCTCGTCGAGCCGGGCAAGACGCTGCGCCGCCCTGCGCTGCAGGGCCTGCGCGGCGTGCGCGAGGCGCTGCTCGGCCAGGTCGGTGCGCGGAGCGCGCACCGCCGAACACAGCCGGTCGAGCCGCATCGCGCGCTGCTGCAGCGAGAGCCGGCCGAAGGCGACGATGCGCTGCGAAAGCGAGTGCAGTCGGTGCGCGCGCGCCTGCCACTGGGCGGACGGAGAACGCAGCAATCGGGCGACGGTGTCCAGCCGCTGCTCGATCGCCTCGAGGCGCCGCCACCACGCCCGCTCGATGCGGGCCGAGATCCGCAGCACACGCTCGGCGAGTTCGCGACGATCGGGCACCGCGTGCGCGGCTGCGGCCGTGGGCGTCGGCGCCCGCTCGTCGGCGACGAAATCGGCGATCGTGAAGTCCGTTTCGTGGCCGATGCCGCTGACGACCGGAATCGGCGAGGCGGCGATCGCGCCGGCGAGCGCCTCGTCGTTGAACGCCCAGAGATCCTCGATCGAGCCGCCGCCGCGCACCAGCAGCAGCACGTCGCACTCGGCGCGGCGCCCCGCGGCCCGCAGGGCGGCGACCAGCGCGGCCGGCGCGTCGGCGCCCTGCACCTGCGTCGGATAGACGACGACGGCAATGGCGGGCGCGCGCCGGCGCAGCGTGGTCAGTACGTCGCGCAGCGCGGCGGCGCGCGGGGAAGTGATCACGCCGACGGTGCGCGGGAAGTCCGGCAGCGGGCGCTTGCGCGCGGCGTCGAACAGACCCTCGGCCTGCAGCTTCTCCTTCAGCCGAACGAAGCGCTGGAACAGGTCGCCCACGCCGGCCGGGCGCATCGCCTCCACGGTGAGCTGGAAGTCGCCGCGCGGCTCGTACAGCGTGACGACGGCGCGCGCCTCGACCCGCTCGCCGTTGCGGGGCACGAAGGTCAGGTATTGCGCTCGCCCCCGGAACATCACCGCCCGCACCTGCGCATCGGCGTCCTTCAGCGTGAAATACCAATGGCCGCTGGCCGCCCGCGTCGCGTTCGAAATCTCGCCGAGAACCCATACCGGCGGGATGCTGCGCTGCAATAACCCAGCAACGGCGCGGTTCAACTGGGAAACCGACAGGATTTCCCGCGTCGTTGCTTCGTTTGCGTCCGCAAAACGAGTGCTCACGCGACTCTCCGACGCGAACCTATCCACACTCGGCGCACGATCGAGTTCTTTGCGCCGGCGCCCTGCCACAGCGCCGACGAGGCAGTCAACTGCTTGATTCCTCTTGACATTTCTTTTTCGCCGTGGAACGACGGACAGGCACGCCATTTGAATTCCGCTCGCCGCGGCGCAGCGAAGACAGCTTGTTCACAGAGTTGTCCCCAGGCGGCACGGCATTCCGACCGCGCTCCGAGCCGGTCGCCGCCGATCGCGGCACCGTTCGACGGTTGCACTTGATGCTCGCTGGAAAAAAAACCGACAATTGCGTGCCTTTCGGCGTGAGCGATACCCGGAGAATCGTCTTGCTGTCCCTGATCCAGGCGGCCGGTTGGCCCGTATGGTTTCTCATTGTCGCCTCGATCGCCGCCGTCGCGCTGATCATCGAGCGGTTCCTGTCGCTGAAGCGGTCGCGCGTCCTGCCGCCGGGACTGCTCGAGGAGGTGCTCGGGCTGCGGCGTACGCAGTCGATCACTCCCGACATGCTCAACCGGCTCGCCGTCAATTCGCCGCTCGGGCGCGTGCTGGCCAGCGGCCTGCGCCACGAAGGCGCCGGCCGCGAGCTGATGAAGGAAGCGATGGAGGAGACCGGCCGGGCGGTCGCGCACCAGTTGGAGCGCTACCTGTCGGCGCTCGGCACCATCGCGGCGGTGGCGCCGCTGATGGGGCTGTTCGGAACGGTCGTGGGCATGATCGAGATCTTCGGGGCGCAGGCGCCGGGCGGGACGAACCCGCAGCAACTGGCCCATGGAATCTCGGTGGCGCTCTACAACACGGCGCTCGGGATCCTGATCGCGATCCCGGCGATGATCGCGTACCGCTATTTCCGCGCGCGCGTCGACGCCTTTCTCGTGGAAATGGAGCAGCAGTCGCTGCGGCTGGTCGACCATCTGCGCGCGGCGCCGCGATGAACTTTCGCCGCGGCATCCGGCGCGACGAGCCGGAAATCAATTTCGTGCCGCTGATCGACGTCCTGCTGGTCGTGCTGATCTTCCTGATGGTCACGACCACCTACTCGAAATTCACCGAACTGCAGGTGGACCTGCCCAGCGCCACCGGCGAAACCGCGACGCAGCGCCCGAGCGAAATCGACATCGGGATCTCGGCCGACGGGCAGTACCGGATCCTCGGCGAGAGCGGCGCGCAACTGGTCGCGCGCGAAAGGCTGGTCGCCGAACTGCGCCGCGTCGCCGCCGAGCGCAAGGACCCGGTGCTCGTCGTGCACGCCGACGCCGGCGCGAAGCACCAGGACGTCATTTCGGTGCTCGCCGCCGCGCGCGAAGCCGGGGTGGCGAAAGTCACCTTCGCCGCGCAGGCCGATGCCGCCGTCGCCGCCCCGCCGCGGCGAGCCCGCTGATCGCGCGATGGCCCCGCCGCCGCGGCAGGGAGAGCCGACCTCCGGCGCCGGCCGGCTGCGCGAGCGACTCGAGCCGGCGCTGAGCGCCCTCTGGTACGAGCGTTCCCCGTCGTGCATGCGGCGGCTGCTGCGCGCGGCGATGGCGCCGCTCGCCGCGCTGACTGCGGCCGTCGCGAAGCGCCGAAGACGCGTCATTCGGCGGCTCCCCCCGCCCGCGGTCCCGGTCGTCGTCGTCGGCAATCTCGTCGCCGGCGGCGCCGGCAAGACGCCGCTCGTCGTGGCGCTCGTCGAAGCGCTCGTGCAGCGCGGCTGGACGCCGGGCATCGTCGCCAGCGGCTACGGCGCGCGGCGCAGCGATGCCCGCCTGGTCGGCGCCGACGGCGATGCGGTCGAGCACGGCGACGAACCCGTGCTGCTGGCGCGGCGCACGGGCCGTCCGGTGGCGGCGGCGCGCGAGCGTGCGCGGGCGGTAGGGGCGTTGCTGGCCGCGCACCCGGAGATCGACGTCGTGGTCAGCGACGACGGGCTGCAGCACGCCGGGCTCGCGCGCAGCGTCGAGATCGCGGTGTTCGACGAGCGCGGCGCCGGCAACGCGCGCTGCCTGCCCGCCGGGCCGTTGCGCGCGCCGCTGTCGCAGGCCGCGTCGATGGACGCGATCGTGCTCAACGGCCCCGCGCGCCCGCCGCTCGCGCATCCGCACACTTTCCGCTTCCGCATCGAGCCGCTGCGCTTCGTCGCGCTCGACGGGCACGCCTCGCCGGTGCCCGCCCGCGAATTCCCGTCGCGGCTCGGCGCCGACCCGGCGGTCGCGGTGGCGGCCACCGGCGCCCCGCGGCGATTCTTCGACACGCTGCGCACCCTCGGCATCGACGCCGCCGAGATCGCGCTGCCCGACCATGCCGTCCTCTCCGCTGCGCGCCTGGGCGCGATCGACGCGCCGTGGATCCTGATGACCGAGAAGGACGCCGTAAAATGCGCGGCCTGGGCCGACGCGCGATGCTGGTATCTGGAAGTGGGCGCGCTGGTCGAGCCCGGCCTCGCCGATTGGCTGACCGAGACGCTCCATGGACGCACGCCTGCTCGAGATCCTCGTCTGTCCGCTGTGCAAGGGACCGCTGAAGCGGCTGCCGGGCGGACGCTCCGCTGACGGCACGCCTTTCGACGCCGAGCTGGTCTGCAACGCCGACCGGCTCGCCTACCCGGTGCGCGACGGAATCCCCGTGATGCTCGAGAGCGAGGCGCGCCGCCTGGATCCCGAGGCGGGCGAGCCCGGGCCGCGCGAGCTTCCCGATCCGGGGGCGGGCGAGCCGCGAGCGCCGCGGGAACGGCGGCGCCGCCTGACTTCGTCGCCCTCATTCCGGCGCGGCTCGCCTCCCCCCGACTGCCCGACAAGCCGCTCGCCGACCTCGGCGGCCATCCGATGGTGGTGCGCGTCGCCGAACGCGCCCGTGCGGCAGGCGCCGCGCGAGTGGCAGTCGCCACCGACTCGCCGCGGATCGTCGATGCGGTTCGCGCAGCCGGCTTCGAGGCGATCGTCACGCGCGCCGACCACGCCTCGGGCACCGAGCGGCTGGCCGAGGCCGCCGAGGCGCTCGCGCTCGACGACCGGCGCATCGTCGTCAACGTGCAGGGCGACGAACCGCTGATCGATCCGGCGCTCGTTCGCGCGGTCGCGCAGCGGCTGGCGGAATCTTCCGACTGCGCGATCGCCACGGCTGCCCATCCGATCGACGAGCTGGCCGCCTGGCTCGACCCGAACGTCGTCAAGCTCGTCTGCGACCGCGCGATGCGCGCGCTCTACTTCAGCCGCGCACCGGTACCGTTCGCGCGTGACGCGATGCCCGGTTTTCCGGCGAAGCTGCCGGCTTCGCTCGCCGCCGCCTTCGGCGCGCAGCAACGGCCGTTACGCCACATCGGCCTGTACGCCTACCGCGTCTCGTATCTGCGCGCGCACGCGTCGCTGCCGCCCTCGCCGCTGGAGACGCTCGAGTCGCTCGAACAGTTGCGCGCGTTGTGGCACGGATACCGGATCGCGGTGCACCTGTCAGAGAGCGCGGCCGAGGGCGGCGTGGATACCCCCGCCGATCTCGAGCGCGTACGCGCTCACTGGGCGCGCGCCGACCAGCGCGTCCCGGCCGCCAGCGCGAGGCCGAGCGCCGTATAGACGCCGAGCAGGCTCGGTGTCGACAAGCGGTGCTCGAAGCCTGGCGTCAACCGTTGCGGAACCACCGCGAAGTCGACCGCCGCGATCGCGGC
>CALCZN010000222.1:0-4584 GCA_937903095.1 uncultured Burkholderiales bacterium
ATCGGCAGCAGCAGCGCGCCGCGCTCGACCGCCGCGCGCGCGAGCAGCAGGATCGGACGGCTGGCCGCGACCACCATGATCACGAACACGAACATCGGCTCGGTGTAATTGCGCGACTCCAGGTAGTGCAGCGCCTCGGCGCCTCCGCCGGCGATCGCGATGTACGCGACGAGCACCATCGCCCAGAAGCCGAAGACGACCTCGACCTCGCCGAGCAGGTGCCAGATGCCGGCGTGCGCCGGGTAGCGGTGCGCCACGCGCTCGAAGGCCTTCGCCGAGAAGGTGTGAACGAGCGCGATCGCGAACAGGATCGCGCCGCCCAGATGGATGACGGTCGGGTTCAGTTCGTTCTCCCTCGGAACACGTTCACAGCTCAGCCGAAATAGCGGTCGAAATCGGCGTGCAGCCGCTCCTCGATGCGGGAGCGGAACAGCCCGACCATGCCGCCGAGCTGCGCATCGAGCACGACGCGGTCGCGCGTGACGGTGAGGCTTCCGCTGACGCCCGCGCGCTCGAAATGCAGCGCATTGCCCTCCCACTCGCTGGCCATCTCGAAGGACTGCGCCATGTCGTCGGCAACGCGCTGTGCGGCGGCGCGCGCCTTTTTCAGGCCCAGGCGATGCTTTCGCTCGAGATGGATCGCGGGCACGCTCGCGCGGCTTCTCAGACGGAAACCGGCGTGCGCAGCGGCTGGCCGCTCGCCCACGCGACGAGGTTCTCGGCGGCGAGCATCGCCATGCCCAGGCGCGAGCTGCGCGTGGCGCTGCCGATGTGCGGCGTGAGCACGACGTTGGGCACCTCGAGCAGCGCCGGATCCACTTTCGGCTCGTTCTCGTAGACGTCGAGGCCGGCCGCGCCGATCGGGCCGCTGCGCAGCGCCTTCGCCAGCGCCGCATCGTCGACGATGCCGCCGCGCGCGATGTTCACCAGCACGGCGCCCGGCTTCATCATCGCCAGCTCGCGCGCGCCGATCAGGTGATGTGTCTGCGGCGTGTACGGCACGACGAGCACGACGTGGTCGGCGCTGCGCAGCAGCTCGTCGAGCGCGACGCGGCGCGCGCCCAGCTCGGCCTCGTTCGGCGCCTGCGAGCGGTTGTGGTAGAGCACCTGCATCGAGAAGCCGCGCGCGCGGCGCGCGATCGCCGAGCCGATGCGGCCCATGCCGACGATGCCCAGCGTCGCGCCGTGCACGTCGGCGCCGAGGAACTGGTCGAAGGCCCAGCTGTTCCAGCGGCCCTCGCGCAACCAGCGCTCGGTTTCCGACAGGCGGCGCGCAGCCGCCATCAGCAGCGCCCAGCCGAGATCGGCGGTGGCCTCGGTGAGCACGTCGGGCGTGTTCGTCACCGCGATGCCGCGCTCGGCGCAGGCGGCCACGTCGATGTGGTTGTAGCCGACGGTGCCGGTGGCGACGATCTTCAGCTGCGGGCAGGCGTCGAGCAGTTCGCGATCGATGCGGTCGGAGCCGACGACGAAGAGCGCGTCGCGGTCGGCCGCGCGTCGCAGCAGTTCCTCGCGCGGCCACAGCGCGTCGTCGGCGTTGCCTTCGAGCTGGAAGTACGGCTGCAGCCGCTCGACGACTTCGGGGAAGACCCTTCGCGTGACGAGCAGTTTCGGTCGACGGTTCATCGGCAGCGCTCCGGGCACCCAGGGACCGGCGCGATTATAGCGACGCGAGGCGGGCGAATCGGCACGGCCCTATTGGATCTGGAACACCTGCCGCAGGTATTTGACGTAGGCCTCGTCCTCGCACATGTTCTTGGCCGGCGTGTCGGAGATCTTCGCCACCGGCTGGCCGTTGCAGCGGACCATCTTGATGACGATCTGCAGCGAGGGGTAGCCGAGGTCGTTGGTGAGGTTCGTGCCGATGCCGAAGGCGATGCGCGTGCGTTCGCGAAAGCGGCGGTACAGATCGGCCATCAGCGGGAAGGTGAGCGCGTCGGAGAAGACCAGCGTCTTCGTCTTCGGATCGACGCGGTTCTTTTCGTAATGCGCGATCAGCCGCTCGGCCCACTGGAAAGGATCGCCCGAGTCGTGGCGCGCGCCGTCGAACAGCTTGCAGAAATACATGTCGAAGTCGCGCAGGAACGCCGACATGCCGTAGACGTCGGACAGCGCGATGCCGAGGTCGCCGCGGTATTCGCGCGCCCAGGTCTCGAAGCCGAAGACCTGCGTGTCGCGCAGGCGCGGCCCGAGCGCCTGGCAGGCCTGCAGGTATTCGTGCGCCATCGTGCCCAGCGGCGTCATTGCGTGCTTCATCGCGAAATGCACGTTCGACGTGCCGGCGAAGCTCTCACCGAGCCGCTCGCGACATTCGAGCAGCACCTCCTCGTGCCAGATGCGCGAGAAGCGCCGGCGCGTGCCGTAGTCGGCGATGCGCACGCCGGCGAGATCGGGCTGGCCGACGATCGAGTCGATCTTGGCCGCCAGCCGGCGCCGGCCTTCGGCGTAATCGGGCCTGTCCACCGTCGCGCGGAAATACAGCTCGTTGACGATCGACAGCACCGGCACCTCGAAGAGGATCGTGTGCAGCCACGGTCCGCGGATCGTGATGTCGATCTCGCCGTTGTCCTTCGGCGACGGCCCGATCGAGATGTACTTCTCGTTCATGTGGAACAGGCCGAGGAAGTCGACGAAGTCGCTCTTGATGAAGCGCATCGAGCGCAGGTAGTCGAGTTCGTCGTCGCGAAAGCGCAGCGAGCACAGGTGGCGCACTTCGTCGCGGATCGCGCCGACGTAGGGCCGCAGGTCGATGCCTTCGTTGCGGCAACGGAAGCGGTATTCCACCTGCGCACCGGGGAAGTGATGCAGGACGACCTGCATCATCGTGAACTTGTAGAGGTCGGTGTCGAGCAGCGAATCGATGATCATCGTGTGGACTGGCCCTGTTCCGCTCGCACCCGGTTGGGAAGGATCTTCCCGAGGAACTGCCGCGCGCGCTCGCTGCGCGCGCCCATGTCGCCGAAGAACTCGGCCGTGCGGCAGTCTTCGACGATGCGTCCGGCGTCCATGAATACCACGCGATCGGACACGTTGTTGGCGAAGCCCATCTCGTGCGTGACGACCATCATCGTCATGCCTTCGCGCGCGAGCCCGACCATCACCTCCAGCACCTCGCCGACCATCTCCGGATCGAGCGCCGACGTGGGCTCGTCGAACAGCATCGCGATCGGGTCCATGCACAGCGCGCGGGCGATCGCCACGCGCTGCTGCTGGCCGCCGGAGAGCTGCCCGGGGAACTTGTCGCGCTGCGAGGCGAGCCCGACCCTGTCGAGGTAGTGCATCGCCTTGCCGACCGCGTCCGGCCTGCTGCGCCCGAGCACCTTGCGCTGCGCCAGGCAGAGGTTCTCGATCACCGTGAGGTGCGGGAACAGCTCGAAGTGCTGGAACACCATGCCCACGCGCGCGCGCAGCCGCGGCAGGTCGGTGCCGCGCGCCGACAGCGAGATGCCGTCGACCACCACGTCGCCTTTCTGGAAGGGCTCGAGCGCGTTGACGCACTTGATCAGCGTCGACTTGCCCGATCCGGAAGGGCCGCAGACCACCACGACCTCGCCCTTGTCGACGTGCGTCGTGCAGTCGGCGAGCACCTGGAACTGGCCGTACCACTTGCTGACGTCGCGGATCTCGATCATCGGCATGTCGCTTCGCCCATGAGCCTCAACGGATGATGGCGATGCGCCGGTTCAGCGCCTTCACGGCGAGCGACAGCGCATAACTGAGAACGAAATAGATGACGGCCACCAGCGTGTACATCTCGACGAGGCGGCTGTCGCGCTGCGCGATCTTGCTCGCCGCGCCGACCAGGTCGGTGACGTTGAGCAGCGCCACCAGCGAAACGTCCTGGAACAGCACGATCGTCTGCGTGAGCAGCACGGGCAGCATGTTGCGCAGCGCCTGCGGCAGGACGACCAGGCGCATCGCCTGCGCGTAGTTCAGGCCGATCGCGTAGGCCGCCGACAGCTGTCCCTTGGGGATGCTCTGGATGCCGGCGCGGACGATCTCGCAGAAATACGCCCCCTCGAACAGGATGAAGGTGACGTAGGCGGAGCGGTCGGCGCCGATGCGCGGAGGATAGGCGGCGCCGGTGATCCATTGCAGCATCACCGGCACGAGGAAATAGAACCAGAAGATGACCAGCAGCAACGGAACCGAACGCATCAGGTTCACGTAGCCGGCCGCCACCCACGCCAGCGGCGCGATGCCCGACAGGCGCGCGAGCGCGAGCAGGATTCCCCATATCGTTCCGCCGATCGCGGCGATCACCGTCAGCTGGACGGTATAGGACAGGCCCTTCATCAGGAAGGGCAGCGAGGCGGCGATCGACCCCCAGTCGAAGCCTGCCATGATGGGCTACCGTTTCCCCCCGAGATAGCCGGGCACCGCGGTGGCGCGCTCGACCCAGGCGAACACCCGGTTGATCGCGAGCGCCACCAGCACGTAGAGGACGGTGGCGGCACCGAAGGCGGCGAAGTAGCGGAAGGTCATCTCGCCCATCTCGCGCGTGCGGAAGAACAGCTCCGCCAGGCCGATCGAGTACGCCACCGCCGAGTTCTTCACCAGGCTCATCGACTCCGAGGTGAGCGG
>CALCZN010000223.1:0-34105 GCA_937903095.1 uncultured Burkholderiales bacterium
GTCCGCCGGCAGTGCGCTCTCCGGCGGCAGCGGCGGCGACAGCGCCTCGAGGAAGGCGACGAGCGCCGCGCGCTCGCGCGCGTTCAGCCCGAGCGGCTGCAGCTCGCTCGCGCGCCCGCCGCCGCGGTCGTAGAACTCGACGACCTGCGCGAGCGTCGCGAAGACGCCGTTGTGCATGTAGGGGGCGGTGAGCGCCACGCCGCGCAGCGAAGGCGTGGCGAAGCGGCCGCGGTCCGCTGCGTGCTGCGTCCACGCCGCAGCACCCGTGTCGCTGCGTTCGGACATCGGGTCGCGCGCGCCGTGCACCGCGTAATGGCGCAGCAGGCTGATCGTTCGCTCCGGGTCGCGCAGGATCTCGGGGTTCTCGGGCACGCCCAGGCGATGCAGGCCGCCGTCGGTGAATGCGGCGCCCGAATGGCAGCGTGCGCAGCCCGCCTTGCCCTGGAACAGGCGCATGCCTTCGAGCGCCGCTGCCGACAGCGCCGGTTCGTCGCCGCGCAACGCGTGATCGACCGCCGTCTCGGCGTTGCCGCGCGAGCTGGCGTACGCGGCGATCGCGTCCACCAGCCCTTCGGCGGTCGGCGCTTCGTGCGCGCCGTACGCGCGCTGCCACGCCTGCAGCAGCGTCGGGAGCTGCCGCACGCGCTCGACGACGATCTGCAGGTCGCCGTTCATCGTCACCGGCGATCGGATCATGTCGACGACGACGTCGGCCAGCCGTTCCGCCGGGTAGCGGCCGTCCCACATCAGGCGCGGCTTCGAGGCGAGCGCGATCAGCGAAGGCGTGTTGCGGAAGTGTCCGGCGTGGTTGTAGCCGCGCGAGAGCGCCTCGCCGTCGGCGTAGCCTTTGTCCGGCGCATGGCAGCTCGCGCAGCTGCGGCTGCCGTCGCCCGACAGGCGCGATTCGAAGAACAGCTCGCGACCGAGCGCGATGCGTTCCGCGATCCGCGCGGCGGGGGAAGCCGTCGGCGAAGGTGCGTGCGAGGGCGCGTGCGAGGGCGCCGACGTCGCGGCGCCGGCCGCACACAGTACGGCGAACAGCGCCGCGAACAGCGCCGCCGGAAGGCCTGCGGGCAGCTTCACCCGCGGCCCCTGCGCGCGATGGGGCTTCGGTTCCGGCACGGCTTCAGCGAACGAAGTGTTCGCCGCGGTAGTCGACCATCGGCGCGTCCTGCCGGATCGCCGCGCAGGCGCGTTTCCACGTGAACACTTCGTCGAGCAGGCGGGCTTCCTCGGCCGCCGTCAGGCGGCGGCCGTCGACCGGCATCCGGATGAAGAAACTGCGTCCCTTGTCGGTGTGGAAGAACTCGCCGCGCAGCGGACCCGCGTCGTGCTCGCGCGTCTTCGGCGCCGGATGGCACCCCATGCAGTTCAGCGCGTACAGCGTCGCCGCCGACGATGCCACGTCGCGCGACTGCGCGAAGGACGGGCCCGCGCCGGCGAAGCAGGCGAGAGCGGCCGCCGTGACGGCAGCCGCCCCGATCGCGCTCAGCAAGTCACGCACATCGAGAGGCTCGGGAGCCCCCGGCGGGTCGAAGCCTCAGTTCGAAGCATTCGGTTCGAGCACTCAGTACGCCACGCACACCGATTTCGTCTCGGTATAGGCGTCGATCATCGCGCGGCCGTGCTCGCGTCCGGTGCCCGATTCCTTGTAGCCGCCGAAGGGCAGGTTCGGGTCGACCATGTTGTGGCAATTGAGCCAGACGGTGCCCGCCTTGATCTTCGGGATCAGCCGGTATGCCTTCGTGAGGTCGTTCGTCCAGATGCTCGCGCCCAGGCCGTAGCGCGAGTCGTTGGCGCGCCGCGCGACCTCTTCGAGATCGTCGTAGGGCGACGCCACCACGACCGGCCCGAAGATCTCCTCGCGCGAGATCGTCAGCTCCTTGCCGGTGGGATTCGAGAAAACCGTCGGCTTGACGAAGTAGCCCGCCCCCGCCGCCGCTCCACCGCCGGCCAGGCACTCGGCTCCCTCGCTCTTGCCGCTCTCGATGTAGCGGACCACGCGGTCGCGGTGATGCGCCGAGACCATCGGCCCCATCTGCGCCGTTTCGTCGAAGCCGCCGCCGAGCTTCGTCGCGTTCGCCGCCGCGGCGAGGCCGGCGACCACTTCGTCGTAGCGGCTCTTGTGCACGAAGAGCCGCGAGCCGGCCGTGCACACCTGCCCGTGGTTGAAGAAGATCGCGCCGGCCGCGCCGGCGATCGCGGTGTTCGGATCGCAGTCTTCGAGCACGATCACCGGGCTCTTGCCGCCCAGTTCGAGCGTGACGCGCTTCATCTCGTCCATGCAGCTGCGGCCGATCGTCTTGCCGACTTCGGTGGACCCGGTGAACGTGATCTTGTCGATGCCGGGATGCCTGACCAGCGCGGCGCCCGCGCTTTCGCCGTAGCCGGTGACGACGTTCACCGTGCCGGCGGGGAAGCCCGCTTCCATCACGAGTTCGGCCAGCCGCAGCGCGGTGAGCGGAGTCTCCTCCGCCGGCTTGAGCACCACCGTGCAGCCGCAGGCGAGCGCCGGCGCGATCTTCCACATCGCCATCAGCAGCGGGAAGTTCCACGGCACGATCGCGCCGACCACGCCGACCGCCTCGCGGCGCGTCATCGCCGTGTACTTGACCCCGGGCGGGAACGGAATCGAGACGTCGAGCGTCGAGCCTTCGATCTTCGTGGCCCAGCCGGCCATGTAGCGGATCCACTGCGCGTTCGCGCCGACCTCGAGCATGCGCGAGAACATCAGCAGCTTGCCGTTGTTCAGCGTCTCCAGGCGCGCCAGCTCCTCGCCGTTCTTCTCGACGAGGTCGGCCAGCCGCAGCATCAGCAGCTCGCGCTGCGCCGGCAGCATGTCCTGCCAGGCGGAAGACTCGAAGGTCGCGCGCGCCGAGCGCACGGCGGCGTCGACGTCCTCGGCCTGCGCATCGGGCACGCGGGCGATCTCCTGGCCGGTGGCCGGGTCATAGACGGGCAGCGTCTTGCCCGAGCGGGCTTCCACCCATTGACCGCCGACGAACATCTTGCGGCGGATCGCGGCGAGCTCGGGGCGGGCGGTGTCGGTGTTCATGCTTGTCTCCGGTTGTGCGTTCGGTGCGAAGGGAAGGGAAAGGGCGCGTGCCACTCAAGGTTGCGGTGGTTCGACGCCGGCCAGGCTGAACAGCAGCGGCTTGCCGTGCGCGAGGATCGCCGCGGTGTAGGCATGCCGGGTAGGACGGATTTCGGTGCTGACGGTGGCGCCGCCGTCGCTGCTCGCCAGCACGGTGCCGCCGAGCCCGACGAAGACGAGCCGGCCGTCGGGCAGGCGGCAGGCGGCGGTGATCGGGTTCTGCGTGTCGGTGGACGTCTGGTGCCACGAGTGTCCGTCGTCGACGCTGCGCAGCAGCGTGCCGCCCATGCCCCACAGCAGGATCGATCCGTCCGGCGTGGCCATGCCGCCCCACAGCGAGCCGCTGTACGGGACCTCGACGCGCTCGAAGCGTTCGCCGTCGTGCGAGCGGTACACGGTGCCCATCTCGGCGGCGATCCAGGTGGCGCCGCGCGAATCGGGGAAGATCTGGTACAGGTGCACGTCCTGGTCGCCGAGCTGCACGCGACGCCAGGTGGCGCCACCGTCGTCGGTGCGCGAGGCGAAGCCGAAGGAGCCGACGACCAGCCCGCGGCGCAGGTCGTCGAAGTGCACCGAGAACAGCGCGACGTCGCTTCCGGCCTCGTGGCGCAGGCTCCAGTGCTCGCCGGCGTCGTCGGTGGAGAGGATGACGCCCCCGTGGCCGACGGCCCAGCCGTGCCGGTCGTCGACGAACTCGAGCGCGGTGAGCGTCACCCGCGTGGGCACCGATTGCGCCTGGCGCCAGCCTTTCCCGTCGTCGTCGGACAGCAGGATCGTTCCGTAGTCGCCGACGACGACGAGTCGCGCGCCGGCGCGCGCCGCGGCGAGCAGCGGCGCATGTTCGGGATGCTGCACTTTCTGCGCCTGCACGGCGGCGGGCTTGCCCGCGCCCGCCGGTCCGGCTTTCGCGGCCGTACCCGCGGCCGCGTCGGCGGCGGTCGCCGCCCGGGCCGCGCCGTCGGCAGGATCGTCGCCGGCGATACCCGAGGCGGCGAGAAGCTGCGCCGCGCACAGCGCCGCGGCGAACCGAAGGAGGGGTCGCTTCATGTCTCGCCCGCCTGCTCGGGATCGTGCGGGTTCGCGCTGGCGAAGGCGAGGACGCGGGCGCCCTCGGCGGCTTCGTCGTCGATGCCCAGCGCGGCGCACATACGCTGCAGCAGATCCAGCTCGAAGGCGGCGAGCCGGCCGTCGCTGTAGACGACCTCCCACAGCATGCGCAGCACCTCGACGCGCTCGGCGGGATCGAAGCCGTCGCGCACGGCGCGGGCGAAGATCCAGTCGTCGAGGCTGGTCGCGTAGCGCTTTTCGGCCTCTTCGACCAGCCTTTGCGCGTCGCGTTCGGAAAGGCCGAAGTGCCCGCGCAGCAGTCGCGCGACCGCGCCGCGCTCGTCGGGCCCGGCGTGGCGGTCGATGTGCGCGGCCTCGACGAGGAGCGCCGCGACGGCGAGCTGGCGGCGCTCGAACGCCGCCTGCGCGATGGGCGGTGCGCTGGGCTCGAGCGACAGTCGACGGATCAGGCTATCGAACACGATGATTCGCGCTTCAGTGGACGAGGAAGGGCGCGCGCACCGGCCGGCGGCGCGGAATCAGCACGTCGAGCGTGACGGCGATCGCCGGCAGCAGCGTGATCGCCATCAGCATGTTCACCATGAACATGAACGTGAGCAGCATGCCCATGTCGGCCTGGAACTTCAGCTCCGAGAACGACCAGGTGGCAACGCCCACCGACAGCGTGATCGCGGTGAACACCGTGGCGTTGCCGGTTTCCATCAGCGCCTGGCGGAACGCCATCGCGATGTTCGCGCCCTGCGCCAGGTACAGCTGCAGGCGGTTGTAGATGTAGAACGCGTAGTCGACGCCGATGCCCACCGCCAGCACCATCACCGGCAGCGTGGCCACCGTGAGCCCGATGTCGAGCTCCTTCATGAACCAGTAGCCGAGGAAGGTGGCGAGCGTGAGCGGCATGCAGCAGGCGAGCATCGCGCGCCAGTCGCGGTAGGTGAAGAACACGAGCGCGACGATCGTCAGGTAGACGTACAGCATCATCGGCAATTCGGTAGTCTCGAGCACCTCGTTGGTCGCCGCCTGCACGCCGACGTTGCCGCTGGCCAGCCGCAGCTTCACCCCGCTCATGTGCTCGGCGTCGCGAAACGCGCGCACGGCGGCGATCACGTCCTTGACGGTGGTGGCCTTGTGGTCGGTGAGGAAGACGTTCACCGGCAGCACGGTGCAGCCCGGATTGAAGAGCCCGGTGCCTTCGGGGATGAGGCCCACCGAGTTGGCGAGCGAGCGTTCGTCGGCGGCGAGCGCGGTCCACTTCGGGTGGCCTTCGTTCGTGCCGGCATACGCCTGCTTGGCGAGCTGCGCGACCGAAGCCACCGAGATGACGCCCGGCGTGTTCTGCATCTGCCAGGCGAACTGGTCGATGTAGGCCATCACCGGCTGCTGGTAGCAGCCGTCCTTCGGCGCCTCGAAGACCACCGTGAGCACGTCCAGGCCCAGGTCGAAGCTGGCGACGATCGACGCCGCGTCGCGGTTGAAGCGCGAGTCGGCGCGCAGCTCGGGCGCGCCCGAAGCGAGGTGGCCGACGTGCCGGTGCTGGCTCTGCTGGAAAGCGACGGCGAACAGCAGCGCGCCGGCCAGCGTGCCGATGATGGCGTTGCGCGTGCTCGCGATTCCGCCGAGCCAGGCCATGACCTGCTCGCGGCGCGCGCGCAGGCGCTTCATGCGCGCCACGTACGCATCGTCGAAGCCGAGGTACGAAGCGGAGACCGGCAGCATCACGAGGTTGGTGACGATCTTGTAGGCCACGCCGATCGACGCCGTGATGCCCAGCTCGCGGATCATCGGGATCGGGATCAGCGTGAGCGTGGCGAAGCCGACGAAGGCGGTAACGAGCGCCATCGACCCGGGAATCAGCAGCCCGGTGAAGGCGCGCCGCGCCGCCGTGCCGCTGTCGGCGCCGGCGCAGGTTTCCTTGACGATGTAGTTGATCTGCTGCACGCCGTGCGAGACGCCGATCGCGAAGACGAGGAAAGGCACGAGCACGGCGAGCGGGTCCAGCCCGTAGCCGAGCAGGCGCAGTGAGCCGAACTGCCAGACGACCGAGACGAGCGAGCAGCCGAGCGTGAGCAGCGTGAGGCGCCACGAGCGGCAGTACAGCCACACCGAGAGCGCCGTGAGCACGAAGGCGAGCGCGAAGAAGTGCACGACGCTGGTCGCGCCGTCGGCGATGTCGCCCACCTGCTTGGCGAAGCCGATGATCTGGATCTCGTAGCCGGCGTCCTCGTGCCGGCCGCGCACTTCCTGCTCGATGCGCGAGGCGAAGTCGAGGTAGTCGAGCTTCTTCCCGGTGGCGCGGTCGGTCTCGAGCAGGTCGGCGACGACCATCGCGCCGGCGTTGTCGGTGGACACCAGCGTGCCGATGTAACCGCCGACCAGGGCGTTGTGCCGGATGCGCTCGATGCGGCCGTCGTCGAGCCGGTCGGGCGTGATGTCGCCGCCGATGACGTCCTCGGCCTTGAAGCCTTCCTCGGTGACGCCGAGCACGCGCGTGTTCGGCGTCCACAGCGAGGTGACGGTGCGCCGGTCGATGCCCGGCAGGAACATCACCGACTGCGTGACGTCGTAGAGCTTGCGCAGGCCGGGCGCCGTCCAGATCTCGCCGTCGCGCGCGCGTACGACGACGATGATCCGGTTCGCGCCGAAGACCTCGTCACGGAACTCGAAGAAGGTGCGGATGTACTCGTGGTGCTGCGGCAGCTGCTTGTCGAAGCCGGCGTCCATGTGCAGCCGGCTCGCGAACACGCCCATCACCGCGGTGAAGACCGCCAGCAGCGCGAGCACCAGCGCCCGATGACCGAACAGCAGGCGCTGGAGATGTTCTACGCTGCGGGCGATCATCGGGTGCCACCGTGAGACGGGAGTTGTTGCCGGGCAGGGGGAATCAGAACGACACCGAGGTGACCAGCGACAGGAAGTCGCGGTCCTTCATCAGGTTGTTGCCGCCGCCGCCCCAGAATCGCGTGTAGCCGATGCCGGCCTTCCATTTGTCGGAGCGGTTGAAGTTCAGCGAGATCGTCGTCGCCTTGCGGCCTTCGATGAAGGGAGCGGCGTTCGGCGAGGTGCCGTGGAAGTCCCAGGCGACGTCGAGCTGCGGCAGCACGTTCCAGCCGCTGTTGCCGACATTGGCGTAGGTGAGGCCGGTGGAGAAGACCATGCCGGCGGAGGTCTTGTCGGGCAGCGTGTAGTCGGTAAGCAGGTAGGGAATGCGCCCGGAACGATCGAGGCCCGGGTAGTGCGCGACCGCGACTTCGCCGAGGAAGTAGCCTTCCTCGGCACCCACTGCGCCGATCGCGCCGCCCATGTCGGCGGGCGCCAGCAGCTTGAAGCCGGTGAGGTGGGCCTGCCACTTCTTCTCGTCGACGAATCCGCGCATTTTCTTGCCCGGGAATTCGAAGACCGAGTACTTGCCGGCCTGCGGAGGCAGAACGGTGGCATCGATGCCTACGGAGTCCTTCGGCCGGTACGACAGTTCCATGCCGACCGCCCAGTCTCCGAGTCGCGTGTTCGCCGAGATGCCGAATACGTTGCGGCTCTCGCCGTAGTCGACGAAGTAGCCCAGCGCCGCGACGTTCGTCGTGTAGAGGGCGGGGTCGAACTGGAACCCGACGGTGGGCAGCTTGTCGTGATAGCGTATCCAGTACAGCCCGTACTCGGTCTCGGAGCCCTCGGGCAGCCAGCGCGTCGCCAGACCGAACTGTCCGGAGTCCCTCGGCTCGTTGGTCGGCATCTGCTCCACCAGCGTCGGCAGCGGGACGCCGGCGAGCGGAATCGTCGCGGTGCCCGCGGCCAGCTCGGCACGCGTGAAACGCAGGCCCGTGGTCGGATTGATCGTGCCGAGGTCGCCTACCGTGCCCGGCGGCAGGCCGAGCAGCGACGAGCTCATGAACGCGTTGTGTCCGCCTTTTCCGATGACGTCGGTCACCGAGAAGAAGGTGCCGACCGGGTCGAACTTGAATGCGTTCCAGCGGAACTGGTAGTAGCCCTCGACGCTCAATCCCTCGGCGACGTTCGCGTTGATCGAGACCATCGGCGCGGGCCGGAAGATCTCCTTCAGCTGCATGCCGGGGGCATGCGCGCTTTGCAGGTTGATCGCGTTGGTGACGTTCACCCCGCCGTAGATGAAGATGTCCTCGCCCCAGCTGATCACCTGGTTGCCGACCTTGATCTTCGCAGGCCTGCCGGCGATCTCGAACTCCTTGGCGACCCACGCGTCGAGCAGGGTGATCTGGTCGACTGCGGCGGAGCGCGCATCGGGGTCGAGCGGCATGCGCCGGGTTTCGTCGGTCCTCCAGTCCTTGAACCAGGTGGCGCGCAGCATGCCGCTCCACTGGTTCGGGAAGTGCAGCACGAGTTCGTGCGTACCCTTCAACGCCGCCGAGACGATGTCGCCCTTCTTGTAGTTCAGGTCGCCATCGTCGGCCTGCAGGTAGTTGAAGTCCGGAACCGCGACCGTGCTGCCCGGAGCGAGTCCGTAGAACGCATCGCCCCGTCGTCCCAGCTCGCTCGTTACCGGCGTGTCTCCTCCATTGTCGTTGCCGATGATGCTTCGGTCGGTCTTCTGCATCCGCCTGATGAAGCCGAGCGAGACGGTCGAGTCCAGGCTTCCCTTCACCCACTCGTTCTCGAACTTGAAGGCGTGTGCCGGCGCTCCGGCCAGGCCGGCCGCCAGCGCCGCCAGCGCGAACGTCACTGCATGCGCGGCGGCCGTCGGCCGGAGCGCGGCGCGCTTCGCCATTGCGGGCCGCTTCGTCGCGGCTCCTGCGTTCTTCTTCGTCATCGCAGCGTTCTCCCCGTTCTTCGTTCTGCTGCCGGCGCTGCCGGCGTTGATGTCATCCGCGTGAAGGTTCCGTCCGGTCGCTCGCGCTCAACGCTCGCCGCGGCGGCGCAGTTCGTCCGGACTGAACATGTTCGGGTTGATGCGGCCTTCGCGACCGGCGAGCCAGTCGGTGGGCGGGTGCTCCTGCGTCGCGGTCTCGGCGATGTAGCGGCCGACGTTCAGGTCGTAGCCGACGAACTCCTGGCTCACGCAGGCGGGAATCTCGGGCGCGACCCAGAGGCTGGCTTCCTGCACGCGCCAGACCTTGCCCTGCGCGTCGTACAGGTCGGTGAGCAGCAGCGTCCAGCTGTCCTCGTCGATGAACATCACGCGGCGCGGGAAGATGTGGCGCATGCCTTCCTTCAGCGTCGCTTCGACGACCCAGACGCGATGCAGCTCGTAGCGCATCAGGTCGCGGTTGACGTAGTCGGGCAGGTAGATGTCCTTGTACTTGCGGCTCTTGTCGATCAGCTTCCAGCTGTTGTACGGGACGTAGAGTTCCTTCTTGCCGACCAGCTTCCAGTCGTAGCGGTCCATCGCGCCGGCGTACATCGGGTACTGGTCGACCGTCTCGAGGTTCTCGTAGCCGGGCACCGGGTTGTCGTAGGCGAAGGACGGCGCGCGGCGCACGCGGCGCTGGCCGGGGAAATACAGCCAGGCGTCGGAGCCGCGATCCATGAACCAGTGCACGAGGATCATCTCGCCGGCGCGCGCCGCCGGGCTGACCACCTCGTTGAGGATCTTCGCCTCCGACTTCTTCACGTCGTCGAAGTTCTTCGTCGACTGCTCGTGCAGCGGATAGACGACCCACTGGTTCTGCGCGAGCTGGGAGAAGTCGCCGCTCTTGCTCGAGAAGAGCGTCGAGTAGTGCTCGATGCGGCCTTCGCCCTGGAAGCGCAGCTTGTGGTTCCACACCGCCTCGGCGCCGTTCTTCGGAATCGGAAACAGCACGCCGCGGCCGACGGCGTTCTCGAGCTGCCAGCCGCCGTCGGCGAGCTTCGCCACGCGCGCGTTCTCCGCCGTGCGCTGGTAGACCTCGTCGGAATACCCGCACGAGCGATGCGTGGGGTAGACGTCCATCCGGTAGCCGGGCAGCGTGCGGATCAGCGTCTGCTGGCCCTCGGAGAGCTTGTCCTTGTACTTGTCGACGTTCGAGGCGTCGATCGAGAAGAGCGGCTTTTCGTCCTTGTACGGATCGACGCGCGGGTCGGACAGCTTCCAGCCGGCGGGCGCCTTCGTGACGCCGCCGGCCCAGGCCGGGATGGTGCCTTCCTTGTTGCCGGCCTTCTCGGCGCCTACCGGCGTGAGGTCCTTGCCGAGGCGAGCGGCCTCGGCCTCCGAAACGGCCGCCGCGGCGCTGCCGCAGGCGAACGCGAGCGCGAGTGCCGCGCAAAGATTGGTCCTGGCCTTCATCTCTCCTCCCTGTCTCAGGATTTTTCTGCCACGCCGACGATCAGCGACGTGGTGCAATGGAACATCGTGCTGGTGCTGCCCATGCACCAGTTGATGTCGTTGTGCAGCGTGATGCGGTACGCCGGTCGCTCGCCGATGTTCGTGTTGCACAGGCAGCGTCCGCAGGCGCTCTTGCCGCAGCAGTCGAAGTAGCTGACGAGGTAGTCCTTGCCGTCGGCCGGATTGCGGCAGGTGCCGATCCACGACACCTTCGACGGCTCGGTGCCGGGCGGGCACGAGTTCACGGTGCCGCCGCAGCACGAGCAGAGGAAGCCGTCGACGCCGCAGTATTTCCAGTAGTCGCACTGCTTGTCGTCGGTCTGCACCGCCTTGCCGCCTTTCGCGCCGCCGCCGTGGCCCTTGGCCGCGTGCGCGCTGCGATCGAAGGGCAGCACGGGCAGCGCGACCGAAGCGCCGAGCAGCAATCGCCCCAGGCGCGCGATCGCCGAGCGGCGCGACGTGCGCTGCGCGGCGGCGCGCGTCGATCGCTCGAATGCCGCATCGAACCAGTTCATGTCCTGCTCGCCTCCATCGTCTGCATCGTTTCGCCGCGGTCGCCGAGGAACTCCTGTACCGAGGCGACGCCCAGCTCGCGCGCCGTGAACAGGCTCTCGAGCTGCTCGCGCGAGTTGACCAGCCCCTTGGCGCGCACGCGCCCGGTCTCGTCGACGAGCACCGCGTAGGGCAGCTTGCCGATCCGGTAGGACATGCCCAGCTCGGTGGACAGCACGTACGGGAAGGCGCCGAGGCCGGCGCGCGCACGGAACGCCTCGTGCTCGTCGCGTTCGCCGTCGCTGGCGAAGGCCAGCTCGAGCCAGCCGTGCTCGTCGGCGGCGACGCGCTGCAGGATCGGCAGCAGCTTCTTGCAGACCGGGCAGGTGGGCGACAGGAAGAAGATCAGCAGGCTCTTCTCGCGCGCGCCGCCGGTGGCGAAGGCCCGCCCGTCGAGGGCCTGCAGCTCGAGCGCCGGGGCGACGTCGCCGACCTTCGGACCGGCGTCGAGCATCAGTGCGCCCATCGGCGCGATGCGCTCGTAGAGCACGCCGATCTGGCGCGCCAGCGCATACACGGTGGCGAGCAGCGCCAGCACGGCCACCCACAGGACGAGGTACGAGACGATCAGGGCTTCGGTCATCGGCGGGTCCCCGGCGAGGGCAGTCGATTGGCTTGCTGCGTCAGGCGATGCGGATCGGACAGCAGCTCGTCGGCGGCGGCGTAGACGAACCACAGCGCTGCCGCCGCGAAGGTGGCGGTGAAGGCGTCGAGCCAGACGAGCGGGCGCGATGCGACGGGCGCCGCAGCCAGCGCGCATCCGGCAAGGAGCACGGCGTTGCGCGCGGGCAGGCGCCAGGACAGCGTCTGCCGCTGTCCGGGGCCGCCGCAGCCGCAGTCGATGTCGGTGCGGCCGCGCAGCAGGTTGACGACGACGGCGCCGGTGACGAGCGCGACCAGCGCGGCGGCGAGCAGCGCGCCGGGCAGGCGGGTGGCCGGCACGACGAGCAGCGCCGCCGCGGCGACCTCGGCGAAGGGCAGCACGAAGCCGACGGCGCGCGCGGCAGGCAGCGGAAGCAGCCGGTAGCGCTCGACGGCGAACGCGAAGCTCTCGAGGTCGGCGAGCTTGGGCCACGCGCCGACGGCGAGCACCAGCGCGAGTGCGCCGGCGACCGCGTGGCCGAGCACGGGATCGAGCGCGGGCAGCGCCATCACTGCATCTCGATCAGCGTGCCGGCCTCGGCGACGCCGTCCATCCGCTGCACGACGCGCGGCTTGTCGCCGGCGTCGATCAGCACGAGTCCCATCGTCATCGCGTCCAGCGCCACCAGGCGCGGCGCCCCGCCCTGGATCGCCGTGACCGAGATCGCGTTGTTGCCCGGAATGCGCGCGACGCGCTTCTTCGCGGCGAGGTCGAAGGCCCAGATCTCGGCAGCGGGGTTCTTGTGCGAGCCTTCCTGGCCGTCGGGGTGCATCAGCACGTACATCCGGCCGCTCTTCGCATGAATGGCGAACAGCTCGTAGCCGCCGGGGCGCCAGTTCTTCTTCGCGTCGGCGGCGCCGACCATCGACCAGCTGCCGACCGCGCGCGGCTTCTCCGCGGAGAGATCGACTTCGTGCACCTTGCCCAGGTACGAGACGAAGAAGAAGCGGTCGCCGATCGTCTCGGCATGCACGAAGATCGGATCGACGTCGGCATCGAAGAAGCGATCGCTGCGTGCGCGCGAGGCGAGCGCGCCGCGCTCGTCGAGCGTGATCGTTTCCATCGTGCCGTCGCCGCACAGCGTGGCGAAGCGGTTCGGTGCGCTCGGCACCGGCAGCGCGAGCCAGCAGCCGGAGTTGGCCACCTCGCTCGCCAGCCTGCGCTCGCGCAGGTCGACGATGCTGATCGAACTCGCCGGCGTGGCGTTCTGCACGTACAGCCAGCGCGAATCCGACGAGACGCTGATCAGCCCCTTGTAGTTCAGCGCCTGCGCGCGCCGCTCGGGGATCGGGATCTCGCCGGTGAACGACAGCGTTTCCGCGTCCCAGATGTCGATGACGTCGGCGCGCGTGCCCCGCCACAACCGCGGGTAATAGGTGGTGGAGACGTAGATGTGCTTGCGGTCGGGCGACAGCACGGCCTGCCCGGCGTAGCCGAGCGGGATCTGGCCGACGTAGCGGGCGGCATCGACGTCGACGACGTGCAGGCGTCCGTCGACGATGTGCTGGATCGCGATATCGGACACGTACGCACGCGTCGGGCCGGCCGGCGGCGGCGTGACCACCGTTTGTTTCTCGGGCAACGATTGCGCCGATGCGCCGGTGATCCCAAGGGCCAGCAGCGACGCCTGGAGCACGCGTGCGGCGAATCGATTCATCACGGGAAGACTCCTCGTTCGGTCGATTCTTCGTCGACTCGCAGCGATTCTAGGAGACGCTTTCGCCGATGCGTTAGCCGAAATCGGCAATCGGGGGCCGCGGATCCGACCTTTCTTTCGCCGTCGAAAATCGGTTGCAGAATGCAACGAGTTGGCGATTTCCTGCTTGCCAAGCGCGCCGAAACGGGATCCAATCTGCTCCCCGTGGTCGTTTCCCGACCCCGTTCCGGACAGTTGCGGCCGTCGAGCGTCTCTGCATCGGCCGGCAACCGCGGAGAGCGACGACGATGTGCATCGGCGAGCGGCCCCCGACGCAATCCCAGCGCGACGATTATTCGTTCGCCCGGATGCGCTCGCGCGATGCGGACGAGCACGCCGCTCACCTGAGCGGCTGGAACCAGACCTACGAGCAGCTCACCCCGGGGCCCTTCGAGGGCTTCCTGTGCGAAGCGCTGTTCGCGGGCATCCAGCTGTTTCGCGAGACGACGAATCAATCGGTGCACGAACTGGGCTCCGGGCGTCCCGGCGCCTACATGTTCGGCGTGCCGATCGGGCTGCAGGGCGAGGGCTATTTCGACGGTAGGCCGGTCGGCCTCGACTCCGTGCTGGTGCTGCGCGATCGGCGCCATCTCGACTTCCGCGCGCCGGCGCCGTTGGACCTGGTCGGACTGTCGATCCCGATCGACGCGCTGCGCGGCTACGCGCTGGAGATCGACCAGCGCGACGTCGACGACGACCTGCGCGGCGTATCGGTGGCTTCGCCGGCTCCCGAGCGCGTGCGGCGCCTGCGCGCGTTCCTGCTGCTGGCGCTCGAATCGATCTGCGGGCATCCGCAGAAGCTGCAGCACCCGGTCACCCGGCGCGCGCTCGAGCAGGCGGTCTACCGCAGCATCGTCGACACTTTCGCGGTTGCCGCCGACGAGAGCGTGCCGGCGCCCGGGCCGACGCGCGGCCACGCACTGGTCAGCCGCGCGCAGGAATACATGCGTGAGCACGTCGACGAGCCGTTGAGCGTCGAAGACCTGTGCCGCGAACTGCGGGTGAGCCGGCGCACGCTGCAGTACGGCTTTCACGAGGTGCTGCGCCTGAACCCGGTGGCCTACCTGCGGGCGCTGCGGCTCAACGGCGTTCGCCGCGCCCTTCGCGCGCCCGTGGCGGGCACCACCGTGCAGGACGTCGCCGCCCGCTGGGGGTTCTGGCACCTGAGCCATTTCGCCTGCGACTACCGCCGCATGTTCGGCGAGCTGCCTTCGGAGACCCTGCATCGGGCCGATTGCGGCTGAAAGCGCCGTCCGATCTGATACGCTCGACGGGCACCGGCCCCGTCGCGGATGACGCTCGCTTTCCTGATCGCCCTTCCGTTCCTCGGCAGCGTCCTCGCGGCGCTGATGCCTTCGAACGCCCGCAACGCGGAGTCCACGCTCGCCGGAACGCTGTCGGTCGCCGCTGCCGCCTGGACGGCGTCGCTGTTCCCGCAGGTGCGCGACGGCGGCGTCGTGCGCGAGCAGATCTCCTGGCTGCCGTCCTTCGGGCTCGATTTCGTCGTGCGCATCGACGGCTTCGCCTGGATGTTCGCGATGATGATCACCGGCATCGGCGCGCTGGTCGTGCTCTACGCGCGCTACTACATGTCGCCGTCGGACCCGGTGCCGCGCTTCTTCTCGTTCCTGCTCGCGTTCATGGGGTCGATGCTCGGCGTCGTCACCGCCGGCAACCTGATCCAGCTCGTCTTCTTCTGGGAGCTGACCAGCCTCTTCTCGTTCCTGCTGATCGGCTACTGGCACCACCGGCCCGACGCGCGCCGCGGCGCGCGCATGGCGCTGGTCGTCACCGGCGGCGGCGGGCTGTCGCTGCTCGCCGGCGTGCTGCTGCTCGGGCGCATCGTCGGCTCCTTCGACCTCGACGCGGTGCTCGCCGCGCGCACGGCGATCATCGAGCATCCGTTGTACGCGCCGATGCTCGCGCTGGTGCTGCTGGGCGCGCTGACCAAGAGCGCGCAGTTCCCGTTCCAGTTCTGGCTGCCGCACGCGATGGCCGCGCCCACCCCGGTGTCGGCCTACCTGCACTCGGCGACGATGGTCAAGGCGGGCGTCTTCCTGCTCGCGCGGCTGTGGCCGGTGCTGGCGGGCACCGATCCGTGGTTCTGGATCGTCGGCGGCGCGGGGCTCGCCACGCTCGTGCTGGGCGCCTACATCGCGATGTTCCAGAACGACCTGAAGGGGCTGCTCGCGTATTCGACGGTGAGCCACCTCGGGCTGATCACGCTGCTGCTCGGGCTGAACAGCGCGACGGCGACGGTGGCCGCGGTCTTCCACATGCTGAACCACGCGACCTTCAAGGCGTCGCTGTTCATGGCGGCCGGCATCGCCGATCACGAGACCGGCACGCGCGACCTGCGCCGGCTGCGCGGCCTGGTGCACGCGATGCCGATCACCGCCACGCTCGCGCTGGTGGCGAGCGCGGCAATGGCCGGCGTGCCGCTGCTCAACGGCTTCCTGTCGAAGGAGATGTTCTTCGCCGAGACGGTGTTCGTGCAGTCGGCGCCGTGGGTGGAAATCGTGCTGCCGGCGGTGGCCACGCTGGCCGGCGTGTTCGCCGTCGTCTATTCGCTGCGCTTCGGCTGGGGCGTCTCCTTCGGACCGCTGCCGGACGACCTTCCGCGCACGCCGCACGAGCCGCCTCGCTGGATGCGCGTTCCGGTCGACCTGCTCGTGCTCGCGTGTCTCGTCGTCGGCATCGTTCCGGAATGGTCGGTGGGCCCCGCGCTGGCGGCGGCGGCGCGCCCGGTGGTCGGCGGAACGCTGCCGCCGTACAGCCTGGCCGTCTGGCACGGCTTCACGGCGCCGCTGGGCATGAGCGTCGTCGCGATGGTCGGCGGCGTCCTCGGCTACCTGTGGCTGCGCCGCGCGATCGCCCGCGGCCTGCGCGGCACGCCGCTCGTCGAGTCCTTCGACGGCAAGCGTGCGTTCGAGCGCGCGGCGATCGCCGCCAGCGTCGGCGCCCGGCATCTGATGCGCGCGCTCGGCTCCCGGCGACTGCAGGCGCAGCTGTTCTGGATGGTCGCGGCCACGGTGCTCGCCGCGGGGGCCGCGCTCGGTCTCGACGGCGTGAGCTGGGGCGATCGCCCGCGCGTGGCGCCCTCGCCGGTGTTCGTCGGCCTGTGGGCCATCGGCATCGTGGCCGCGGTCGCTGCCGCCGCCCAGGCGAAGTTCCATCGCCTCGCGGCGGTGACGATGCTCGCCGTAGCAGGCGTCGTCACCTGCATCACCTTCCTGTGGTTCTCGGCGCCCGATCTGGCGCTCACGCAGTTGGCGGTCGAGGTCGTGACGACGGTGCTGTTCCTGCTCGGACTGCGCTGGCTGCCGAAGCGGATCATCGAGGAGGACGGCCGCGTCGCGCTGCGCGCGCGCACCCGCCGCGCGCGCGATCTCGTGCTGGCGATCGTCGTCGGCGTCGGAACGGCAGCGCTTTCCTACGCGATGCTCACGCGCGAGGCGCCGCAGAGCATCTCGCCCTTCCTGCTCGCGCGCGCGCTGCCGGACGGAGGAGGGAGCAACGTCGTCAACGTCACGCTGGTCGACTTCCGCAGCTTCGACACGATGGGCGAGATCTCGGTGCTCGGCATCGTCGCGCTCGTCGTCTACGCGCTGTTGCGCCGGTTCCGGCCGCCGCGCGAAAGCATCGTGCCCGATCAGCAGCAGCCGGGCATCGACGGCGATCCGCTCGACGACGTGCTCGAGCCCGCGCCCGGCGGCGATCCGGGCATCGGCTATCGGACGGTGCCCGCGGTGCTCGTACGGCTGCTGCTGCCGGTCGCCTTCGTCGTCGCACTGCACCTGTTCCTGCGCGGGCACGACGCGCCTGGCGGCGGCTTCGTCGCCGGGCTCGTCGTCGCGATCGCGTTCCTCACGCAATACCTCGTGCTGGGCACCGTCTGGGTCGAGTCGCGCGTGCATCTGCGCACGCCCTGGTGGATCGCCAGCGGCCTGCTGCTCGTGGTCGCCACCGGCGCGGGCGCGATCGTCTTCGGCCATCCGTTCCTGACGACGCACACCGCGCACCTGGCCCTGCCGTGGGGCGGCGAGGCGCACCTGCCCAGCGCGCTGCTGTTCGACGCCGGCGTGTTCGCCGTCGTCGTGGGCGCGACGCTGCTGATGCTCATCGCGCTGGCGCACCAGTCGCTGCGCGCGCACCGCAGGCCCGGCTGATGGAGGTCGTCCTCGCCACCGCGATCGGCGTGCTCGCCGCCTCCGGCGTATGGCTGCTGCTGCGTCCGCGCACCTTCCAGGTGCTGATGGGGCTGTCGCTGCTGTCGTACGCGGTGAACCTGTTCATCTTCAGCATGGGCAGCCTGTCGATCGACCAGCCGCCCATCGTCGTTCCCGACGTGCCGCACGATCTGCAGCACTACACCGACCCGCTGCCGCAGGCGCTCGTGCTCACCGCGATCGTCATCAACTTCGCGATGACGGCGCTGTTCCTCGTCGTGCTGCTCGCGCTGCGCGGGCTGTCCGGCACCGATCACGTCGACGGGCAGGAAGAGGAATGATCGGCTGGGCCAAGGCGGCGATGCCGCACCTGATCGTCGCGCCGATCGTGCTGCCGCTGGCCACTGCAGCGCTGATGCTGTTCGCCTCCGAGCGGCGACGTCGCCTGCGCGCGTCGCTGAACGTGCTCTCGTGCGCAGCGGCGCTCGCCGTCGCCATCGCGCTGCTCCTCGTCGTCGACGAGCGCGGTGCGGCCGCCGTCGGCGTGTATCTGCCGGCGAACTGGCCCGCGCCTTTCGGCATCGTGCTCGCCCTGGACCGGCTGTCGGCGATGATGCTCGTCGTCACCGGCGTCATCGCGTTCGCCGCGGTGGTCTATTCGGTGGCGCGCTGGGACCGCGCCGGCGTGAACTTCCATCCGCTGTTCCAGCTGCAGCTGATGGGAGTGAACGGCGCTTTCCTCACCGTCGACGTCTTCAACCTGTTCGTCTTCTTCGAGATCCTGCTCGCCGCGTCGTACGGGTTGCTGCTGCACGGCTCGGGCGCCTCGCGCGTGCGTGCGGGCCTGCACTACATCGCAGTGAACCTGTTCGCGTCGTCGCTGTTCCTGGTCGGCGTGGCCGTGCTCTACGGCGCCGCCGGAACGCTGAACCTGGCGGACTTCGCCGCGCGCATCCCGCAGGTGGCGGCGGCCGACCGCCCGCTGCTGCACGCCGGCGCTGCCATCCTCGCCGTCGCGTTCCTGGCCAAGGCGGCGATGTGGCCGCTGAACTTCTGGCTGGTTCCGGCCTATTCGGCCGCCGGCGCTCCGGTGGCTGCGCTGTTCGCGATCCTGACCAAGGTCGGCGTCTACGCGATCCTGCGCATCTGGACGCTGTTCTTCGGCGTCGATGCCGGCGAGTCGGCGCACTTCGGCGGGGCGGCGCTCACCTGGATCGGCATGGCGAGCCTGGCGGTGGCCTCGATCGGCATGCTCGCCTCGCATCATCCGGGGCGACTCGCCGCGTGGGGCGTCGTGATCTCGTCGGCGACGCTGGTCGCCGCGATCGGCTTCGCGCGGCCGTCGCTCACCGCCGGCGCGCTCTTCTACCTGATCGGGTCGACCTTTGCGCTCGCCGCGCTGTTCCTGCTCGTCGAACTGATCGATCGCGCGCGCGAGGTCGAGCCGAAGGTGCCGCTCGACGACGTCGATCCGTTGCCGTTCTCGGTCGAGTACATCGAGCGGCCCGACTCGAACCTCGACGAGGACGAGTCGGTGCTGATCGGCCGCACGATCCCCGGCGCGCTCGCCTTCCTCGGACTGGCGTTCATCGTGTGCGCACTGATGATCGCCGGAATGCCGCCGCTGTCGGGCTTCCTGGGCAAGTTCGCGATGCTCTCGTCGGCGCTCGCTCCGCAGCCCGAACTGGCGTCCGATCCGTTGTCGGCGCCCGGCATCGCGGCGCTGGCGATGGTCGTCGTGCTGATCGGGTCCGGGTTCCTGTCGCTCGTCGGCCTGTCGCGAGCCGGTATCCGCTATTTCTGGGCGCCGCAGGAGCGCGCGGCCCCGCGCCTGCGCGTGATCGAGACGCTGCCGATCGCGGCGCTGCTCGCGCTGTGCGCGCTGCTCACCATCCGTGCGGAACCGGTGATGCGCTATGCCGCGAGCACGGCGCAGGCGCTGCACCGGCCGGCGGCGTACGTCGATGCCGTGCTCACCGCGCGGCCGGTGGAGCGGCAATGAGGCGGCAATGAGGCGCGTCCTTCCCGCCCCGCTGCTCAGCCTCGCGCTGTTCGTGCTGTGGCTCGTGCTCGCGCGCTCGGCGAGCGTCGGGCAGCTGATCATCGCGACGATCGTCGCGGTGGCGATGCCGCTGCTGGCCGCGCCGCTGCTGCCGCTGCGCCCCCGCATCCGGCGCCCCGGGACGCTCGCGCGGCTGATCCTGCGCGTGGGCGGCGACGTCGTCGTTTCCAGCTTCATCGTCGCGCGCGGTGCGCTGCGCCGCAGCGACCGGCTGCCCGGCGGACGCTTCGTGCGCATGCCGCTGGAGCTGCGTGATCCGCACGCCATCGCCGCGCTGGCGACGATCACCACGGTGATCCCCGGTACGGTCTGGACCGAGCTGGCCGGCGACCGCAGCTGGTACGTGCTGCACGTGTTCGACCTGCACGAAGACCAGGTCGATGCCTTCGTCGCGCGCTACAAGGCGCGCTACGAGCACCCGCTGAAGGAGATCTTCGAATGAGCCCGCTGCTGCAACTGGCTTCGCTCGCAACGCTGATCCTGCTCGTGGTCGCGATGGCGCTGGCCCTCGCGCGCGTGCTGCGCGGCCCGAGCGCGCAGGACCGCGTCCTCGCGCTCGACTATCTGTACGTCGTCGCGATGCTCGTGATGCTGGTGCTCGGCCTGCGCTCGGGCGGAACGATGTATTTCGAGGCCGCGCTGATCATCGCGCTGTTCGGTTACGTGAGCACCGCGGTGCTTGGCAAGTTCCTGCTGCGCGGGGAGATCATCGAATGAGCATCGAATGAGCATCGAATGAGCGCCGAAGTGTTTCTCGCGCATTCGCTCACGCCGCTGTGGGTCGACGCGCTCGTCTCGCTGCTGCTGCTCAACGGCGCCGTGTTCTGCGTGATCGGCGCGACCGGGCTGCTGCGCTTTCCGCATTTCTTCCTGCGCGCGCATCCGGCGGCGCTGCCGTACACGATGGGGACGTGGTCGATCGCGGCGGCTTCGGTCGTCTGGTTCAGTGCGACGCAGGGGGGGCTGTCGATCCAGCCGTGGACGGTGGTCGTGCTGCTGCCGATCGGAGCGCCGGTGGCGGTCGTGTTCCTCGCGCGCGCGGCGCTGTTCCGGCTGCGGCGGGCCGGGCACAAGAGCGCGGCGGCCGCAGGCGACAGCGCGCCGGTGCGCACGGAGGGTTCGACGAGCGGGGATGGGGGGCGGTGAGGGCGCGGGGCTCGAGTGCCACGCCGCGAGTTGTCCACCGCGGCGGTCGTTCGTCGCAAGCGACGCCCGCCGCCGTGGATAACTCATTCGAGAGCCTCGCAGAAATTCGGACACCCCCCGCATCCGAGGTTGCGCCGGGCGCATCCAAGCGGCGCCTGGCGCGTTCCAGGTCGCTTCGGCGCCCATCCTCGGCCGCTTCGGCGCCTATCCTCGGCCGCTTCGGCGCCTATCCTCGGCCGCCTCTGCACCCGCCGCCGCGCTGAGGCGCTGCACTATGCAGCGTTTTTCGCTGCGTAATCGATTACGCAAGAGGAAACGCTGCATATCGCAGACAGGCACTCGGCCGGTGCCGACGCGGGGAAGAATGCGCGCTTGCCGCGCGTACCAGCCGTTTACCCTGTGCCGGACGGCCGTTCGAACTCGGGATCGGGGTCGAACGCGCGATCGCCGTCGGCAAAGGGCTCGCCGTCTGCGCGCAGCGCGGCGAAATCCCAGGCGGAGCGATCGAGCAGGTGCGACGGAACGACGCGCCCGAGCGATGCGAAGACGTTCTCTACGCGCCCCGGGTGGCGTCGCTCCCATTCGCGCAGCATCTGCTTGATCTCGCGCCGCTTCAGGTTCTCCTGCGAGCCGCACAGGTTGCACGGGATGATCGGGAACGCGCGCCACTCGGCGTACGCGGCGAGATCTTCCTCCTTCACGTAGGCGAGCGGGCGGATCACCATGTGCCGTCCGTCGTCGGAGACGAGCTTCGGCGGCATCGACTTGAGCCTGCCGCCGAAGAACAGGTTCAGGAAGAAGGTTTCCAGGATGTCGTCGCGGTGGTGGCCGAGCGCGATCTTCGTCGCGCCGAGTTCGTCGGCAACGCGGTAGAGGATGCCGCGGCGCAGCCGCGAGCACAGCGAGCACATCGTGCGGCCCTGCGGGATCACGCGGGTGACGATCGAGTAGGTGTCCTGCGTCTCGATGTGGAAGGGGACGTCGAGCGATCGCAGGTAACCGGGCAGCACGTGCCCGGGGAAGCCCGGCTGCTTCTGGTCGAGGTTCACGGCGACCAGCTCGAAGTCGATCGGCGCACGCGAACGCAGCGTGCGCAGCAGGTCGAGCAGCGCATAGCTGTCCTTGCCGCCCGACAGGCAGACCATGACGCGGTCGCCCGCCTCGATCATGCCGAAGTCGACGATCGCCTCGCCCGCCAGGCGCAGCAGGCGCTTGTGCAGCTTGTTGCGCTCGTAGTCGAGCTTGCGCATCTGCGCGCCGCTCCCGTTCACGCATGCCTCCACACTTCGACGCGCACCGAGCGCGCGCGCGGCAGCGGCTGCGGCTTGGTCACCGACACCTTCAGCGCGCGCAGCCCGGGCAGCTTCGCCAGTTCGTCGGCCAGCTCGCCGCAGATCGTCTCGACCAGCCGGAAGCGCCGGTCTCCGCCCACCAGTCGCTCGACCGCCTCGACCACGCGTTCGTAGTTGACCGTCTCCGAGAGCAGGTCGCGCCGCCGCTGGCGCGTGACGTCGGGCACGTAGAGCTCGACGTCGACGACGATCGGGCGGCGTTTGGCCTGCTCGCGCTCGTAGACGCCGAGGAAGCAGTCGATCTCGATGTCCTGCACGAGGACGCGGTAGCAGTCGGGGAAGGCGGTGATGTCGGTGGTCATCGTGTTCGTTCAGCGCGAGACGAGCGAGGCGCCGCCGTCGACGTGCAGGATGTGGCCGGTCACGTAGTCGGCGTCGTCGAGCAGGAAGGCGACCGCGCGCGCGACGTCCTCGCCGGTGCCGATGCGCTGCAGCGGAATCGCCGCTTCGATCGCGCGCTGCTCGGCTTCGGTGAACACGTCGTGCTCGGGCCAGTCGAGCGAGCCGGGCGCGACGGCGTTCACGCGCACCTCGGGGGCCAGTTCGAGCGCGAGCGCGCGGGTGAGCGCGACCAGGCCCGCCTTCGCCGCGGCGTAGGCCGAGAAGCCGGCGAGCGGGCGCTCGGCGCGCGCGTCGGTGACGTTGACGATCGCCCCCCGGGCGGCGCGCAGCCATGGCGCCGCCGCCTGGCTGGTGAAGAACGCCGCCTTCAGGTTGCCGTCGACGATCGAGGCCCACAGCGATTCGTCCACCGAACCGAGGGGCGTGCGCAGGAAGGTCGATGCGTTGTTCACCAGCGCGTCGATGCGCCCGTGCCAGTCGCCGGCCGACTGGACGAGGCGCTCGCCGGCGCTCGCCCGGGAGAGGTCGGCCTCGAAGGCGCGCGCCGAATCGGCGCGCACGGCGTTCAGCCGGGCGACGAGCGCCTGGGCCTGCTCGACCGAATGCCGGCAATGGATCGCGACGTCGGCGCCGCGCGCGTGCAGGTGCGTTGCGATCCGCGCGCCGATGCGGCGCGCCGCGCCGGTGACCAGGACGACGCGATTCGGGTGCATGGAGCATCGAGTGTACGGCATCCGCCCGGGGCGGCTGGTACGATCGACGCTTCCGCTGCATGCCGCCTGCCCTCATGCTCGCCTTCCTGCCACCGGTCGTTCGCGCAGCGGTCGCCGTGTCGCTGCTCGCCGTCAACACGCTGTTCTGGTGCGGGCTGCTGTTCCTGTTCGCGCTGGTGAAGCTGCTGCTGCCTTTCGAGCGCGTGCGCGCCGCGATCGATCCGCTGCTCAATTCGATCGCCACCCGCTGGATCGCCGGCAACAACGCGTGGATGCGGCTGACGCAGCCCACCGTGTGGGACGTCGAAGGCCTCGAGGGAATCGATCCGCGCGGCTGGTACCTGGTGAGCTGCAATCACCAGTCGTGGGTCGACATCTTCGTGCTGCAGCGCCTGCTGAACCGGCGCATTCCGCTGATGAAGTTCTTCCTGAAGTACGAGCTGATCTACGTGCCGGTCATGGGCCTGGCCTGGTGGGCGCTCGACTTCCCGTTCATGCGCCGGCACTCGGATCGATACCTGCGCAAGCACCCCGAGAAGCGCCTCGAGGATCTCGAAACCACCCGGCGCGCCTGCGAGAAGTTCGCGCGGCTGCCGACCAGCGTGATGAACTTCGTCGAGGGAACGCGCTTCACGCCGCAGAAGCGCGACGCGCAGCGTTCGCCGTATCGGCACCTGCTCAAGCCGAAATCGGGGGCGCTCGCGCTCACGCTCAATGCACTGGGCGAGCGCTTCGAGTCGCTGATCGACGTGACGATCGTCTACCCGGGCGGGGTGCCCACTTTCTGGCAGTTCCTGCGCGGCGACGTCGAACGCATCGTCGTTCGCATGACGCGACGGCCGATCCCGGTCGAGTTCTTCCACGCCGACGCGATGACCGATTCGCGCGCGCGCAAGCGCGTGCAGGCCTGGCTGCACGAGATCTGGCAGGAGAAGGACCGCCGGATCGACGCGCTGCTGCAGGCGCCGCAGGCGCCGCAGCGCGAAGCGGCCGTCGCGTGAGCCTCGATACGCCCTCCGGCCCGGCGCTCGCCGATTCGCGCGAGCTGGTGCGACGCATCGGGGCGGAGATCGACGCGGCCGGCGGCTGGATCGGCTTCGACCGCTACATGCAGCGCGCGCTCTATGAGCCCGGGATCGGCTACTACACGGGCCCGAACCGCGTGTTCGGCGCCGAAGGCGATTTCATCACGGCGCCCGAGATGTCGTCGCTGTTCGGCCGCTGCATCGCTGCGCAGTGCGCGCAGTGGCTGGAAGGGACGGGCGAAATCGTCGAGTTCGGCGCGGGCTCCGGCGCGCTGGCTGCGCAGGTTCTCTCGGCGCTGCGCGACGCCGACGCCTTGCCGCGAAGCTACGCCATCGTCGAGCTGTCGGCGACGCTGCGCGAGCGCCAGCGCAGAACGATCGCAGCCGCCGGCGCGGAGCTGCTCGCGCGCGTGCGCTGGGTCGACGAGCTGCCCGAGCGGATCGAGGGCGTAGTGCTGGCCAACGAGGTGCTCGATGCGATGCCGGTGCGCGTCTTCCGCCGGGCCGGCGGCGAGGTCTTCGAGCGCGGTGTAGTGCGGCTGGGACAGCGGCGGCTGGAAGAGCGGCGACTGGGAGAGCGGCCGGGAGAGCGGCCGGGAGACGACGCGCTCGGCTGGGCCGAGCGCGCAGCCGACGAGCGCCTCGCTTCGCAGGTTCTCGATCGGCTGCGCGAAGCGTGGGACGAATGCGCCGGCCTGCCGTCCGACCAGGCGAGCGCCGCGCCGGAGAGCTACGTTTCGGAACTCGGCGAGCAGGCCGAAGCGTGGGTCGCCACCGTCGGCTCGCGGCTGGCGCGCGGCGCGATGCTGCTCATCGACTACGGTTTCCCGCGCCGCGAGTTCTACCACCCGCAGCGCGATCTCGGCACGCTGCGCTGCCATTTCCGCCACCGGGCGCACGACGACCCTTTCCTCTGGCCGGGGCTGCAGGACATCACCGCGCACGTCGATTTCACCGGCATCGCGCAGGCCGCGGCGCGCGTCGGGCTCGACGTGCTGGGCTTCGCCTCCCAGGCCCGATTCCTGCTCGACTGCGGCCTGCTCGACGCCTGCGCCGTGATTCCGCGCGACGATCTTCGCGCGTGGACGCTGGAGACGCAGGCGGTGCAGCGGCTGCTTTCGGAGGCGGAAATGGGCGAACTGTTCAAGGCGATCGCTTTCGGCCGCGGCGTGCCCGACGACGCGATCGGATTCCGCACGCGCGACCGGCGGGCTTCACTGTAGGAGGCGGCGCGATGTCCGGGCGGCGGTACTCGCCCCTTCGTCGGGTCGCGGCGATCGTCCGCGGTACGCCGATCCTTGCCGGCTTCAGCCTCGGCCTCGGGCTGCCGGCCGCGATCGTTGCCGGCATCGTCGTGCTCGTTGCGCCGCCGGTCGGCGCGAGGTCGGCGACGACGCCGGCAGCGTCGTCCGAAGTCGTCACCCGCTCGATCGAGCAGCGCCCGCCGGCGCGTCCGCTTTCCGAGGCGGGTCGCGTCGACGAACGCTCGTTGTCGGCGGACCAGCTCGAGGACCTGGCGCGGGCGTCGCGCGAGCGATGGGAGCGAAGCAGCCACGGCGCGATGCTGCTGCGCATCCTCCCCGATCGCCTGCGACCGTCGCAGTTGCCGCAGGCCGACTCGCGCGGCGCGCGGCTGCTTGCCCTGTATTGCGTGCAGTGCCACAACCTGCCCGATCCCGCGATGCACGATGCGAACCGCTGGCCCGAAGTGGTGCGACGCATGGTGCCGCGCATGCAGGGCCGCGGAAATCTCGGGCCGCTGATGGCCGACCTGATGCGGGCGCCCGGCGCCGGCGAGCGCGCGATGTCCGCGCCGAGCGCCGACGAGGAGCGCGAGATCGTCGCCTACCTGCGGCGACACGCGCAGCGCAGCCTCGATCCGAAGGCCGACCCCGAGTTGGCGCAGGCGCTCGGCAGCGGGGCGGGGCGCATGTTCGCCGAAGCCTGCAGCCAGTGCCACGCGCTGCCCGATCCGTCGCAGCACACTCCCGAGGAATGGCCGAAGGTGGTCGACCGCATGCGCGACAACCTCGACTGGATGAACCGGGTGCAGAGCCGTGCGGACCCGCGCGAGCCGCAGCTTTCGGTGCCCGAAATCGTCGGCTTCCTGCAGGAGCACGCGAGGCGGCCGGCGCGATGATCAAGTGGCTGCTCGTCGTCGTCGTCGCGCTCGCGCTGTTCTCGGGCCTGATGCCGCTGCTGCGCCGCTTCGGCATCGGGCGGCTGCCCGGCGACTTCGAGTTCCGCGCCTTCGGTCGCGAGTGGTCGATTCCGATCACGTCGACCGTGCTGCTCTCGCTGCTGGCCGCGCTGCTGTCGCGCCTGCTGTGAATTCAGCGCGTCATCGGGTCGTGCCGAGCGCTTCGGCCACCGCGCGCGCGCGCGCCTCGTGCAGCGCCTCGCGGATCTTCTGTGGCGCGTCGGCGTGCGCGCGCGCGACAGCCGCGGTGTCCACCGACGCGAAGGCGCGCGCCGCCTCGCGCAGGCGCTGCGCCTGCGGATAGGGGCGCGATTCCAGCCCGAGCCGCCCGAGGTAGTCGGATTCGCAGGCGGCGAGCACCGACTCGAGCCGTTGCGGCCGACGGGCGACGTCGATGCGTTCGAGCAGCTTCGTGATCGTTTCCGGGCGCAGCTCGAGCGCACGATGCACGATGCCGTGCTCGCGGGCGACGATGCGCGCGAGGTCGCGGCATTCGGTGGGCACGCGCAGCCGCTCGCACAGTTCGTCGACCAGGCGCAGCGAGCGCTGCTCGTGCGCGATGTGACGCGGCCACTGTTCCGGCGGCGTCGTTCCCTTGCCCAGGTCGTGCACGAGCGCCGCGAAGCGCACGGGCAGCGACGCGCCGGCAGCGGCCGCGTGGTCGACGACCATCATCACGTGCACGCCGGTATCCACCTCCGGATGCGGGGCCGGCGGTTGCGGCACGCCCCACAGCCGGTCCAGCTCGGGGATCACGCGGGCGAGCGCGCCGCAGGCGCGCAGCACGTCGAACATCCGCGACGGGCGCCGCTCCATCAGGCCGCGCGACAGCTCCTGCCAGACGCGCTCGGCGACCAGCGCATCGGCTTCGCCCGCGCGCACCATCTCGCGCATCAATTCCATCGTTTCGTCGGCGACCGTGAAGTCGTCGAAGCGCGCGGCGAAGCGGGCGACGCGCAGGATGCGCACCGGGTCCTCGGCGAAAGCGCTGCCCACGTGGCGCAGCACGCCCGCGCGAAGATCGGCCAGGCCGCCATAGGGGTCGACCAGCGTGCCGTCCTCGGCGATCGCCATCGCGTTGATCGTCAGGTCGCGGCGCTGCAGGTCGTCCTCGAGCGTCACGTCCGGATCGGCCTGCACGACGAAGCCGCGATAGCCGGGCGCGGTCTTGCGCTCGGTGCGCGCGAGCGCGTATTCCTCGTTCGTATCCGGATGCAGGAACACCGGGAAGTCGCGGCCGACCGGCCGAAAGCCGCGCGCGATCAGCTCTTCGGGCGTGGCGCCGACGACGACCCAGTCGCGATCCTTGACCGGCACGCCGAGCAGCTCGTCGCGCACCGACCCGCCGACCCGGTAGATCTTCATCGGCGGCTCAGTGCCCGGCCCGGCGTCGCTCCTCGGCCAGCCGCAGTTCGTGTTCGTCCAGGTACGACGGCGCGACGGCGCCGAGCGGCGTCGGCTCGATGCGCAGCTCCGGGGCGATCGGGCCGCCGGCGACATTGTCGATCGACAGCGTCGCGAAGTTGTCGCGCGACATGCGCAGCGCGGCCGGCGCGAACTCGAGCAGCATCGCCTGCAGCCGGCCGAGGGAATCGGGCAGTCCGATCACGCGGCGCCGGTATCCGGACAGCTCGCCGGCGAAGCGGATCAGCTCGCGCAGCGACCAGACCTCGGGGCCGGCCAGCTCGTAGCAGCGGTGCACGGTGATCTGCGCATCGAGCGAGTCGGCGATCGCGCGTGCCACGTCGCGGACCCACACCGGCTGAAGGCGCGCGTCGGCGCGACCGAGCGGAATCACCGGCAGCCATCGCTGCAGCCTCATGAAGCGCTCGATCAGCGAGTCGCCCGGACCGAAGACGACCGACGGGCGGAACACCGTCCACTGCAGGTCAGCGGCCCCGCGCACGATGCGTTCGCCCGCCGCCTTCGAGCGCAGGTACATCGACGGCAGCGTCTGTTCGCCGCCTTCGCGCACGCCCAGCGCCGAGACGTGCAGCAGGCGTCGCACACCGGCGGCGCGCGCGGCCTCGACGATGCGCGAGACGAGCTGCACGTGCGCGCGCTCGAAGCCCGGCCCCCACGGAGAGCCGCGTCCGCCGTCGAGCACGCCGACCAGGTTGATCACGGCGTCGATGCTGCGCATCAGCGATGCGAGCTGCGCGTCGTCGTGCACGTCGGCCTCGAAGACCTGGACGGTGGGCAGCGTGAGCAGGGCGCGGGCGCGCTCGCGATTGCGCGTGGGAACGATCACGTCCCGCGCCTGCGCGACCAGCCGCGCCGCGACGTGGCGGCCGATGAATCCGCTGCCGCCGAGCAGGAGAACGGGTCGGCCTGCCATGACGGGTTCCTACGGAATGTCGGTGGGCATCGACAACGCCGGCGCGACCTTGCCCAGGCGCGCCTTCAGCGACTGCGGCTGACCGGTGAACAGCGCCGCGTAGTAGACGGCGTTGGTGAGCACCTTCTTGACGTAGTCGCGCGTTTCGTTGAACGGGATGATCTCGGCGAAGATCGCGCCCTCCACCGGCGCCGACAGCGTCGAGCGCCAGCTGCGCGGGCGACCCGGACCCGCGTTGTAGGCAGCCGAGGCGAGCAGCGGCGAGCCTTCGAGATCGTCGAGCACGCTGCGCAGGTAGAAGGTGCCGAAGCGCAGGTTCGTGTCGAGGTCGTGCAGCTGCTCGACGCGGAAGTCGCGCTCGCCGAGCTTCTTCGCGATCCAGCGGGCGGTGGCCGGCATGATCTGCATCAGGCCCTGCGCTCCCGCCCACGAACGCGCATCGCGCACGAAGCGCGATTCCTGCCGGATCAGGCCGTAGACCCAGGCCGGATCGAGGTCGGCGCCGGCGGCCACCGGCTTCATGCGATCGAGGAAGGGCGAGACGAAGCGCAGCGCGAAATCGTGTTCCTCGCGCGTGCGATCGGCGGTGTTCACGCAGCGGTCGAGCACCTGTTCGGCGCAGGCCCAGCGCGCGGCGGCGAGCAGTTGCCGGTCGCTCATGCCGCGCAGCTGGAAGTTCCACTCGCGATTGCCCTCGAAGCGCAGGCCGAGCGCGTAGAAGCGCAATGCGCGGTCGAAGCCGGCGTTGCGCGCCGCCTGCGCCAGTTCCTCCTCGGTGGTGGCGAGCGCAGCGGGCGGCGGCGAGGTGAGCGAGCCCAGATCCTCGGCGGCCAGCCGGCCGTAGAACGTGAACTGGCCGGCGATCGGACGCAGCATCTCGTCGGCTTTCGCCGTGTTGCCGGCTTCGCGCTCGGCGCGCGCGCTCCAGTAGATCCATGCCGGCTCGTTGCGTCCGGCTTCGCTCATCCGCGCGACGACCTTGCGCAGCGTCGGCCAGTCCTGCTCGCGCAGCGCCGCGCGCGCGAGCCAGTTCCAGGTCTCGTCGGTGGCGGGCGCATCGAGCGAGGCGCGCGTCCATTCGAGCGCGCGCGGGTCGAGCCGGCGCATGGCAGCGGCGGCGATCTGCGAGCGCGCGAACGCGAGGTCCGCTTCGCGCAGCGCCGGCGCGATCGCATCGAGGCGCTCGTCCGCTTCCGACGGATCCTTGCGGGCAAGCCGCGACAGCGCGATCAGCAGCGTCTCGCGCGTGCGCTTTCCGGCCAGCGCCTTCGACGGATTCGACAGCGCGAGATCGACCGCTTTCGAATCGAGCGCGAGGCGCTCGCCGAGCAGGCGCACCGCATCGGCCGCGTTCGTCTCGAGCGCGACCAGCAGCCGGGCGTGCAGGTCGTCGCGGTTGAGCGCGCCCGTGCGCAACTGGGCGTCGAGCAGCGCAGCGCAGCCCGGACCGAAATTGCGCACGGAGAAGACCGCCGCGCGCGCGCGCGGGGCCGGCCGGGCACGCTCGATGTCGCCGAGCGACGCATAGCAGTGCACTTCGTCGTCGTCGCGCAGGATCCAGCGCGCGTAGACGGCGTCGAAGGCCGTCCATTCGCGTCGCCGCCCGAGGTCGAGCATCCAGTCGCGGCCGAGCAGATCGGCGACGAGCGTGCCCTCGTGCCGCGCGAGGAAGCGCTGCACGTCGGCGTCGGCGCTGCCGGGCGGCGTTTCGCTCGGCGGCCGTTGCAGGCGCAGGCGAAGTCGCCAGTAATCGAGGTAGACGGCGAGCGGATGGGCCTGCGCCTGCGCGGCCATCGCTTCGAAGCGCGCCGGATCGTTCTTCGTGAACGCCTGGTGTGCCGCGAGGAAGGCGTCGTCGACGGCGAGCGGTGCGACCGTTGCGGCCTTCGGCGCTCCGGGGTGGCCTTCAGGGCGACGCTTCGAAGCTTCGGCAGGCGAAAGAACCGAAAGACCGATCAGCCCTACAATCGCCGCGATCGCGATCCGGTACGTCATCTTCGCTCTGCCCTGCTGAAACGCCGCTCGGTGCCCGCTGGCACCGGGCCCGAGCATACCATGCGCGTCGTCGATGAAATCACTCGAACTCGTGCGCGCAACGCCTTGATTCGCTGGCGTTGCGAGCGCAGCGCCGCGCTGAGCGAACAGGCCGACGAGGCGCTGCGCGAGCGGCTCGCGGCGCTGCTGCGCGAGCAGCCTTTCGTGCGCGCCCGCGTGCTCGGCGTGTACTGGCCGATCCGCGGCGAACCGCAGCTGGCGCCGTGCTACGAGCGTTGGGAATCCGGGGGAAGAACGCTCGCGCTGCCGCGCATCGGCGAGGGCGGCGCGCTCGAGTTCGGACGATGGCGGCGCGACGGCGCAGTGCGCGCGGACCGCTTCGCGATTCCCGTGCCGCACCCTTTCGAGACGGTCGAGCCCGATCTGCTGCTCGTGCCCTGCGTCGGCTTCGACGCGCGCGGCTATAGGCTCGGCTATGGCGGCGGACACTACGACCGCACGCTCGCGCAACGGCCGATCGCCGCGATCGGCGTGGGCTACGACGCGTGCGAGCTGGAACGCTTCGACGCCGAGGCGCACGATCGTCCGCTGCCGGCGATCGTCACGGAATCGCGCGTGATCCGGGCCCGGTGAAGCGAAGGGCGGCATTGCGGTTCGTGCACCATTCGACGAAATCGTCCGGCGGCAGCGCGGGCGACAGATGGAATCCCTGCGCGAAATCGCAGCCCAGCTCGCGCAGCCGCGTCTCGACGAAGGCGTTCTCGACGCCCTCGGCGACCGTGTCCAGCTCGAAGGCGTGCGCCAGCTCGACGAGCGCGCGAACGATGCGGTGATCGTTGCGTCCGGCGGCGATCGTCTGCACGAAGCTGCGGTCGATCTTCAGCTCGTCGAGCGGGAAGCGCGGCAGGTAGCTGAGCGACGAGTAGCCGGTGCCGAAATCGTCGATCGACAGCCGGCAGCCGAGCGCGCGCAGTTCGCCGGCCAGCTCGATCGCCGCGTGCTCGTTGCGGATCAGCGTGCTCTCGGTCAGCTCGAGCGTGAGCCGGCGGGCGTCCACTCCCCAGATCTGCAGCGACTGCGCGACCAGCTCGGGCAGCGTCGCGTCGCCGAAGGTGATCGCCGACAGGTTGATGGCGACCGACAGGTCGAGTCCGCCCGCTTTCCACTGCGCCATGTGGCGCAGCGTGGTGTTCATCGTGAAGCGCGTCAGCTCGGCGATCAGCCCGCGTTCCTCGGCGATCGAGGCGATCGTCCCGGCCGCCACCGCGCGCCCGTCGGCACGCCGCCAGCGGATCAGCGCCTCGGCCGAGCGGCAGCGGCCGCTGCGCAGGTCGATCTGCGGCTGGAAATGCACCTCCAGCTCGTTGCGTCCGAGCGCCTCGTGCAGATCGCGTTCGATCTCGTGACGGCGCAGCCCCGAGTCGTGGTCGTCGTTCACCCGCAGGATGCGAACGTGATCTTCGCGGCCGAGCGATTGCGCGGCCGCCTCCGACGCGACGGCGATCAGCTTCCCGGCACCCGGATTCGACCCCGGGGGCGCCCAGGCGCCGCCGATCGACGTGCGCAGCCGAATCGGCTGCGCCTGCGCCGCGAGCTTCACCGGCGCCGACAGCGTCTGGAGCAGCGAATGACTGGCCAGTTCGGCGAGCGCCTCGCTCGCCAGGCCGGGCAGCAGTACCCACGCTTCCTCGCGCGACGCGAAGGCGTAGCGGTCGGCGGGTCGCAGGACCGATTCCATCCGTCGTCCGATCTCGTCGAGCACCGGGCGGTCGTGCGCTGCGCGGGCGAGCGCGTCGATGCGATCGGAGCGGTTCAGCGCCACGACGAGCACGACGGTTCGCGCGCCGTCGCCCGGCGCGGCCGCGTCGACGTCGCGCAGCAGTTGCGCGGCGCTGCGCTCGCGCTTGCCGCGGGCGGCGATCGCAGGCTCCTCGCAGCAGCTCGACACGCGGCGGTCCCTACCCGGCCACCGGCGCGGACGCCAGCGCCGCTTCCTGCTGCCCGTAGTAGTCGCGCAGGCGCAGTCCGTAGGCGCCGGCCGCCAGCCCGCGAACGATGCGCACGCGGACGTTTTCCGCCGTCTTCGGCCGCTGCAGCAGGTTGCGTTCGAAAGGCTCGGCCAGCGGCGTCTTGTCGGGCGCGGTGAGCACGAGCACGCGCGGCTCGAGCCGTCGCACGCGGTTGTGTGCGAGCACGGCGGCGACTTCACCGCTGGACAGCTCGACGAAGCTGCCGACCGGAAAGATGCCGACCGCCTGCACGAACTGCTCGACCAGCGGCTCGTGGAACGAGGTGCCCGTCCATTCGTAGAGGTTCATCAGCGCATCCTGCGGCGCGCAGGCGTTCGCGTAGGCGCGCGCGGTGATCAGCGCGGCGAAGCTGTCGGCGATCGCCGACATGCGGCCGTAGATGCCGATCTCGTCGCCGCGCAGCCCCTTCGGATAACCGGAGCCGTCGAGCCGCTCGTGATGCTGCGCGATGCCCTCGACGATCGCCGGGGCCAGACGCACGCTCGAGGCCAGCGCGTCGATGCCGAGGCGCACGTGTTCCTTGACGATGTTGTATTCGGCCGGCGCGAGCATGCCCGGCTTCTCGAGCAGCGCGGTCGGCAGCCGCGTCTTGCCGACGTCGGCCAGCATGCCGATCATCCCGAGATTGGCCAGCTCGGCGCGTGGAAAGCCCAGGTGACGGCCGAGCGCGACCAGGTACAGCGCGACCTTCACGCCGTGCTGGTAGACATGGACGCTCTCCTCGCGCAGGCGGGCGATCCACATCAGCGCGTCGGGGTTCTCGACCATGCTGTCGACGATCTGGTCGACCGCTCCGCTGACCTGCTGCACGTCGGGCACGCGGCCCTGGCGTACGTCGGCGACCAACGCATCGAGCGCGCGCGAGCCGACGCCGAAGGCTTCGCGCGCCCGCGGCAGCTCGGCTTCGATCGGCGTACGGTCGGCGTAGCGGCGCAGCTCGATGCCGTCGGGCAGCCGGATGTCGGGCGCCCCGTGTCCGCCGGCCGAGAGCCGGCGCGTGCGGGGCGCGGCGCGCGAGCGACCGGCGGGGCGCAGCCAGTCGAGCGCGCGGCGCAGCGCCGAGTGGTTCGGCGCTTCGGCCGGCGCGATCGCCGTGGCGCGGATGAAGTCGCGGAAGCGCTCGCGCGTCTGGCGGCTGATCTTGACGTCGGCGCGAATGCGCACCGGGCGCATCGCGGCCGGGCGCGCGGCGGGCTTCTCGTCGAGCACGGTGTCGAAATGCAGCGGCGCGGGCGAGGGCGCCGCCGGTGCAGCCGCTTCGTCGCGCAGTTCGGCATCGCGAATCGCGTCGGCGAGCGCCGAGTGCGAAAGATCGAGGTCGACGTATACGTAGCGGCAATAGCGGCGCAGCGTCTCCAGCTCGATCCGGCTGTCGACGAGGAAGCCCTGCAGCAGGAACGGCGTGTCGGGCCAGG
>CALCZN010000224.1:0-6069 GCA_937903095.1 uncultured Burkholderiales bacterium
CCTGCACGGCGGTGGCTCGCCGGCGGCGATGAAGCAGGAGATCTGGCGCAACTATCCGGTGGGCAGCAAGGTGCAGCTCGTCGAGCGGCTGCTCGAGCGCGGCGTGGTCAATGACCCGAAGCGCCCGATCGCGCGCAACCGCCAGCCCGGACGCTGTTGCGACGCCGGTTGCACGACGCCGGGGCAGGCGATGATGGTGCCGATGCCTTCGCCCCGGGATCGGCAGCGAGGCGGCCGCAGCTGAGGCGACCGCTCCTGCTGTCGAAACGGGGCCCGCTGCTCGGCCGTGACCGGAACGATGACGAAAGGCGCGAGCCGCGACGAGCTGCGCGGCGATCCACGAGGGCGCGCTTCGCTGCGCGCGCCGGCACGCGCTGCACTGCGAACGATCGCCGTCTTCGAAGCGGCGAAGGGCGTGGCGGCGCTCGCCGCACTGCTCGGCTGGCTGAGCCTGATGCACCACGACGTGCATCGGCTCGCGCTCGAGGCGATCGGCCATTTCGGGGCCGATCCGCATTCGCACTATCCGGAACTGCTGCTGCGTTACGTCGACGCGCTGAACGTCACGCCGGTGCGCACGACGGTGCTGCTCGGTGCGGCCTATGCGGCGCTGCGCTGGCTGGAGGCTTGCGGACTGTGGCTCGATCGGACGTGGGGCGCCTGGATCGGCGCTCTCGGCAGCGGCGTCTACGTCCCCTTCGAACTGTTGCATCTGCGGCATTCGCCGACGTGGCAGGGGCTGGTCGTCGTCTGCTTCAATCTCGCGCTCGTGCTCTTTCTGTGCTGGCGGCTGTGGCAACGTCGTGGGCAGCACGACTTCCCGGCAGGAACTTCATGATTGCGGCACGATCCCGTATTTTCAGGGAGAAACCATGGCACCGCCGGATTTCACCGCATACCTGATCGACAAGGACGGCGACAAGGTCGGCGGCCGGCTCACGACGATGTCGGCTGCGCAGCTGGACGACGGCGAGGTCACGATCCGCGTCCATTTCTCGAGCATCAACTACAAGGACGCGCTGGCGGCCACCGGCGCCGGGAAGATCATCCGGCGTTTTCCCTGCGTCGGAGGAATCGACCTGGCGGGCGAAGTCGTCGAAAGCGCGGATGTACGCTTCCGCCCCGGCGACCCGGTGATCGCGACGAGCTTCGATCTCGGCGTCTCGCATCATGGCGGCTACGCGCAGTACGCGCGCGTGCCGGCCGACTGGGTCCTTCCGCTGCCCTCCGGATTGAGCCTGTTCGAGACGATGGCGCTGGGCACCGCGGGCTTCACCGCGGGCCTGGCTGTCGCGCGCATGGAGCACAACGGATTGAAGCCGGAGAACGGTCCCGTCGTCGTCACCGGCGCCACCGGCGGCGTGGGGGGCCTTGCGATCGACATGCTCTCGCGGCTCGGCTACGAGGTCGTCGCGCTTACGCGCAAGGCGTCCGAGGAACAGTATCTGCGCGATCTCGGCGCTTCATCGGTGGAACTCGTCTCGCAGATCGATCTCGCGAAGGTGCGGCCGCTCGAGCGCGCGCGATGGGCCGGCGCGGTCGACAACGTGGGCGGCCCGATCCTGCACTGGGCGCTCGCCAGCATGAAGCAGGCGGGCACCGTGGCGAGCATCGGCAATGCGGCGAGCGTCGAACTGCACACGACGGTGTTTCCGTTCATCCTGCGCGGCGTGAGCCTGCTCGGCGTGGACTCCGGCTTCACCGGCTCCCCGGGCCGGGAACAGGTATGGAATCGGCTCGCGACCGACCTGAAGCCGCGGCATCTGCACGAGATCACCCGCACGATCGACCTGCAGGCGCTGCCCGGCGCGTTCGACGACTTCGTGCAGGGGCGGGTGAAAGGACGCACGGTCGTGCGTCTGCTGTAGCGTCGGATCGCCGCCGCGCAAAAGATCACGCTTGCCGCGCGGCCATCGGCCCCCCGCGCCGCCGACACCGGTAGGGTAGGTGTTCGGCATTCAGCCGGTGTGCGGAGCATGAGCTCGAAACGGATCAGCATCATCGTCGTCTCCGGATCGAGGGAGCGGCTGCAGATGGCGGCGATGATCGCCGCGGTCGGCGCGGTCAGCGGCAACCGGGTCACGGTGTTCCTGTCGATGAACGCGCTGCGCTACTTCGTGAAGGACGACGAGACCGCCGCGCCCGCCGAGGGTCCGTTCGGCCAGCTGCTCGAAGAGAAGCAGGTGACGCCGTTCCGCACGCTGTTCGAGCAGGCGGTGTCGCTCGGCGACGCGAAGCTCCATCCGTGCTCGATGGCGATGGACGTTCTCGCGCTCGAACCCGCCGCACTCGAACCGTGGCTCGCCGAGCCGCTCGGCCTGACCAGGTTCCTCGCCGACGCGGCAGACGCGCAGACGTGGTCGTTCTGACGAAGCGACGCGGTGCAGGCGAGGAAGATCCGGTGGCCACGAGAAGACTGATCGACGCGCGCGGCAGCTTCTGCCCCGGCCCGCTGATGGAGCTGATCGCCGGAATGAAGATGGCGCAGGTCGGCGACGAGATCGAGGTGCTGTCCAGCGACCGGGGATCGGCGCACGAGATCCCGGAGTGGATCCTCAAGGTCGGGCACGAGCACCTCGGCACGCGCGAAGAGAACGGCGTCTGGCATGTGTCGGTGCGCAAGGCGAAGTGATCAAGGCAACCAAGGCGGACGCGGGCAGGCCTCCATCACGGGAGAACGGGCGATGCGCATCCTGATCGTCGGCGGCGGCATGGGCGGCACGATTCTCGCGAACAACCTCGCCCGGCGCCTGGCGCCCGAACTGAAGAGCGGGCGCGTGAGCATCACGATGCTGTCCGCCTCGGAGCGTCATTTCTACCAGCCGGGGCTGCTCTACCTGGCCTTCGGCCGCGTCACTCCCGACGAGCTGTATCAAGACCAGGCGAGCCTGCTCGAGCCCGGCATCGAATTCCTCGTCGATCCGGCCGAAGAGTTCCTGCTCGATCGGAACCAGCTGAGAAGCCGCAGCGGGCGCACCTTCGACTACGACATCCTGGCGATCGCCACCGGATCGCGTCCGGTGCCGGAACTCACCCCGGGGCTGGCCGAAACCGCCGAGAGCTTCTACACCGAAGAGACGGCGCTGAAGATGTTCCAGCGACTGCGCCGGTTCGACGGCGGGCGCGTCGTCGTCGTGGTGGGCGTGCCGCACAAGTGCCCGATGGCGCCGCTCGAGATCCTCTTCCTGCTGCACGACTACTTCGACGGCCGCGGCATCCTCGACAAGGTGAAGCTGCACTACACCTACCCGATCGGCCGCGTGCACAGCCTGGAGAACGTCGCGAAGTGGGCGGCGCCCGAAATGGAGCGGCTCGGCATCACCTACGAGACGCTGTTCAATATCCGGGAAGTCGACGCGCAGGCGGGAGTGGTGCACAGCGAGGAGGGCACGCAGGCGCCGTTCGATCTGCTGGTCTCGATTCCCGCGCACCGCGGCATGGAGGTCATCGAGAACAACGGCCTGGGCGCCGGCGGCTTCATCCCCACCCACCGCCAGCGGCTCAACATGGAAGGGCGCGACAACGTCTACGTGCTCGGCGACACGACGACCCTGCCGATCAGCAAGGCGGGCTCCACCGCCCATTACCAGGCCGAAACGCTGGGCGAGAACATTGCGGCGATGGTGCGCCTGGGCGCTCCCGTGCGCGACTACGACGGCAAGGTCTTCTGCTTCATCGAGGCCGGCAGGGATCGCGCCACCTACGCGAAGTTCGATTACCTGCATCCGCCCGATCCGAAGCCGCCGACGAGGTCGGTGCACTGGTTCAAGACGGCCTACAACAAGCTGTACTGGGCTTCGGCACGAGGCCTGCTCTGACGGCCGGGAGTATCGACGATGGACAGGCAAGGCACGGCGCCGCGCGAATCCGGCGACGAGATCGGGCATCTGGTCGATGCGGCGCGCGACGCACTCAGCGACGAGATGGTGGGCAGGCTTTCGGCGACGATGACCGATGCGATCGCGCTGTTCGATCGGCTCACGCGCGGCGGCGCCGATCGCCTGATCGACCTCGCAGAGCAGTTCGAGCGGCTCGAACGCTCCGGCGCATTGCAGAAGCTGAGCGACTCGCTGCCGGCGCTCGTCGAAGGCGTCTCGCGCATCCAGCCGCTGCTCGACGCGATCGACACGGCGGCCGCACGCACGAGCATGCAGCCTGCCTCGTCGGGCGGCCTGCGCGCCCTGCTGGCACTCGTGCGCGAACCGGAGTTCCAGGACACGATGCGCTTCCTGCTTGCCGTCGGCGAGGAATTGCGCGGCGCCCGGAGCGCGCAGCGGACACGTTGACCGGGCACGCCCGAATCGACGCGGCAGCGGCGGCGTGAAGAGCGACGACCGGGATCCGCTCGCAGTTGGCGGCATGGTAGGCCGCTTTGGAGACCGCGCTCAGCGCCCACCGCCGCACGCACGTAGCGGCGGCTCCGCTTGCGCTCTCCCGCGCTGCATAAGGCAGCACTCCCGGCTGCGAAAGCTGCTCCGCGTGCGGGAACGCTTCATTCTGCAGCGCGCTCGCACGCTGAGCGGCGAGTTTCGCGTCGCCCGGCGTCCGTTCCGGCTCGTCGAGCGCGACGTAGTATGAATACTGCTGCGGTACCTCGGGGGCGAGAGACACGATGAGTCAAAAGGACTCCTTTGCCTTCGGCATCGTCGTCCACGGCGGAGCGGGAGCGCCCCTGGAGGATGCGGACGGCTGCGAAGCAGCGGTTCGTGCCGGACGGCGCGCGACCGAAGAGGGCGCAGACGCGTTGCAGGCAGCAGTCGCCGCGGTCGTCGTCCTCGAGGACGACGGGCGTTTCAATGCGGGTTCGGGCGCGATCGTCGGCCTGGACGGCACGACGATCGAGTTCGACGCGGCAGTCATGGATTCGAACGGACGTCTCGGAGCGGTGGCGTGCCTGCAGCGCGTGAAGAACCCGGTTCTGGTCGCGCAAGCCGTTTCGCGTTCGCCGCACTGGCTGCTGGCGGGCGAGGGCGCCGAACGCTTCGCGCGCGTCGCAGGCTTTCCCGAGCACGATGCGATCCACGATCGCGCCGTGCATCGCAACCGACTCTTGATCGCGCAGCTACGAGGAGACCAGCCCGCGCGCCACGGCGTCGACAACGAATCGTTTCGGCGCCTGTGGAATTACGCGATCCCGTGGCCGGGCAGCGAACCCGGCGACCGCGGCGCCGCGTGCGACACGGTGGGAGCCGTCGTTCGCGACGGCGAAGGACGCTTCGCGGTTGCCTGCTCGACGGGCGGCTCCGCACCATCGCTGTTGGGCCGCGTCGGCGACACACCGATCATCGGCAGCGGCTTCTATGCGGGACCGAAGGGCGCCGTCGCGGCGACCGGCGTCGGCGAACACATCGTCCGCCATCTGCTCTCGTACGCCGTTTACCAGTGGATCGAACAGGGCATGCCGCTGCAGAAGGCGCTCGAGCGCGGCATCGATCTGTTTCCCGACGAAATCGACGTCGGGCTGATCGCGATCAGCCGCACCGAAGCGGGCAGTCGAAGCAATCGATGCATGGCGGCGAGTTCCTTCGAGCGCTAGCGGTGCGCGGATGTCATCGAGATTCCGGCGCGAGCGGCGGACGGTTCTTGCGGTAGGAGTTCTTCAGCGCGATCCTGCCGTCACGGAAGGTGAACACGTCGCAGCCGTTGACCTCGACACGCGTGCCGTCGACGCGCGTGCCGGTGAAGGTCCATTCGGACACTCCGCGGTCGCCGCAGACGAAGTGGCGCGGCGACCGCCACTGCGCGTCCGGATAGGTCTTCCAGACGTCGCGAAACCCCGCCTCGACGGCTTCCCGGCCAACGTAGCGCGTTCCGCAGACCTCGGGCCCGGCCGAGGCTTCGAACACGCAGTCGTCGGCCATGAAGCCCATCAGCGCCGGAGCATCGTGCCGGTTCCATGCGTCGGCGAAGGCCTGCAGGTCCGCGACGGTGACGCTCATGGTCGTCTCCACGGCAGGAGGGGGTTTGACGATTATCTCGCCGGTGCCCGGTCCCCGCGTTACTCGTCGAAGGATATGAGTGATTTGACATAAGACACATTATGCGCAATTCGCATTCAACAAGAAAGCC
>CALCZN010000225.1:0-27642 GCA_937903095.1 uncultured Burkholderiales bacterium
AACAGCGGGTGCAGCTCGGGGAGGTCGAGCCGTCCGTGCAGCGTCCCCACGTGCGGAATCGGGCGCGCGCGCGCGAACGGGAAATGCAGGTACTCGACGTGGAAGTGGACGATGTCGAAGGACGCAGCCCGCTGGAATACGCGTTCGAGCATCAGCACGTGATGCGACAGCGGATCGAGGCAGGCGGTGTCCAGCCGCAGCGAGCGCCGGCAGCCGGGAACCAGTCGCGCGCGCGTGGACGAGTCGCCGCTGGCGTACAGCGTCACTTCGTGGCCCTGGCGCACCAGCTCTTCCGTCAGGTACGAAACCACCCGCTCGGTGCCGCCGTAGCGGTGCGGCGGAACGCTCTCGTGCAGCGGGGCGACTTGCGCGATTCTCATATCCCTCCCGGGGAAAGGCGGAGAATTCCGGCGCAAACGTGGCGCCCGGCGATGACCGGTTTCGGAGGACGACGCGCATGTCGGAGTCGCAAGAGTCGCAAGAGTCGCAGGACGAGGCGAACGCCGATTCGCTGCACCGGTTGCGCGACGCGTTGCGCCGCTTCGCGCACGAGCGCGACTGGGAGCGTTTTCATTCGCCGAAGAACCTGGCGAGCGCGCTGATCGTCGAGGCGGGCGAGCTGCTCGAGCCTTTCCAGTGGATGGGCGAGGACGAATCGCGGCGGCTGCCGGAGGCCGAGCGCGAGCGGGTCGGCGAGGAGCTGGCCGACGTGCTGCTCTACCTCGTGCGGCTGGCCGACGTGCTCGGCATCGACCTGCACGCGGCGGCGCTGCGCAAGATCGAGATCAACGCACGGAAGTATCCGGTGGAGCTGGCGCGCGGCAATGCGCGCAAGCGGGGGCTGCCGTAGGGAGGTGCGTCTGTTGCAGGGGCGATGTCGGCACGATGAGCACTGTTCTGTCTATTTCTGGTCTATAATATGTCTCGATCTGGACGAGCATGCCATGAAGGGAACTTCCCTCGAAGCTTCGAGACCGCGGAGCCGCGCTGGCAGGCGCGGCCATCCGCCGGCCCTCATCGAATACCGTCGAAGCGCGGGCATCGACGACTTCGTCCGCCGTGTGGCGGAGGCGACGCCGCTGCAACTGGTCGAAACCGAACGTCAGGGAGTGGCGGGAAGCTACCTGAAGGACCTCGCCGAGCGAATGGGCGTGCCGGCGGTGCGCATGTACGCGATGCTTGGCGTACCGAAGGCAACCGCCGAGAAGAAGGCGGCCGCGGCAGAGCAACTCGGCGGAAGCGGAGGGCAGGCGGCGCTCGGTCTTGCGCGACTGCTCGCCATCGCCGGCGAAATCGCGGACGAGTCGACGGCCGCCGATGCGCGCGGATTCGACGCGGCAAAGTGGCTCGGGAAATGGCTCGAGCTTCCGCAGCCGGCTCTCGGCGGGCGCCGGGCAGCCGATCTGATCGATACGCCCACGGGCCTCGACGTCGTCGCCCGGCTGCTCGGCTCGATCGCCAGCGGATCCTTTCAGTGAACCTCTGGCGCATCGCCGCCGAAACGAGGCGATACGCCGCAGACGATCTGAGCGGGAAGGGCGCGGCCCTGCGGCCGGGCCGATGGAACGACGAAGGCCACCCGGTCGTCTATGCGGCGCTCACGCCGGCGCTCGCCGTGCTGGAGACGGTCGCGCACATCGACGACGGCGGCCTGCCGCTGAACCGTTTCCTCGTCCGGATCGAAGTCGCCGAGCCGGTCTGGCAGGCACGCGAAGAGCGCCGGATCGACGAGCTGCCGGCGGCGTGGTCGGCGATCCCTGCCGGTCGGGCGAGCGTGGAGATCGGATCGAAGTGGCTCGCGGCGGGCGCGTCGGCGATCCTTCTCGTTCCTTCCGTGATCGTTCCCGAGGAGCGGGTGGCGCTCGTGAATCCGGCTCATCCGGCGGCGCGTTCGATCGGGGCGCGGGTGGTGCGGCGGTTCGAGTACGACCGGCTGTTTCGGCGGCCCGACGTCTCGCGCTGAAGCGTCATGCAGCGCGGTGCGCGAGCGCTTCGTCGACGATGCCGCGCAGCCGCTGCCAGTGCGAACCCTCCCAGAACACGCGTCCGCATGCGTCGCAGGTACTGAAGCGCTCGTAGTGGGCGCGCACGGTGGGCGGCAGCTGCTCTTCCACTTGCGTCTTCTCGACGGGGTGCAACGGGACGTTGCACGACAGGCACAGCGAGAACGGTCGAGCGAGGCCGGCGAGGTCCAGGCGCGTGAAGATCTCGCGCAGTTGCGGCTCGGGCCGCAGCGCGCGCACGTAGCAGCCGTGCGTGATCGTTCTGCGCTTCAGCAGTTCGCGATCGCGCGTGAGCACGATGCGCTCTTCCTCGACGCACAGGCGCTCGACGTCGTCGTCGTGGATCGCATTGTCGTAGACCGTATCGAAGCCGGTCAGTCGAAGCAGGCGCGCGAGACCGCCGAGATGCGCGTCGGCGACGAAGCGCGGCGTTCGCAGCGGCGCCTCGCGCACGCGCAGCAGCGGCGAGACATCGAAGGCCTCGAACTTCGGATAGACCGCGATGCGGTCGCCGTCGCGGATGATCCGTTCGAAGCCGACCGACTCGCCGTTGACGAGCACCAGCTCGACTTCGGTGTGCGGCACGCCGAGCGCCTCGATCTCGTGCTTCACCGTGGCCGCGCGAGCGCAGTCGCGATCGAGATCGTGCCGGCGGTTTCGCGGCGCGAGGAAGTCGTTCAGCTCTTCGTAGAAGCGGAAGGTCGCGCGGGCCATGAGGGGAGGATGGCACGAGCGGGGTGCGAGGCACGGGAGCAGGAGGGCGAGGTCAGCTCCCGCCTTCCTGCCACTGGGGGTTCCACGCGACCTCCCACAAGTGTCCGTCCGGATCCTGGAAATATCCGGCGTATCCGCCCCAGAACGTGTTGCCGGCGGGCTTGGTGATCGTCGCACCCGCGCCGCGCGCCTGCGCCATCACGGCGTCGACCTGGGAGCGCGACGCGACGTTGTGCGCGAGCGCGAACTGCGTTGCGCTTTTCGGGCCGACGGGGAGCCCGCAGTCGTGCGCGAGACTCGTGCGTGGCCACAGCGCGAGCTTCAGACCGCCCTGCAACTCGAAGAAGGCGACCGTCCCGTATTCGAATTCGGTGCCGACGATGCCTTCCGATGCGAGTCCGAGCCCTTCCCGGTAGAAGGCTACCGCGCGGTCGAGATCGTCGACGGCGAGCGTGATCAACGAGATGCGAGGCTGCAAGGTTCGTCTCCCGTAGAGCGGGCGCCTTCAGCGCCGAGGTGCCGATCAGCGGGCGATCGCGATCGACGAATGGAACCAAGGCGTGCACGTCGTCGTTCACATTCCGATTCGACGGGCGCCTTCGCGAAAGCGCCTCGACGCTTCGACGTCGAAGCGGAACGCGGCCGCGAAATCGTCGAAGCCGTAGCCGGGAACGACGCCGCGAATGATTACCGCGTGCCGCCGCGCTTCGTCGAGCGAGCCGGCGAGCCCGAGCGTGAACGCCGCGATCGCGTGGATGTGCGGATGCGCATTCGGCCGAGCGGCGGCGCGCACCGCCCAGTGCGCGGCCTCGTCGACTCGATCGAGGCGGACGAGCGCGATCGCATGCGAGCCGAGCATGCCGAACAGCAGCGGATCGAAGGGACTGAGCAGCCGCGCGTGGTCGGAGGCCGCGATCGCGGCCCGCGGATCGCCCGACTGCGAATGCACGAAAGCGAGCGTGTAGTGCCCGAGCGCGAAGTTCGGGCTCAGCTCCACGGCCTGCTCGAGCTCGCCCACCGACGCGTCGTGCCCTTCGCGCAACCACAGCGCGCGGCCCATCGCCCAATGCGCCGACGGATCGCGGTCGTCGGCCATCAGTGCCTGCGCGGCGGCGTCGATCGCGCGTTGCGTTTCCGGTTCGCGCGTCGTCCAGCCCTGGAAGGCGTTCTGGAAATGCGTGAACGACAGACCGGCCCACGCGCGCGAGAAGGTCGGATCCAGTCGCACCGCGGTCTCGAAGAAGTGCTGCGCCTTCGCGTTGTCGGGTGGATCGAAGCGGTACATGTGCCACAGGCCCCGGTGGTGCGCACTCCAGGCGTCGAGCGAGCCGGGCGGCAGCAGGATAGCCCGGTTGCGTTCGAGCGCCTCGATCTCGGCGGCGAGCGAGGCGACGATGCGGTTGCCGATCTCGTCGAGCACGCCGAAGGTGTCGGCCAGCTCGAAGCGCTCGGCCCAGACTACGTGCGCGGTTGCCGATTCGACGAGTTCCACTTCGATGGTCGCGACTGCGCCCTCGCGTCGCAGCGTTCCGCTGCACGAGTAGTCCACGCGCAGCAGTCGCGCCGCTTGCTGCGCGTCCACGCCGCGCGCATGCAACGCCGACACGCTGCCCTGCCCGATGACGAACAGGCTGCGCAGCTTGGCCAATCGGGTGACCACGTCGTGGGCGAGCGCGATGCCGATGCGGGCGTCGTCGCCCTGCGCGGCGAACGGCATCACGGCGATCGACGCGCGCCGTGCGGGGCAGGAGCCGCCCGTCTCCCGCTTGCTCGCCTCTGCGTCGCCAACCGGGAGCAGCTTCGGCGCCCCGGCGCCGAGCGCTTCGCATGGAAGCGGGACGAGGTCGACACTTTCGGTTACGCCGACGCTTCCCGCGTTCGCAGCGGTTCGTCCATCGTCATGCGCCGCGCTTGCGCGAATCGCCCGCCACGCTTCGTGCAGCGGCCCTCGGTCGAGCCCGGCCTCCTCGAAGCCGCGCAGCGCGATCGCGAACTGCGCCTGCGCTTCGCGCAGCCGCCCCGCCTGCAGCAGCGCTTCGAGCATCCGCCAGTGGGCGCGCAACTCGAAAGGCTCGAGCGCGAGCCACTGCTCGAGCCAGGGCACCGCTTCGATCCCGGGCGCGCGTGCGGCCAGTTGTTCGAGCAGGCGCACGTTGGCCTCCCGGAAGCGCCGCCGCTGCGCCGCGAGCCACGCGTCGAAGGCCGGCGTGCGCGCAAGCACGAGCCCCTGCAGGAAGTCGCCCTCGTACAGCGCGGCGAGCGATTGCAGTTGCGCAAGGCCGAGAGCCGCCAGGCCGCCGCACAGTGCGCGCTCGATCTCGAGCGCGTCGACGAAGACGTCGGAAAGGTCGAGCCGGACTGCGTCGCCTTCCGCGCGCAGCCGGCGATGCGACGCGTCATCGACCAGCGCGCGGATCTTGCTCAGGCACCAGCGAAGCTCGCCGCGCGGATCGTTCGGCCTGTCCCACAGCAGATCGCAAAGAGTCTCGCGCGCCAGCGGCCGCGACGCGAGCGCGAGCCGCGCCAACAGCGCGCGGACCTTGCGCGAAGCGGGCAGGGCGAGGGCGATTCCGGCGCCGACGCCGGCGCTGCCGCGGCGGATCTCCAGCGCGCCGAGCAGCCGCACGCGAAGGCGCAACTCCTGCGGCGCAGGCAGCTGCGCGAGCCGCAGGCTCGAAATGGATTCCACGCCGGCTCCCACGCTCGCTTCTCCGGGACGCTCCTATCGTGAACCTCGGACGTACGGCGACGCCGTGCGCCGGAGTTCCCTCACCATGGTGAGGCGAGCCGATCCCGAACCCTGGAGAAGCAACATGAACACTGCTGCTGTTGCCCCTGAACGAACGCAAGCGCCCACAGTCGACTTCGCGGCGCTGAAGGTGCGCCAGCGCGCCGCCTGGTCCTCGGGCGACTACGCGCTCATCGGAACCACGCTGCAGATCGTCGGCGAGCAGCTCTGCGAGGCGCTCGACGTGCGGGCCGGCAAGCGTTTTCTCGACGTCGCGTCCGGAAACGGCAACGTCGCGCTCGCCGCAGCGCGCCGCGGCTGCGAGGTCGTCGCGAGCGATTACGTGCCCGCGCTGCTCGAGCGAGCGCGCGAGCGCGCCGCGGCAGACAGGCTCGACCTCGAGTTCCGCGAAGCCGACGCCGAGGCCCTGCCTTTCAACGACGAGAGCTTCGACTACGTGGCCTCGAGCTACGGCGTGATGTTCACGCCCGACCAGGAGCGGGCGGCCGCCGAGCTTCTGCGCGTGTGCCGGCGCGGCGGAAAGATCGGACTGGCGAACTGGACGCCGGAGGGCTTCATCGGCCAGGTATTTCGCGCTCTCGGAAGCCATGTTCCGCCGCCGGCGGGCGCCCGGTCGCCGGCGTTGTGGGGCACCCGCGCGCGCCTGGACGAACTCTTCGGCGCGCAGGCGGCATCGATCGAGGCGACGCCGCGCGACTTCGTGTTCCGCTACCGCTCGCCCGACCACTGGATCGACGTGTTCTCGACCTGGTACGGACCGATGCTGAAGGCCTTCGGCGCCGTCGACGCCGACGGGCGTTCGGCGCTGCGCCGCGACCTCGTCGCGCTGATCGAGCGCTTCGATCGCTCCGGCGACGGCACGATGGTGGTGCCGGGCGAATACCTGGAGGTGGTGGTGACGCGGCGCTGAGCGGCTCGCGGCCATGCGCGGCTCTTGCGCCGCGCATGGGCGCGAGGGCCGCGCAAGGGGCGGGCGGTGCGTCGACGGGACGCCGGCACACCTTGTGCGCCGGCGTGCTGTCCCGTGCTATCCGTATATCGCGGCGTCGGCGTGCCGTTGCGTGCCGACGTGGGCGGACGCGCTGCTACTGCCGCGAGTGCAGCCCGATCATGTTGCCTTCGGTATCGACCGCCAGCGCGATGAAGCCGTGCTCGCCGATCGAGAACTTCTCGCGCTCGAGGCGGCCTCCGGCGGCGTTCACGCGCGATGCCTCCACCGCGCAGTCGTCGCAGCTGAAGTAGACGATGACGCCGTTCCCGCCGCCGTCGAAGCCCGGCATGCGCACCAGCGCGCCGGCCGCGCCCGTTGCGTTCATCGACATCGGGAAGGCGAGCATTTCGTGTTCGTCGTCTTCGAGCTTCTGGAGGCTGCAGGCGAACACGGTTTCGTAGAAGCGTCGGGCGCGCGCCATGTCCTGTACGTAGATTTCGAACCAGACGATCGGGTTCTCTTTCATTGCCGCTCTCCTCGGCTGGGGTGCCGGCGTTCATGCAGGCAAGGCGCGCTCCCGGTAGTGCACGCTCCGAAGCGCCGGCCGACTGCCGTGCTGGGCCGCCTCACCGCGCCGGGCCGCCCCACCGCGCCCACCACGCCGGGGCCGCCCACCCACCGCCCCACCCCACCGCGCCGCCCCACCGCGCCACCCAGCGCGCCGCTCAACGCTGGGTCGCCGCGCCCCGCTACCGAATGTTGCCTTTCGAGCGGTGGAACGCATTCCACGAGCGGGAACGCTTCATCTGGAAGCCCGAAGATCCGACCGGTGCGAGCGCCGGGCAGGTGGCTTCGACCGGTTGCTGCCGGGGAGCAGCACCGTCAGCACGACGTGCGCAACCCACCGCGTGCGCTCTCGCTCGTCCTCGCCCGGCGGGGTCACCGCGCGTCGGCGTCCGCCTCCACGTACACCCACGCCGTCGCCCCCGATGCGAGCTGTGCGGCGACGCGCCGATAGGCATCCACTTCGTATCGGTCTGCGTCGGCCAGCTCCTCGTCGCTGATCTCGAAGACCGTTCCGGCCACGCGGCTGTCGACGCGACCGTTGTGCCGCACGATCGGATGATGCGTGCGACCGCTCGTCGCGACGACCGCTTCGTCGTCGATACGGACGAGCGTCTGCTCGTAGCCGACCAGCTCGTCCGGACGCCCGACGAGGCGCCTGCCGAAGGTGGCGATCTGCACGCCCTCCTGCTGCAGGGTTCCGTAGGAAAAGAGAAGAGGCATCGCAGGCTCTCCGGCGCGATACGGGCGGTGCAGGCCCGGCGCGCTACATCTCCGTCAGATGGGCAGGAAGCGCATCCGGTGCCTGGCCGCGATCTCTGGCACCTTCGAGAGGTCGCGCGGCAGATCCCGCACTTCTCGATCGACGTCGCGGAAGAATCCCTCGGCGGCGGCCGGCGCATCGAACACTAGCACGCGCGCCGGCTTCGCCGAAGCGCCCTGGAAGCCGTGCACCGTGCCGGCCGGTGCATAGAGGAAATCTCCGGCGCCGTAGACGCCGGCGCTCTCGCCCATCGTGAAGCGCACCTCGCCCTCGACGATGTAGTAGCACTCGTCCCATGGATGCTCGTGCGGCGGCGGGCCGGCGTCGAGCGGCAGCATCACTTCCATCAGCGACCACGCGTCGTCCGTCTGCCGGGGCAGGCAGAGAAACCTCAGGTCGGTGCCGAGCGCCTGCAGGCGCTCCCCTTCGCCGCGGGGAACAATGACCGGATGCTTGCTCATGAATGGCCTCCTCGACGTCGCCGATGGACGGCATGTCATACACTATGGCATAGTGTCATACCATGCGACAAGCGAAGTCAAGTGCCCTGGTCATCGATCCGGTTCCCGAGCCGGTTTCGCTCGCCGATCGCCGCAGCGGGTTCACCCGGCAGCTGATCCTCGATGCGGCCATGCGCGTGCTCGAGGAGAACTCGGTGACGCAGCTCACCATGCGCGCGATCGCGCAGGCGGCGGGCATGTCCGAGCGGACGGTGTTCCGTCATTTCGACACGCGCGATGCGTTGCTCGACGAGGTCGCCGCCGAGATGCGACGCCGGCTCGCGCTGCCCGATCCGCCGTCCACGCTGGCCGAGCTTCGTATCGCACCGCGCGCTCTCTACGGGGCTTTCGAGGCGCGCAGCCGCCTCACCCGGGCCGCGCTGCATTCGGAACTCTTCGACCGGCTGCGGCTCACCCAGGCGCACGAACGCTGGAATGCCGTGCGTCGGCTGGTCGATGCGCACGCCCCCCGGCGCAGCGCGCGCGAGCGGCGCATCGCTGCCGCGAACATCCGCTACTACCTGAGCGCGAGCAGCTGGAACTACTACCGCGCCTATTTCGGCTTCACGCTCGAGGACACGATCGCCTGTGCCGAAACGGCGATCCGGCAATCGCTCGCGGGGATCGGGCTGCGCGGCTGATGCCGCTTTGCTTGCGCACGAAGCACCGCCGCGGCGCCATTTGCGCTTCCCGCGCTGCATGACGCAGCAATTTCGTCTGCGCAAACCGTTTCGGACGCGGAAGCGCTGCATTTCGCAGGGTGCCTCGGCCGGTCTTTTGCAGCGCGCCTCGGCAGCGTCCCGCAGGCGCATCCGAAGCCTCCCGCAGCGCGCATCCGTAGCCTCCTGCAGCGCACATCCGCAGCCTCTCGCGGCGCCTCGTCAGCTTTCCACTGCCGATATGCCCGGTTCTTCGTCCTCGAGCGCGAAGCGGCATCACACGACCGCACCACGCGTGCCTGCGACCTGCCGATAGAACGAGGCGCTCAGCTTCGGCGTGCGTCGCTGCGTGATGCGATCGACCCGTAGCAGGCCGAAGCGCGTGTCGTAGCCGTCGGCCCACTCGAAGTTGTCGAGCAGGCTCCAGAGGAAATACCCGCGCACCGGCAGGCGCTCGGCGATCGCGCGCCGTAGCTGCGACAGGTACGCGCGCAGGAAGGCGACGCGGTCGGTGTCGTAGACCAGGCCGTCTTCCTGCGGATCGTCGGCGGCCGCGCAACCGTTCTCGGTGACGAGGATCGCCGGCGGGTTCCACAGCCGCGTCACGTGCCGCGCCGCCCAATACAGCGTCGACGGATCGACGAGCTGCCACGCGGCCGCGGTCCGCGGGTGAGAGCGCGAGAAGGGGACGATCCGCCATCCGGTTGCATCGCCGGATGCGGTTGCATCGCCGGACGCGAGGGCATCGCCGGACGCGAGGGCATCGCCGGACGCGAGGGCACCGCCGGACGCGAGGGCACCAGCGGACACGGACGCATCGCCGGACGCAAGCACGTAGCGTCCCGGACCATAGACGTTGATGCCGACGAAATCGACCGGCTCCGCGATCGCGCGCAGGTCGTCAGCCGAGCAGCGCGGCGCGTCGGGATGGGACGCGTACACATCCGGATAGCGTCCTTCGAGCATCGTCGTCAGGCAGCCGGCATTCAACGCGCGCGTCGCGCGCTCGGCCGCCTCGGCATGCTCTTCTCCGGCCAGCGCCGGAACGGCGACGATGAGGTTCTCCGCCGGCCCGACCTGCGTGCCCGGCCGACCGTGCGCGCGGATCGCCTGCACTGCCAGCCCGTGCCCGAGCAGCGCGTGATGACGCACCTGGTTCAGCTGTCGCGGCGCGAGCGCGAGGCCCGGCGCATGCACGCCGCTGCCGTAGCCCAGATCGACGAAGGAGCCGATCTCGTTCGTCGTCACGAAGCGGCCGATCCGATCGGCGAGCCTGCCCGCGACGAAGCCCGCGTAGTCGGCGAAGGCCTGCGCCGCCTCGCGCGACTGCCAGCCGCCGAAGCGGTCCTGCAGCGCCTGCGGCAGGTCCCAGTGGTACAGCGTGGCGACCGGTTCGATGCCGGCGCCGAGCAGCGCGTCGACCAGGCGTTCGTAGAAGGCCAGGCCTTTCGGGTTCGGTGCGCCGGTGCCCTCGGGGAAGACGCGCGGCCAGGCGACCGAGAACCGGTAGACGTTGACGCCCAGATCCTTCATCGACGCGACGTCGTCGAGGTACCGATGGTAGTGGTCGCAGGCGACGTCGCCGGTGTCGCCGTTGCGAACGCGCCCCGGGGTGCGCGAGAAGCGATCCCAGATGGATTCGCCTCGCCCGTCCTCGTTCACCGCGCCTTCGATCTGGTACGCCGAGGTGGCCGTGCCCCACAGGAAACCGTCGGGGAAGCGGTCGGACGAATCGACGAAGTGGTCCTTCACGTCACGCGCATCGCTTATACGCCGCCCGATCGAGTCGGGGAATGCCGCAAGGCTTCGCTCAGAGCGTGAGCCCTGTTTCCAGGTCGACGATCCGCGCCGACACGCGGCCGTTCTCGATCAGCAGCTCGCCGGCGGCGATCGGCAAGCGGAAACGGCGCGGCCCGGCGCTGCCGGGATTCACGTACAGGACGTCGCCGCGCGTCTCGACCCGCGGCTGGTGGGAATGCCCGTGGACGACGACGTCGACCTGCGCTTCGAGCGCATCGATCGGCAGGTCGGACAGATCGTGTATCGCGTAGAGGTGCAGGCCGCCGGCGCCGAGGCGGTCGCTGTAGGGCAGGCGCTCGGCCCATGCGCCGTGGTCGATGTTGCCGCGTACGACGGTGAGCGGCGCCAGCGCGGCCAGCGACTCGAGGATCAGCGAGTTCCCGACGTCGCCCGCGTGCACGATGAAGTCGCTTCCGGCGAGGAAGTCCACCGCCTGCGGGCGCAGCAGGCCATGGGTGTCGGAAATGAGGCCGATGCGCAGCACGGCGTCGGGTCTGCAGGGGATGGATGCCCCCATGGTACTCGGCAGATTCGCGACCGGTCGCTGCCGCTGCCTGCGCCCGTGCCGGGTTTCGTGCACGCCGCGAAGCACTGCACTAGCATTCGTCGATCTCGACCCCGGAGACGAACGGTGAGACTCTGCGGATTCCGCTTCAGCAACTACCACAACAAAGTCCGTCTCGCGCTGCTCGAGAAGGGCATCGAGCACGAGGAGGACGACTCGTGCAAGCCGTCGCAGGAAGCGGCCTTCCTCGAGCGCTCGGTGCTCGGCAAGGTGCCGTTCCTCGAGGTCGATGGCGCCGTGCTCACCGAGTCGGACGTCATCTGCGAGTACCTCGAGGACGCGTATCCGCAGCGCCCGCTGCTGCCGAAGGAGCCGCTGGCGCGCGCGAAGGTACGCGAGCTGAACCGCTGCATCGAGCTGCACCTCGAGCTGGTTGCGCGGCGGCTGTACAAGGAGGCGTTCTTCGGCGGCAAGGTGTCCGACGAGACGAAGCGCGAGGTGGAGCACACGCTGGAGAAGGGCGTGCGCGCGCTGGCGAGGCTGGCCCGCTTCGACCCCTACATAGCCGGCGCCGGGCTCACGCTCGCCGATTGCGCCGCCTTCGTGCACCTGCCGATCGTCTCGCTCGCATCGAAGACGATCTACGGGCGCGACGTGCTCGAGCCGATCGCGCCGCTGAAGGGCTACCTGCGGATGCTCGGCGAGCGCGAGTGCTTCGCGCGGGTCACGCGCGAGCGCAAGGAGGCGACGGCGGCGATGCGACCGTAGCGCCGCCTCGAGCCGCCTCAAGCCGCCTCAAGCCGCCTCGAGCGCCCGATCCAGATCCTCGATCAGGTCATCGACGTGCTCGATGCCGATCGACAGCCGGATCATGTCCTCGCTCACGCCGGCCTTCGCTAGTTCCTCGGGCGAGAGCTGTCGATGCGTGGTGGAGGCCGGGTGCGTCGCCAGCGATTTCGCGTCGCCGATGTTCACCAGCCGCGTGAAGAGCTGCAGCGCATCGAGCACGCGCGCACCCGCTTCGCGCCCGCCCGCCTTCAAGCCGAAGGACAGGATGCCTGATGCGCGTCCGCCCATGTATTTCTGCACGAGCGCGTGATCCGGGTGCTCGGGCAGTCCGGCGTACTGCACCCAGCCCACTTTCGGATGCTTCTGCAGGCGCTTCGCGATGGCGAGCGAGTTCTCGCAGATGCGGTCCATGCGCAGCGGCAGCGTCTCGATGCCCTGCAGGATCAGGAACGCGTTGAACGGCGAGATGGCGGCGCCGGTGTTGCGCAGCGGAACGACGCGCGCGCGGCCGATGTAGGCGGCCGGCCCGAGCGCTTCGGTGTAGACGACGCCGTGATAGCTGACGTCGGGCTCGTTCAGCCGCTTGAAGCGCGCCTTGTGCTCGGCCCACGGGAACCTGCCGCTGTCGACGATCGCGCCGCCGATGCTGTTGCCGTGTCCGCCGAGGTATTTCGTGAGCGCGTGCACGACGATGTCGGCGCCGTGCTCGAAGGGCCGCAACAGGTAGGGGCTCGGCACCGTGTTGTCGACGACGAGCGGAATGCCGTGCGCGTGCGCCACTTCGGCGAGCTTCGCCACATCGACGACGTTGCCGAGCGGGTTGCCGATCGATTCGACGAAGATCAGCTTCGTGCGCGCGTCGATCTTCGCGGCGAAGCTCTCCGGCCTGCGCGCGTCGGCGAAGCGCACCTCGATGCCCTGCTGCGGGAAGGTGTGCGCGAACAGGTTGTAGGTGCCGCCGTACAGCGTGCTGGCCGAGACGATGTTGTCGCCCGCCTCGGTGATCGTCTGCACGGCATAGGTGATCGCCGACATGCCGGAAGCCAGCGCGAGCGCCCCGACCCCGCCTTCGAGCGCGGCGACGCGCTGCTCGAGCACGTCCTCGGTCGGGTTCATGATCCGCGTGTAGATGTTGCCCGGGACCTTCAGGTCGAACAGGTCGGCGCCGTGCTGCGCGCTGTCGAAGGCATAGGCGACGGTCTGGTAGATCGGCACGGCAACCGATTTCGTCGTCGGCTCCGGCTTGTAGCCGGCGTGTACGGCCAGGGTTTCGATGCGCATGGAGGGTTCCGGTTCGGGTGGTCGGCGCAGTCGGCCCAACGGGCCGCGCCACGGGAACCGGAGATTCTGCCAGCGTCGGGCGCATGTCTGCGTCGATATGCGTCCGGCGAAGATGCTGATGCCCGGCGCGCGCCCGATGCGCTGCTACCCGCTGCTGCTACCGACTCCCCGCGCCGCCGGAGGCATCGACGCCCGTCGAGGCGCCCTCGATCGGCGGCGCCTCGCCGACGCGCTCGGCGAGGAAGGGCGCGACCTCTCCGCCGCGGGTGGCGACCGCGCCGATCATCCGGCCCGGCTCGATGCGCGCGTCGACGATGCGCAGCGCTCCGTCGGTGTCGGTGAAGGCGAAGTGCACCTGGTCGCCCAGCACGCGCGCTTCGCGCATCGTCGTCTCCACGCCGGCGAGCCCGACGCGACCGTCGAGCATCTGGAAGCGCTGGCGGATCTTCATCGTGGCGTCGATAGCGCCACCGGACTGCTGCAGGCGCAGCCGCCAGTCGCCGCCGGCATTGGCCGGGACGACCCACAGGTGCATCGATCGCAGGCCGATCTTCGAGCTTTCCTCGGGTTCCCAGTCGCCCATCCGGAACTCGCGCGAAACGATGCGCGTGCCCGGTTGCGCGGCCAGCAGCGCGCGCCGCAGCCGCAGTGTGAGCTCGGGCGTCAGGTACATCGTGACGACGGTGGCAGACGACAGGTCGGCCGCGAGGAGATCGCCCTGCTCGAAAGTGGCGAGCGCAGCGACGCCGGCCTGCTCGGCGTTGCGCCGCGCCAGTTCGACGACGTTCGCGTCGTAGTCGATCCCGCGCGCGTGCGCGCCGAAGTCGCGTGCGGCGGCGATCGCGATCCTGCCGTCGCCGGAGCCGAGATCGACGAGCGTATCGGACGAGCCGACCTGCGCCAGATGCAGCATCCGCAGGACGAGCGGATCGGGCGCCGCGACGCGCGGTGCGGCGCGGGTGGCCGGATCGTCGCCCGGCTGGAGCCTGCTGCCGACCTCGTCCTGCACGGCGGGCGCGGAGTCGGCCGCGCGAGCCGCCGGCATCGGCGAGACGAGCCCGAGCGCGACCCCGAGCCCGAGCCCGAGCCCGAGCCCGAGCGCAAGCGCGAGCCTGAGCCCGAGCGCGAGCGCGAGCGTCGTTACCCCGAGCCTTGGCGCCGCCAGCGCGCAGGCGCCCGATACCCGGAGGAAATCGCGTCGGTCCCGGCTCGTCGTCATCGCTTCCGTTCCTTCCGCGCGCCGCTCAGCGCGCGGGAATCTCCTTCATCACCTGAGCATAGGCGAGCAGCGCGAAGATCGCGGTGCCGCCGACGATGTTGCCGAGCAGCGAGGGTAGTAGAAACTCGCCGACGAACTCGCCGATGCCGATGCGCGCGTTCAGCAGCAGGAACCAGGCTTCGATGCTTCCGGCAACGATGTGCGCAAAGCCGCCGGCGGCGATGAGCCAGGTCATGACGAGGATCACCAGGGTCTGGCTGTGCCCGGCGCCGGGCGTCATCCACACCAGCGTGGCCATCAGGAAGCCGGCGCCGACCGCGCGGATCGTCACCTCGAACCACGGACCGCCGATCGCATGTTCGCTCACTCGTAGCATCGCGTCGAAGGTCTCGGGCGGGACCGCAGGCAGGAAGGTGGCGAAGGCCGCGGAGATCAGCGTGCCGGTGAGGTTGGCACTGAGGACGATCGCCCAGTTGCGGGCGGCCGCGCCGAAGTTCGCGGCGGTGGGCTCGGCCATCACCGGCAGCACGACGGTGATCGTGTTCTCGGTGAACAGCTGCTGGCGGCCGAGGATCACGATGAGGAAGCCGATCGGATAACCGAGCGCAACGAGAAGTTCCCGTCCCGCCATTTCCGGCAGGTAGCGCATCAGCACCGCCTGCGCGACCAGCGAGAAGCTGATCGACAGGCCGGCGGCGAGCCCCGACCACCACAGCGAAACGGCCGGCCGCGCCATCTCCTCTTCGCCGTTGCGGCGCACGGCCTGGTAGATGATCGGCGACGGCGGCGTGGCGCGTCGCTCGAGCTGCTCGATCTTCTCGAGATCTCCCTGCTCCTGTGTCTTCGGCATCGCAGATTCCCGTCGTCGGAAACGGCCGGCGCAGCAAGGGCGTGGCCCGAGGACACGCGGAGCTTCTTCGCCGTCGCGTGCAAGCGGGTGCCAGCGCCACGCGCGTTTCGCTACCGGTCGCGCTACCAGTCTCCGCCGATCGCGCGCAGCAGCGCCACCGTGGCGACCAGTCGTCGGCCGTGCAGCGACAGCAGCGCCTGCTCGCCCTGCAGCACCGTCGTCTGCGCCTGGATCACGTTCAGGTACGAGACCGTGCCGGCCTTGTACTGCAGGGTGACGATGTCCAGCGAGATGCGCGCGGCGGCCACGACTTCGCGTTGCACGCCTTCTTCGTCGGCCAGCACGCGCAGCGCGACGAGGTTGTCCTCGACCTCCTGGAAGGCCTGCAGCACCGTCTGCCGATACGCGGCGACCGTCGCGTCGTAGTCGGCCAGCGCCTGTTCGGTGGCCGCTTCGCGCGCGCCGGCGTCGAAGATCAGCGCGGCCAGCGCCGGGCCGAGCGACCAGACGCGGCTGGGCAGCGAGAACAGGTCGCCGAAGCGGTTCGAGCGCAGGCCGACGTCGGCCGACAGCGTGAGCGACGGGAAATACGCGGCGCGCGCGATGCCGATGCGCGCGTTGGCCGCCGCCACCTGCCGCTCGGCGGCGGCGATGTCGGGCCGGCGTTCGAGCAGGCGCGACGGCAGTCCCGGCGGGATCGGCGGCACCGCTTCCGGCAGCGGACGTTCGTCGAGCGCGAAGGACGAGGGCGCGCGTCCGGTGAGCAGCGCGATCGCGTGCTCGAGCTGCGCGCGCGCGATGCCGACGTCCATGCGCTGCGCCTCGACGGTCTTCAGTTGCGCCTCGGCCTGCGCCACGTCGGCGCGCGTGGCGACGCCCGCCGCCAGCCGGTCGCGCGTGAGCTGCAGCGAGCGCTGGTACGACGCGACCGTCTCGCCGAGCAGGCGTCGCTGCGCGTCGGCCACGCGCAGCTGGAAATAGCTCTGCGCGAGCAGCGCGTGCGCCGACAGCCGCGCGGCGGCCAGCTCCGCCGCGCTCGCCTCGGCGCCCGACTGCGCAGCGGCGACGCTCGCGCGCACGCGGCCCCACAGGTCCACTTCCCAGCTCGCGCCGACGTCCACGCCGTATACGTCGTTCGTCATGCCCGTCGTCGAGCGGCCGCGGCTGGCCGAAGCGCCGGCCGAGACGCTGGGATACAGCGCCGCGCGCGCGGCGGCCACGGCGGCGCGGGCGCCCCGCAGCTGCGCTTCGGCGATGCGCAGGTTCTGGTTCGACAGGTCGACGTCGGCGACCAGCGACTCGAGCACCGGATCGTCGAAGACCTCCCACGAGACGGCCGCGGCGGGAACGTCGGGCTGCGCCGGCTGCCAGACGCCGGTGGGTTGCACTTCCTTGTATTCGGGCGGAACGGCGATTGCCGGCCTCGCGTATTCAGGCGCTGCCGCGCAGCCGGCGAGCAGGGCGGCCGCAGCGACCAGCGCGAGCAGGCGCAGCGGATGCGCGAGGCGCCCGCCGGGGGCGCCGCCCGGGCCGCCGGGTCCCTCGCGTCGCGAGCGGGCGCTGCGGCTCCAGCGCAGCCGCAACCGATCGAGCGACAGGTAGACGACCGGAGTCGTGTACAGCGTCAGCAACTGGCTCACGGCGAGGCCGCCGACGATCGCGATGCCCAGCGGCCGTCGCAACTCGGCGCCGTCGCCCGCGCCCAGCGCCAGCGGCACGGCGCCGAGCATCGCCGCCATCGTCGTCATCAGGATCGGGCGGAAGCGCAGCCGGCACGCGCGATGGATCGCCTCGCGCGGCGACAGTCCCTGCTCGCGCTCGGCGGCGAGTGCGAAATCGATCAGGATGATCGCGTTCTTCTTGACGATGCCGATCAGCAGCAGCACGCCGATCAGCGCGATGACGGTGAATTCGGTGCCGGTGGCCATCAGCGCGAGCAGCGCGCCGACGCCGGCCGACGGCAGCGTCGAGAGAATGGTGAGGGGATGCACGAGGCTCTCGTAGAGGATGCCGAGCACGAGGTAGACGGTAACGAGCGCGGCGAGGATCAGCACGGGCTGGTTCGCCACCGATTTCTGGAAGGCGCTCGCCGTGCCCTCGAAGCCGTGCTGCAGCGTGGACGGCGTGCCGATGCGGGCGATCGCATCCTCGATCGCCTCGGTGGCCTGCGACAGCGGGACGCCCTCGGCGAGCCCGAAGGAGATCGTCGAGGCGACGAAGCCGGCATCGTGCGCGACCGACAAGGGCGCGGTCGTCGGCCCCCAGCTGGCGAATATCGACAGCGGCACCGGCTCGCCCGCGGCGTTCGGTACGCTCAGGTTGCGCAGGTCTTCGGGGCTGTCGCGGAACTGCGCGGCGACGTCGAGCACGACGTGGTACTGGTTCAGCGGCTCGTAGATCGTCGACACCTGCCGCTGCCCGTAGGCGTCGTTGAGCAGGCTGGTGATCTGCCGCGTGCGGATCCCCACGCGCGCGGCCGCGTCGCGGTCGATCGTCAGCGTCACCTGGCTGCCCTTGTCCTCCGCGTCGGTGTCGATGTCGACGAGCTGCGGCAGCCGGCTCATCGCGTTGCGGATGCGCGGCTCCCACAGCCGCAGCTCGTTCAGGTCGTCGCCCTTCAGCGTGTACTGCCAGGTCGAGCTGCTCTCGCGACCGCCGATGCGGATCTCGCGCTGCGGGGCCATGTACAGCCGGGCGCCGGGCACCTTCGCCGTCGCACTGCGCAGCCGGGCGATGACCGCGTCGGCGCTCTCCCTGCGTTGCGCCAGCGGAACGAGCGAGATGAACATCGCGCCGCTGTTCACGCGCGAGCCGCCGGTGTAGCCGGTGACGTTGGCGACCGCCGGATCGCGGCGCACGATCTCGATGAACGCGTCGAGCTTCTCGCGCATCGAGAGGAAGGAGATGCTCTGGTCGCCGCGGATCGACGCGAACACGCGGCCGGTGTCCTGCTCGGGGAAGAAGCCCTTGGGCACGACCGTGTACAACCAGACGTTCAGCGCGATCGTGGCGGCCAGCACGAGCAGCATGAACCAGCGGTGGTCGAGCGCCCAGCCGACGCTGCGCGAATAGCCGGCGGCGATCCGCTCGAAGCCGCGGCCGCGCCGCGAGTGGCCGATTTGTCGTCCCTCGCGCTCGCGCGAGGCTCCATCGCGCTGGCGCGAGGCTTCGCCGCTACCGGCCGGCGCTTCTCCTCGCTCCCTTCCGAGAAAGCGCGCGCCGAGCATCGGCGTCGTGGTCAGCGACACGACGAGCGAGATCAGGATCGCCACCGACAGCACGATGCCGAACTCGCGGAAATAGCGCCCCACGAGCCCGCCCATCGCCAGGATCGGAATGAACACGGCGATCAGCGACAGGCTGATCGCCACGACGGTGAAGCCGACCTCGCGCGCACCGTGGATCGCGGCTTCGAATCGGCCCTCGCCCGCCTCGCGGCGGCGCGCGATGTTCTCGATGACGACGATCGCGTCGTCGACGACGAAGCCGGTGGCGATGGTCAGCGCCATCAGCGACAGGTTGTCCAGGCTATAGCCGGCGAGGTACATGACGCCGAAGGTGCCGATCAGCGAGGTCGGCACCGCCACCGCCGGAATCAGCGTCGCACGCAGGCTGCGCAGGAAGATCAGTACGACGAGCACGACGAGCACCACCGACAGCACGAGCGTCTGCTGCACCTCGCGCAGCGACGCGCGGATCGTCGTCGTGCGATCCATCGTCACGTCGAGATCGATCGCTGCCGGCGCGGACGCCCGCAGCGAAGGCATCAGCTCGTAGATGCGATCGACCGTCTCGATGATGTTCGCCGCCGGCTCGCGGTAGGCGATCAGCAGCACCGACGGCCGCCCGTTGGCCGAGCCGGCCTGGCGTTCGTCCTCCACCGATTCGCGCACCCAAGCGACGTCGGACAGCCGCACCGCGGCCCCGTTGCGCCAGGCCACGACGAGCGGGAGGTAGTCGGCGGCCGAGCGCGACTGGTCGTTGGCGCCGATCTGCCAGCGCCGCTCGCCGTCGGCCACCGCTCCCTTCGGGCGGTTCGCGTTGGCGTCGGCGATCGCCTGGCGCACGGCTTCGAGGCCGATGCCGTAGCGGTCCAGCTGCAGCGGGTTCACCGACACGCGCACCGCCGGCAGCGAGCTGCCGCCGACGACCACCTGTCCGACGCCGGCCACGCGCGAGAGCTTCTGCGCGAGCACCGTCGAGGCGACGTCGTAGATCTGGCCCTGCGTCATCGAGCCGGAGGTGAGCGCGAGGATCAGGATCGGAGATTCGGCCGGGTTCACCTTGCGGTAGGTGGGGTTGCGCACCAGGCCCGACGGCAGCGATGCGCGCGAAGCGTTGATCGCCGCCTGCACGTCGACGGCGGCCGATTCGATGCTGCGATCGAGGTCGAACTGCAGGATGACGCGCGTCTGCCCGAGCGAGCTGTACGAGGTCATCTCGGTGACGCCGGCGATCTTGCCCAGCGCGCGCTCGAGCGGCGTGGCGACGGTGGCAGCCATCGTCTCCGGGTTCGCGCCGGGCAGCGACGCCGATACCGAGATCGTCGGATAGTCGACCTGCGGCAGCGGCGCGACCGGCAGCATGGCCAGCCCGGCCAGGCCCGCCAGCACGATCGCGGCGGTCAGCAGCGTGGTCGCCACCGGCCGGCGCACGAAGGTCTCGAAGAATCCCATCAGGCGGCTCGCAGTCGGGCCTTCAGTTGACTCATCAATTGGCTCATCACGCGGCTCGACCGCGGCGCGCGAGCCAGCGCGCCGAGCGGTCGAAGGCGAGGTAGACGACGGGCGTCGTGAACAGCGTGAGCACCTGGCTGAGCAGCAGTCCGCCGACCATCGTGACGCCCAGCGGATGGCGAAGCTCCGAGCCGACGCCGGTGCCCAGCATCAGCGGCAGCGCCGAGAGCAGCGCGGCCATCGTCGTCATCAGGATCGGTCGAAAGCGCAGCAGCGCCGCCTGGTAGATCGCTTCGCGCGGCGGCTTGCCCTCGATGCGTTCGGCGTCGAGCGCGAAGTCGATCATCAGGATCGCGTTCTTCTTCACGATGCCGATCAGCAGCACGATGCCGATGACGGCGACGATGCCCAGGTCGCTGCCCGAGAGCATCAGCGCGAGCAGTGCGCCGACGCCGGCCGAAGGCAGCGTCGAGAGGATCGTGATCGGGTGCACGTAGCTCTCGTAGAGCACGCCCAGCACGATGTACATGGTGACGAGCGCGGCCAGGATCAGCAGCACGGTGCTGTCCAGCGACGCCTGGAAGGCGAGCGCCGCGCCCTGGAAGCCGGTCTGCAGGCTCGCCGGCAGGCCGAGCTCGCGTTCGGCGGCGTGCACCGCTTCGACCGCTTCGCCCAGCGAGAAGCCGGGCGCGAGGTTGAACGAGATGGTCGCCGACGGAAACTGCCCGAGATGGTGGATCGCCAGCATCGCCGGGCGCTCGACCACGCGCGCGATGCTCGACAGCGGCACCAGCGCGCCGTCGCGGCCGGTCACGCGGATCGCCGCGATCGACTCGGGGCTCGACGCGTATTGCGGCTCGACCTCGAGCACGACGCGGTACTGGTTCGCCTGCGTGAAGATCGTCGACACCTGGCGCTGTCCGAAAGCGGTGTACAGCGCCTGGTCGATCGCCGTCATCGACACGCCGGTGCGCGCGGCCGCGTCGCGATCGATCTCGAGGTAGGCCTGCAGTCCGCTGTCCTGCAGGTCGCTGGCCACGTCGGCCAGTTGGGGAAGCGCGCGCATGCGCTCGACCAGTCGCGGCACCCACAACGCGAGCCGCTGCGGATCGGGCTCTTCCACGGTGAACTGGTACTGCGTGCGCGCGAGGCGATCCTCGATCGTCAGGTCCTGAACCGGCTGCAGGTACAGCGTGATGCCCGGCACCTCGGCGGCGCGCTGCTGCATTCGCCGGATGACGCCCACGGCATCGAGATCGCGCTCGGCGAGCGGCTTCAGGTCGATCAGCATGCGCCCGGTGTTCAGCGTCGGGTTCGCGCCGTCGACGCCGATGAACGAAGTCAGGCTCTGTACCGCAGGATCCTGCAGGATCGCGCGCGCGAGTTCCCGCTGGCGCTCGGCCATCGCGGCAAAGGAGATCGACTGGCGGGCCTCGGAGATGCCCTGCAGCAGGCCGGTGTCCTGCACCGGGAAGAATCCCTTCGGAACGACGAGGTACAGCAGCACCGTGAGCACCAGCGTGGCGGCGGCGACGAGCAGCGTCGCCGGCTGGTGGTCGAGCACCCACGACAGCCAGCGGCCGTAGCCGGCGACGAGGCGGTCGAACCAGCCGGGCCGGTGCGGCGTGCTTCCGTCGTCCGGCGGCGCGCTCCGCTCGTGCGCGGCGTCGCCGGCCGCCTCGCCTTCCCCGCTTCGCCGGCCGTCGCGCAGCAGGCGCGCGCACATCATCGGCGTGAGCGTCAGCGACACGACGGCCGAGATCAGGATCGCGACCGCCAGCGTGATCGCGAACTCGCGGAACAGCCGCCCGACCACCTCGCGCATGAACAGCAGCGGGATCAGCACCGCGATCAGCGACACGGTCAGCGAGACGATGGTGAAAGCGATCTGCTTCGATCCCTTCAGCGCGGCCTCGAGCGGCGTCTCGCCCTCCTCGCGAAAGCGCGCGACGTTCTCGATCATCACGATCGCGTCGTCGACGACGAAGCCGGTGGCGATGGTCAGCGCCATCAGCGTGAGGTTGTTCAGCGAGAAGCCGGCGAGGTACATCACGCCGAAGGTGCCGACCAGCGACAGCGGGACCGCCACCGCCGGGATGATCGTCGCCGGCACGCTGCGCAGGAACAGGAAGATCACCATCACGACGAGCGCGATCGCCAGCATCAGCTCGAACTGCACGGCGCGCACCGATGCGCGGATCGTCACCGTGCGGTCGCTGAGCACGTGCAGCGTCGCCGCCGCCGGCAGCGACGCGCGCAGCGAGGGCAGCAGCGCCTGGATGCGATCGACGACCTCGATGACGTTCGACCCGGGTTGGCGCTGGATGTTCAGCACGATCGCCGGCTCGTCGTTCGCCCAGGCGGCCAGCTGCGCGTTCTCCGCGCCTTCGTCGACGCGCGCGACGTCGGACAGGCGCAGCGACGCGCCCTGGCGGTTAGCGAGCACGAGGTTGCGGTAGCCCTCGACTGCGCGGATCTGGTCGTTCGCATCGATCGTCGCCGCGCGCTGCGGGCCGTCGAAGCTGCCCTTGGCCTGGTTCGAGTTCGCGGCGACGATCGCGCTGCGCACGTCCTCCACCGACAGCCCCGAGGCGGCGAGCGCCAGCGGGTCCACCCGCACGCGCACCGCCGGGCGCTGCCCGCCGCTGATCGACACGAGGCCCACGCCGGCCAGTTGCGAGATCTTCTGCGCGATGCGCGTCTCGACGAGGTCCTGCAGCCGCGTGAGGGGGATCGTCTTCGAGGTGATGCCCAGCGTGATCACCGGCGCGTCGGCCGGGTTCACCTTGCTGTAGATCGGCGGCGCGGGCAGGTCGGTGGGCAGCATCGACATCGCGGCGTTGATCGCCGCCTGCACCTGCTGCTCGGCGACGTCGAGCGCGAGCGCGAGATCGAACTGCAGCGTCACCACCGACGCGCCGCCCGAGCTGGTCGACGACATCTGCTTCAGGCCCGGCATCTGGCCGAACTGCCGCTCCAGCGGCGCAGTGACCGACGAGGCCATCACGTCGGGACTCGCGCCCGGATACAGCGTCGTCACCTGGATGGTCGGGTAGTCGACCTCGGGCAGCGCCGACAGCGGCAGCATCCGATAGCCGACAAGGCCGGCCAGCAGGATCGCGACCATCAGCAGCGAGGTCGCCACCGGGCGCAGGATGAACAGGCGCGACGGGTTCAAGGCCGGCGGCTCCCGAAGCAGCGTTTCACGGGCCGCGCCGCCGCCGCGCGTCAGGAGCGCGCGCCCGCCGTGCGGCGGCGCGGCTCGCCGGGTTGCTCCGCGGCGCGCTCGGCCGCCTCCTTGTCGATCGGCTCGACGCGCGCGCCGTCGCGCAGGTTGTCGACGCCGTCGACGACGACGCGCTCGCCGGCCGACACGCCGTCGCGCACGACGGTGCGCTGCCCGTCGGCGGGCCCGAGCGACACGCGGCGCAGCGCGACGGTGTTGCCGGCCTGCACCACGTAGACATAGGTGCCGGGCGAGCCGCGCTGCACGGCCGCGCTCGGAATCACGATCGCATCGCGCAGCTTGTCGATCTGCACGCGCACGTTGACGAACTGGTTCGGAAAGAGCGCGGCGTCGGCGTTGGCGAACTCCGCCTTCATCTTCAGCGTGCCGGTGGTCGTGTCGATCTGGTTGTCGATCGTCGTCAGCCGCCCGGTGGCGAGCACCTCGCGCTGGTCGCGGTCGAGCGCCTGCACCTGCATCTCGCGCCCCGCGCGATAGCGCTCGAGGATCGGGCCGAGATCCTTCTCGGCGACCGAGAAGGTGACGCCGATCGGCTGGATCTGCGTGATCGTCACCAGCCCGGTCGTGTCGCCGGCGCGAACGAGGTTGCCCGGGTCGACCAGGCGCAGTCCGGCGCGGCCGGCGAAGGGCGCGGTGATCCGCGTGTAGCCGAGCTGCAGGCGTGCGTTGTCGACCTGCGCCTGGTCGGTCTTCAGCGTTCCCTCGTACTGGCGCACGAGCGCCGCCTGCGTGTCGAGCTGCTGCGCGCTCGCCGCGTCCTGCTTCACCAGCGTGCGGTAGCGTTCGAGGTCGACCTTCGCGTTCTCCAGCAGCGCGCGGTCGCGCGCGAGCTGGCCCTGCGCCTGCGCGAGCTGCACCTCGAAGGGCCGCGGATCAATCTCGGCGAGCAGCTCGCCGGCCTTCACCAGCTGCCCTTCGCGGAAGGTGACGCGCAGCAGCTGGCCGTCGACCTGCGCACGCACGACGACCGTGCGCAGCGACGTGACGGTGCCGAGCGCATCGCGCACGATCGGCACGTCCGCGCGCGTCGCGGCAACGACGGTGACCGGAAGCACGCGCGTCGCCTCGCTGCCGCGCTGTGCGCCCGTCGGCGGCCCCCGGCGGGCGGCCGACGAAGCTGGTGCGCCGCCGCCGGCTGCCGGCGACGAGGTGCCGGCGCCCGGCGAAGACGCACCGGCGCCCGGCGAGGACGCGCCCGCGGGTGCGGCGGCGCGATGCTGCCACCACCACCAGCCGAACGCAGCGGCCACGAGCAGCACGAGAACCACGACTACCGACGGCCACGCGCGCCGCGCGGGCGCATCGCGCGAGCTCGGATCGGTCGCGCGAGCATCGGACGGTTCGGGCATCGTGCGGATCGGGCGGTGCTTCTGCAGCCGGGTTGCCTGCGTGGCAGAATCCTCGATAGTACGCGTGCCGGCAGCGGAGCGAGACGATGAATCTGGCGCACTGGCTCGAGCGCAGCGCCGCCGTCTTCGGCGACCGGCCGGCGCTCGCGCTGGGTCACGAGGTCGCCGCCACCTACGGGCAGTTCGCGCAGTCGGCCGCCTGCGGCGCGCAGTGGTTGAGCGAGCAGGGGCTGCAGCCCGGAGACCGCGTCGGGCTGTTCCTTGGCAATCATCCGGATTATCTGCGCCTGCTGTGGAGCGTCTGGTGGGCGGGGCTCGTCGCCGTGCCGATCAACGCGCGCCTGCACGGCAGCGAAGCGGCGTTCATGCTGTCGGACTGCGCGGCCACGCTGTGCTTCGTCGATCCCAGCCACGCCGACGCGCTGGCCGGCTTCGTGCCGGGCGCGTGCCGCGTCATCGACCAGCACGGCTTCCTCGACGACCGCTCGCTGCCGCCGGCCCCGGTGGCGGCGCGCAGCGAGGACGACGACGCCTGGCTCTTCTACACCAGCGGCACCACCGGCAAGCCGAAGGGCGTGCGCCTGAGCGCGCGCAACCTGCGCTGGGCGGCGATGGGCTATCTCGCCGAGGTGCAGCCGGTCGCGCCCGGCGACAGCTGCCTGCATCCGGCGCCGCTGTCGCACGGCTCGGGCATCTATCACCTGCCCTACGTGCTGCGCGGCGGCGTCAACGTCGTGCCGGCCTCGGGCGGCTTCGACGGCGCCGAGATCGCCGCGCTCGCCGCGCACTGGCGCAACGCGTCGTTCTTCGCGGCGCCGACGATGGTGCGCCGCCTGGTCGACTGGGCGCGCCGGCAGCCCGCGCCCCTGGTCGGGCTCGCCACCGTCGTCTATGGCGGCGGTCCGATGTACCTGGCCGACGTGCTCGATGCGCGCGAGGGGCTGGGCCCGCACCTGGCGCAGATCTACGGTCAGGGCGAGAGCCCGATGACGATCACCGTGCTGCCGAAGCACGTGATCGAAGACCGCGCGCACCCGCGCTGGCTCGAGCGGCTGGCGTCGGTGGGCTACGCGCAGCCGATGGTCGAGGTCGCGATCCACGCCGACGACGGCACGCCGCTGGCCGTGGGTGAACCCGGCGAGGTCTGCGTGCGCGGCGAAGTCGTGATGAAAGGCTACTGGGAGAACCCGCACGCCACCGCCGAGACGATCCGCGACGGGTGGCTGCGCACCGGCGACATCGGGCGCCTGGATGACGACGGCTTCCTCACGCTGCTCGATCGCAGTCGCGACCTCATCATCAGCGGCGGCACGAACATCTATCCGCGCGAGGTCGAGGAGGCGCTGCTGCGGCATCCGCACGTGGCGGAGGCCAGCGTCATCGGTGCGCCGCACCCCGAATGGGGCGAGACGGTGGTGGCCTGGGTGGTCACCAGCGCGCCGGTCAGCGAGGCCGAGCTGGACGCGCATTGCCTCGACACCATCGCGCGCTTCAAGCGGCCGCGCCGCTATCGCTTCATCGACTCGCTGCCGAAGAACAACTACGGCAAGGTGCTGAAGACCGAGTTGCGCGAGCGGGAGGCGGCGCTGGCGGCTGCGGAGGGGACGACGGCCGCGGGGTGAAGCGGGGGCGCTGGAGCGGCGCGGCACGATGTCGTTGCGCCGCGCGCCGCCGGCGTGTGGCAAACCCGCTGTCGTCGAACGCGTCGCTGTCGCCGATCACGCGAGGTGGGCTGCGCGGAGCAGCGTTTCGGCGCCCGAAGCGGCTTTCGTGGCGAGAAACGCTGCGTTCTGCAGCGCGGGTGACCGGCACCTGCCGCCGGCGCGAGCCGCCGGTACGCGTGCGTGCGTTGGTGCGCGTGCGGTGCGCGGGGCGTGTGCGGTGCGCGAGGCGTGTGCGGTGCGCGAGGCGTGTGCGGTGCGCGAGGCGTGTGCGGTGCGCGGGGCGTGTGCGGTGCGCGGGGCGCGTGCGGTGCACAGGCGCGTGCAGGCGCCCTTGCGCGGCGGGCGCTCAGCCCACGTGCTTCGCGAAGAACTCCAGCGTCCGCTGCCGCGCGAGCCTGGACGCGTCGGCGTCATACGAAGCCCGCTGGTCGCAGTTGAAGCCGTGTCCCGCGTCGTAGAAATGCCCTTCCACCGACGGATGTGCGTCCAGCACCGACCTCGCCTGCTCGGGCGACGGCGTCCGGTCGCGCTTGCCGAAATGGCAGAGCACCGGGCACTTCGGCTGTTCCCCGACGTAGTTCGCGATGTTGCCGCCGTAGTACACGATCGCGCAGGCCAAGCCCTGGACGCGCGCGGCGGCGACCCACGACATCGTGCCGCCCCAGCAGTAGCCGACGATCCCGACGCGGCCGGCCGCCCCCGGCGCGACGTCGCTGCCCGCACCGCCCGCGTCCGCGCCGCCTGCACCTGCCCCGCTCGCCACCTTCACCGTCGCGGCGAGGTCCTTCATCACGTCGTCGATGCCGGCCTTCTGCGCGAGCGCGCGCCCGGCCTTGATGTCCTCGTCGTCGTAGCCGCTTTCGAAGCCCGGCTGCACCCGATCGAACAGCGCCGGCGCGATCGCGTGATAGCCGTCGGCGGCGAAGCCGTCGGCGATCGAGCGGATGTGGCTGTTGACGCCGAAGATCTCCTGGATGACGACGATCGCGCCGCGCGCGGGCTTGTCCGGCGTCGCCTCCCAGGCGGGCAGCCGATGCCCGTCTCCGGAAATCACCTCGATCCAGCGTCCCATTGCATCCCTCCTTCAGGGCGAGGACCTGCGCACAGGTCCTGGTGCAGTGTTTGCGCTGAGCGCCGCTGGTTCATAAGCGGCGCTGAGCACGAAACACTGCACTAGAACAGCACCGAGCTGAGCCGGCGCCGCCATTCGGAAACGAGCTGCGGCTGCGCGGCCGCCTTCTCGAAGCCCTCGATCATCGTCCTGCGACCGACGTCGTCGCCGAAGGCGCGGTCGCGGCGGACGATCTCGAGCAACTGCTCGAAGGCCGGCGCCCAGTGCTTCTGCTCCATGTAGTGCTGCGCCAGTTCGAGCCGCGCCG
>CALCZN010000226.1:0-3698 GCA_937903095.1 uncultured Burkholderiales bacterium
GGCCGCCGACACGTAGCGGAAGCGCCCGCCGCCGGGACCGCCGCGCCCGGCGACCGGAACCATCGCGGTGAAGCCCACCGAGACCGGCAACTGCACGCGCGCACGCTCGCCGGCCACGATCATCGTGTCGGCGCGCGGATCCACCTGCACCGAGCCGTTGCCCAGGTACTGGCGCAGCACCGCAACGGCAAGCGACTCGTAGACGGCGTCCCCGTGCGTGGCCAGCAACGGCAACGCGCGGATCACGCCGTCCGGATCGATGTCGCCGCCGAGAAAGGGATTGAAGAAACCCGAGGCGCGCGCCGCCTGCTGCAGCGGCGCGAGGTTCGCGCCGTAGCCGTCGGCGTGCGTGAGCTGCGATCGAAGCTCCTTCGCGGCCTCGCCCTCGAACAACGGCATGGGCAGCGCGCCGCTCGCCTGTGCGCCGCGGTTGCTGGTGAAGTAATAGCCGAGCACGACCGGCCGATCGGCCAGCGCGCGGGCCAGCCGTGCGTCGTCGTCGCCATCGGCCTGTTTTTCGGCGAAGACGATGTCCAGGCCGACGACCGCGGGTCGTCCCTGCTCGACGATCGCATCGAGCAGTTGCGCGATCTTCGCGCGGTCCCAGGGCCAGCGGCCGTGCGCGCCGAGGCTGCGCTCGTCGATGTCGACGATGACGATGCGCTCGTCGAGCACCGGCGCAACGCTGCGCTGGCGACCGTCGTACAGCTCGCGGTCGAGCGCGCCGAGGCCGCCGACACGCAGCAGCCCCAGGTCCATCGTCACGAAGATGAGCACGACCGCCATCCCGGCGATCGAGCGCAGGAGCCGGGAGCGCTGCAACGCCGTCATGGCCGGCTCCCGCACCTCAGCAGTCGACGCGGAAGCGCAGCATCGCGCCGGCGAGTTCGATCAGGTCGCCGTCGGACAGCGGACAGGCGACGAGTCCGATCGGTTCGCCGTTCACCTGCGGCAGCGTCGGCCCCTCCAGATGCGTGAGGTGGAAGCGCCCGTGCCGGCGCGAGAGCACCGCCACCTGCTCGGCGGAGCCATCGATGCGCGTGATCGCGCGATCGATGCGCTGCGAGCTTCCCGCCTTCGGCCCCGACAGGAAATCGATCCATCCGGCGATCGCTTCGCGCTTTCGCACGAGCGGCGGCCGGTCGATGACGAAGCGCAGCCGATAGATGCCGATGTCGATGACGTCGCCGTCGCACAGCACGCGCCGGCTCACCGCGAGGCCGTTCACCAGCGTCCCGTTGCGGCTGTCGAGGTCGTGGATGACGCTTTCGGTGCCGCGCGTCTCGATCGCGGCATGCTCGCCGCTCACCGTGAGATCGTCGAGCGCGACGTCGTTCTGCGGGCGCCGTCCGATCGTCAGGCGCCCCTTCGAGACGACGACGATGCGCAACACCGACCGGCCGCTGCCGACGAGCAGGCGAATCGCCGCCGTCGCGCGCTCCTCCTGCATTCCCGGGTGTTCGGCATCGTGCATCCCACGACAGTAGCGGCGCGCCGAAATCGGCCCGAGGAACTATTTCATGAACGGCGGTTCGCCTCGGTCGGACGGGTAGCGAACGATGCACGCGCGCATCGGCGGCGCGGTGCGACGCCGACCTCACTGCCGGCGCGCTGGGCCGGCGCGGGATCGTCCGCACCGGCCGGACTTCAGCCGCCGTTGGCCTGCGCGGCCGGCTTGCGTCGTGCGCCGAGCGTCTTGCCGAGCACGACGACGAGCAGCGCGCCGATGATCTCCGCCGCGTACTTCAACGGGTCGCTCGGCTCGCCGCCGAGCCAGCGCATGCTCATCGGATCGGTGATCATCATGCCGCCGGCGATCCAGCCGAGCAGCGCGCCGCCGAGCGTGACGACGATCGGATAGCGCTCGATGAGCCTGAGCACCAGCGTGCTGCCCCAGACGATCAGCGGAATGCTCACCAGCAGGCCGAAGATCACGAGCCCCATCTGGTGATCGGGATCGGCCTGCTGGGCCGCTCCGGCGATCGCGATCACGTTGTCCAGGCTCATCACGAAGTCGGCGACGATGATCGTCTTCACCGCCGACCACAGCGTGCTGGCGCTGGCCACGTTGCCGTGCTCGTCTCCCTCCTCGGGCAGCAGCAGCTTCACGCCGATCCACAGCAGCAGCACGCCGCCGACCAGCTTCAGGAACGGCACCTGCAGCAGCACGACCGCGAAGGCGATCAGGACGACGCGCAGGATGATCGCGCCCGCCGTTCCCCAGAGGATGCCCTTCATCCGCTGCTCGCGCGGCAGGTTGCGGCAGGCCAGCGCGATCACCACCGCGTTGTCGCCGCCGAGCAGGATGTCGATGATGATGATCTGGAGGACGGCCCCCCAGTGCATCGTCGTCAGGAAGTCGATCGCGGCTTCCACGGGCGGCGACTCAGAGCACGCTCTTCAACAGCTTGCCCATCTCGGACGGGTCTTTCGTGACGCGGATGCCGCAGGCCTGCATTACCTCGAGCTTCTCCTGCGCGGTTCCCTTGCCGCCCGAGATAATCGCGCCCGCGTGACCCATGCGCTTGCCGGGAGGCGCGGTGACGCCGGCGATGAAGCCGACCACGGGCTTCTTCATGTGGTCCTTGACCCACTGCGCCGCGGTCTCCTCGTCGGAGCCGCCGATCTCGCCGATCATCACGACGGCATCCGTCCCGGGATCGTCGTTGAACATCTTCAGCACGTCGACGTGCTTCAGGCCGTTGACCGGGTCGCCGCCGATGCCTACCGCCGACGATTGCCCCAGGCCCAGCGCGGTGATCTGCGCGACGGCCTCGTAGGTGAGCGTGCCCGAGCGCGAGACCACGCCGATGCGACCCTTGCGGTGGATGTGCCCGGGCATGATGCCGATCTTCAGCTCGTCGGGAGTGATGACGCCCGGGCAGTTCGGCCCGAGCAGCAGCGTGCGGCGGTTCTCGCGGCGCATCTGGTCGCGCACGAGGATCATGTCGCGTACCGGAATGCCTTCGGTGATGCAGATGACGAGATCGAGGTCGGCCTCGACCGCCTCGCGGATCGCGTCGGCCGCACCCGCCGGCGGCACGTAGATGACCGAGACGGTGGCGCCGGTTTTCTGCTTCGCGTCCTTCACCGTCGCGAAGATCGGGATTCCCTCGAAGTCTTCTCCGGCTCGCTTCGGGTTCACGCCGGCCACGTAGGCGGCGCGGCCGTTGGCGTAGTCGCGGCACATCCGCGTGTGGAACTGGCCGGTCTTGCCGGTGATTCCCTGCGTGATGACCTTGGTGTCCTTGTTGATGAGAATCGACATCTCTCGGGTCTCCGGTTTCAGCGCGCGGCGGCCGCGACGACTTTCTCGGCCGCTTCGGCCATCGTGTCGGCCGAGATGATGGGAAGGCCCGAATCGGCGAGCAGCTTCTTGCCCAGCTCCTCGTTCGTGCCCTTCATGCGCACGACGAGCGGAACCTTCAGGCCGACGGCCTTGGACGCCGCGATCACGCCCTCGGCGATGACGTCGCAGCGCATGATGCCGCCGAAGATGTTGACGAGGATCGCCTGCAGCTTCGGATTGCGCAGCATGATCTTGAAGGCCTCGGTGACCTTCTCGGTGGTGGCGCCGCCGCCCACGTCGAGGAAGTTCGCCGGCTCGCCGCCGAAGAGCTTGATCGTGTCCATCGTCGCCATCGCCAGGCCCGCGCCGTTGACCAGGCAGCCGATGTTGCCGTCGAGCTGGATGTAGG
>CALCZN010000227.1:0-1829 GCA_937903095.1 uncultured Burkholderiales bacterium
CGCCGAGCGTCGAGCGTCTCGCGGTCAAGGTCAGCCGTGCTGTCGGTGACGATGATCCAGGCCGGCGAGACGACCAACGTTGTACCCGACACCGCGACGATGCAGGGAACCGTGCGGACCTTCACCACGCAGGCGATCGACCTCATCGAACGGCGCATGCGCGAGATCGCCTCGCACACAGCCCGCGCCTTCGACTGCGAGGCGCAGGTGGAGTTCGCCCGCAACTATCCGCCGACCATCAACCACGAGAAGGAAACCGCGCTCTGCCGCGAGGTGGCGCGCGATCTCGTCGGCGCCGGGCGCGTGCAGGAATTCGAGGCGACGATGGGCGCCGAAGACTTCGCCTACTTCCTGCAGGAGAAACCGGGCTGCTACCTGATGCTCGGCAACGGCGACGGCGAGCATCGCGCGGGCGGCCACGGCGAGGGTCCGTGCACGCTGCACAACCCGAATTACGACTTCAACGACGATCTGATCCCGCTCGGCGCCGCATACTGGGTGCGTCTCGTCGAACGCTGGTTCGCCGCTTCGTAGCGCGCGAGCAACTGATTCGGCGCGAAGCCCCCGCCGCGCGTCTCCCGCGGCTGCCGTCTACAGCCGCACCGCACGTGCCGGCATGCGCTTCCGTCGTACACTGCCATCGAGGAATCCGTTTCGCCGATGCGCACACCGATCGCACTCGAAGCCCGCAGCGAAACGCCAGGCGAGGCCTGCGCGGGATCGATCTCCGCCCGCCCTGCCCCGCCCGCGGCATACCCCGAACCGACGGCCGCTCTCCCCCCGTCCACCTCGCCGGGCTCGCCCGCTTCGCAACGCGTGCTGCAGGCGATCGGCGCCTGGCAGCGCGAACTGGCCTCGATCCGCCAGGCGCTGCACGCGAACCCGGAACTCGGCTTCGAGGAACACTTCACTTCGGAGCTCGTCTGCCGCCAGCTGCAGCGTGCCGGCGTGGACGAAGTCCATCGCAACATCGGCCGCACCGGCGTCGTCGGCGTCATCCGCGGACGGCAGACGCGCAGCAGCCGCACGGTGGGCCTGCGTGCCGACATGGACGCGCTGCCGATGCAGGAAGACGGCGAGCATGCGCACCGTTCGCGCAAGGCGGGCGTCATGCACGGCTGCGGGCACGACGGGCACGTCACGATGCTGGTCGGCGCCGCGCGCTACCTCGCCGCGAGTCGCGATTTCGACGGCACCGTCCACCTGATCTTCCAGCCCGGCGAGGAAGGACACGGCGGCGCCAGGGCGATGATCGACGACGGGCTGTTCGAGCGCTTTCCCTGCGACGCCGTCTACGCGATGCACAACTGGCCGGCTCTGCCGCCCGGAATCATCGGCGTGCGACCCGGTCCGATCATGGCTGCCGCCGACCGCATCACGATCACCATCGAAGGTCGTGGCGGGCACGGTGCGCATCCGTACCTGGCGGTCGATCCGGTGCTCGTCGCCGCGCACATCATCACCGCGGCGCAGTCGATCGTCTCGCGCAACGTCAGCCCGATCGATTCGGCCGTGGTCAGTCTGTGCTCGATCCAGGCCGGGCATCCGGGCGCGATGAGCGTCATTCCGCACGAGGCGAAGCTCGTCGGCACCGTGCGCACTTTCCGCGAGTCGACGCAGGCGATGGTCGAGCAGCGGCTGCGCGCGCTCGTCGAGTCGGTGGCCGCGGGCTTCGGCGCGAAGGCCTCGCTCGCCTACGAGCGCGTGTATCCGGCGACGATCAACAGCACGCGCGAGGCGATCTTCGGCGCGGCGGTGGCCGACGAACTGGTCGGCGCCGCGAACGTCGTGCGCGATCTCGACCCGAGCATGGGCGCAGAAGACTTCTC
>CALCZN010000228.1:0-16509 GCA_937903095.1 uncultured Burkholderiales bacterium
CCGCGGCGACCGCTTCGAGGACGCGAGCGCCACGCCGGCGATGCAGGCGCGCTTCATCCGCGATTTCGTCAGCTACGCGCGCGCGAACTCGATCGACTACTACCTGATGGAAGCGGTCGACCAGCCGTGGAAGAGCGCCAACGAAGGCCGCACCGGCGCGTACTGGGGCATGTTCGACGCCGCTCGCACGCCGAAGTTCGCGATGACCGGCCCGATCCAGAACGACCCGCACTGGGGCGACAAGGCGCTGGCGGCTTCGCTGCTCGCGCTGGGGCCCATCCTGTGGTTCTTCGTGGCCTTCGCGCGGATGCGGCTGGCCAGTCGCGTCGCCTTCGCGACGATGATCCAGGCGGTGGCCTCGCTCGCCGTGTGGCTCGTCGCGCTGCCCTTCGACTACTACCTGCGGCCCACCGACTGGGCGGCGCTCGCGCTGCTGCTGCCCTCGCTCGGCGCGATGGTCGCGATCCTGCTGGCCAACGGCTTCGAGTTCGTCGAGATGTACTGGCCGGGCAACCTGCGCCGCCGCTTCGAGCCGCGCCCGCTGGCCGAAGGTGCGCGCGAGCCGCGCGTCTCGGTGCACCTGGCCTGCTGCAACGAGCCGCCCGAGATGGTGATCGCCACGCTCGACAGCCTGGCGCGGCTCGACTACTCGAACTACGAAGTGCTCGTCATCGACAACAACACGAAGGACGAGGCGCTGTGGAAGCCGGTGCAGGCGCACGTCGAGCGGCTGGGCGAGCGTTTCCGCTTCTTCCACCTGCCGAGCTGGCCGGGCTTCAAGGCCGGCGCGCTGAACTTCGGCCTGGGGCAGACCGATCCGGCCGCCGAGATCGTCGGCGTCGTCGACGCCGACTACGTCGTGCGCCGCGACTGGCTGCGCTCGCTGGTCGCGCATTTCGACGATGCGAAAGTCGCCGTCGTGCAGGCGCCGCAGGCGCACCGCGAGTGGCAGAACCAGCCGCTGCGCCGGATGATGAATTACGAGTACGACGGCTTCTTCCGCATCGGCATGCATCACCGCAACGAGCGCGACGCGATCATCCAGCACGGCACGATGACGCTGATCCGCGCGCAGGCGCTGCGCGAGCACGGACAATGGGCCGAGTGGACGATCTGCGAGGACGCCGAACTCGGCCTGCGCCTGATGCAGGCGGGCTGCTCCACCGTCTACGTCGACGAAGCGATGGGCCACGGGCTCACGCCGGAGGATTTCGGCTCGTTCCGCAAGCAGCGCCGCCGCTGGGCGCAGGGCGCGATGCAGATCCTCGTGGGACACTGGCACGCGCTGGTGTCGGGCGAGCGTCTCACGGCCGGGCAGCGCTATCACTTCCTCACCGGCTGGCTGTCGTGGCTGGGTGATGCGCTGCATCTGGTGTTCGCTTTCGCGGCCATGTTCTGGACGTTGGGCGTGCTGGCCGCGCCGCAGTCGTTCAGCCTGCCGATCGCGCTGTTCATGATGCCGCTGCTCGTCTTCTTCGTCGTCAAGGCCGGCTTCGGGCCGCTGCTCTATGCCCGGCGCGTGCGCTGCACCGCCTCCGACATCGCCGGTTCGGCGCTCGCCGGCATGGCGCTGTCGCACGCGATCGCGCGCGGCGTCTTCAGCGGGCTGGCCTTCCGTCGCGCCGTCTTCGAGATCACGCGCAAGGCGAGCGGCAAGGATGCCAAGGCAGCCGCCGCGCCCCGGTCGGCGCTGCCGGTGCGCGAGGAAGCGTTCCTCTTTGCCGGCCTCGTCGTCTGCGCGCTGGGCGTGCTGCTCACGCAGCCGGGCCGGGCCTTCGAGGCGAAAATGTGGATGGTGATCCTGCTGCTGCAGTCGCTGCCCTATGCCGCGGCGCTCGCCTGCAACGCGCTGTCGCGCCTGCCGGAGCGCGAACCGGCCAGCCAGGCGCAGCCGGCGCTGCCGGTCGCCGGCGGCCTTGCAGCGGTTCCGGGCGAGGCGGGCTGACCCTCGGGGCGGCGACCCGACGGATACAATCGGTGCGTGGCTGCCATGGCGGCAGCGCGCACCGTTTCCGTCCCATGCTTCCCGATTTCGCCCCGGCGATCTCCGCGCCGCTGCAGGATTTCGAGCGGCACCTGCTCGAGGCGAGCGCTCGCATCGAGCGCTGGTTCCGCCTCGAATGGCAGGACCACACCCCGCCGTTCTATGCGTCGATCGACCTGCGCAATGCCGGGTTCAAGATCGCGCCGGTGGACACGAACCTGTTCCCGGCGGGCTTCGAGAATCTGGCGGAAGACACGCTGCCGCTGGCGGTGCAGGCGGCGATGGCGGCGATCGAGAAATACTGCCCCGACGCGCGCAACCTGCTGCTGATTCCCGACGCACGGCGCCGCGACGCGCGCTACCTGCGCAACCTGCGCCGGCCGTCGACGATCCTGCGCCAGACCGGGCTGCGCGTGCGCTACGGCAGCGTCGACCCCGGCGCGTCCGCGCCGCTGCGCATCGACGCCGGTGACGGCGACACGCTGGTCGTCGAACCGGTCATGCGCCGGGGCTTGCGCGTGGGCCTGGCCGACTTCGATCCGTGCTCGATCCTGCTGAACGACGATCTTTCGTCGGGCCTTCCCGAGGTGCTGCAGAACGTGCACGAGCAGGTGCTGCTGCCGCCGTTGCACGCCGGCTGGGCGCTGCGTCGCAAGGCGCGGCATTTCGCCGCCTACACCGAAGTCGCGCGCCGCTTCGCCAAGCAGTTCGACTTCGACCCCTGGCTGATCACGACGAATTTCGTCGAATGCAGCGACGTCGATTTCCTCGGCGGCGCGGGCCTCGACCGCGTCGCGGCGGCGGTCGACCGGATCCTGCGCCAGTCGCGTGCGCGCTACCGCGAACACGACATCGGCGAGCAGCCCTTCGCCGTCGTGAAGGCGAACGCGGGCACTTGCGGCATCGGCGTCACCGCGGTGCGCGAGGCGGCGCAGGTGCGGCGCGCGAGCGCCGCCGAGCGCGAGGCGATGGCCTCGGGCGCGCACGGGCGCACGGTCGACGAGGTCGTCGTGCAGGAAGGCGTGCCCACGGTCGAGACGGTGGACGGCGGCGTCGCCGAGCCGGTCGTCTACACGATCGACCGCTACGTCGTCGGCGGCTTCTATCGCGTGCATACTCAGCGCGGCCCCGACGAGAACCTGAACGCGCCGGGAATGCATTTCGTGCCGCTGCCGTTCGCGGCGAGCTGCCATCTGCCCGACCGCGGCGAGTCGGTCGAGCACGCGGTGAACCGCTTCTACGTCTACGGCGTCGTGGCGCGCCTGGCGCTGCTCGCTGCCGCCGTCGAGTTGGAGCAGACCGACCCCGACCCGTCGCTGTACGGCTGACGAAGGACGCTGACCATGCGCCTGCTGGTGATCCTCGATCCGCTGCCGAAGATCAAGACCTGGAAGGACACGACCTACGCGATGATGGTGGAGGCGGCTGCGCGCGGCCACGCGCTCTTCGTCTGCGAACAGCACCAGCTGTCGTATGCGAACGAGCGCGCGATGGTCGTCGCCACGCCGCTGACGATCACCGACGCCAGCGGCAGCGGCGCGCCATGGTACGCGCTGGGCACCCCGGCGCGCGAGCCGATCGCCGCCTTCGATGCGGTGCTGATGCGCAAGGATCCGCCCTTCGACATGGAGTACGTCTACTCCACCTACCTGCTCGAGCAGGCGGTGCGCGAAGGCGCGCGCGTGTTCAACGATCCGCGCGCGATCCGCGACCACAACGAGAAGCTGTCGGTCGCCGAGTTCCCCGAGTTCGCCGCGCCCACGCTGGTCACGCGCTCAGCCGACGAGCTGCGCGCCTTCGTCGAGGAGCACGACGAGGCGGTGTTCAAGCTGCTCGACGGCATGGGCGGCACGTCGATCTTCCGCGCCAAGAACGGCGACCCGAACCTGTCGGTGATCATCGAGGCGTTGAACCTGTTCGGCGCGCGCACCGTGATGGCGCAGCGCTACATTCCCGAGATCTCCGAGGGCGACAAGCGGGTGCTGCTGATCGGCGGCGAGGTCGTCCCCTTCAGTCTCGCGCGCATCCCGAAGACGGGCGAGTTCCGCGGCAACCTCGCCGCCGGCGGCACCGGCGTGGCGAAGCCGCTGTCGGCGCGCGATCGAGAAGTCGGCGAGGCGCTCGCGCCGAAGCTCGCCGCGCGCGGATTGCTGCTGGTGGGCCTGGACCTGATCGGCGACTACGTCACCGAGATCAACGTGACGAGCCCCACCTGCTTCCAGGAGATCCGCCAGCAGAAGGGCTTCGACGTCGCGCGATTGTTCGTAGACAAACTCGAGGCTGCCGTCGCGCGGCCGCGAGCCGCCTGAGCGATGGCGATTCCTCTCGTTCGCGCCGCGCTGCGCCTGCGATGATCGGCATCCTCGTCGTTTCGCACGAGCCTTTCGGCAGCGCGCTGATCCGCTGCACGCGCCACGTGTTCGGCCGGCTGCCGCCGCAGCTGGCCGCGCTCGACGTGGTCCCCGACGAGAATCCCGAGACGGCGCTGAACTGCGGGCGCGAGCTGCTCGCGCGCATCAACGACGGCAGCGGCGCCGTCGTGTTCACCGACGTGTACGGCGCCACGCCGTCACGCATCGCCACGCAGCTGGCGGTGCCCGATCGCGTGCGCGTGGTGGCCGGCGTGAACCTGCCGATGCTGCTGAAGGCGCTGCAGAACCGGCGCATGCCGGTCGACGAGCTGGTCGAATCGCTGCTGGACAGCGGCCGCCGCTCGATTCGCGCGGTGGACGCCGACGAGAGCGCGGCGAGCGCTCCGCCTGCGCCGCGCACGCCATGACGAGAGCGGAGGTCGTCGTCGTGAACCGGCTCGGTCTGCACGCGCGCCCGTCGGCGCGGCTGACCGCGACCGCCTCGCGCTACCGTTCGGAAGTGTGGCTCTCCAAGGGCGCGCGGCGCGTCAACGCGAAGAGCATCATGGGCGTGATGATGCTGGCCGCAGCCCGGGGCAGCACGCTGGTGGTCGAGGCGGAGGGCCCCGACGAGACCGATGCGGTCGAGGCGCTGCGCGCACTCGTCGCCTCGGGCTTCGAAGAGGAGCTGGGCTGAGTCCATGTTCAGCCTGCACGGCATCGGCGTGGGCGGCGGCATCGTCATCGGCCGCGCGCGCCGGCTCGAAGCGAGCGAGCGCGACGTGCCGCGCTACCGCGTCATCGAGACGCAGGTCGAGCGCGAACTCACGCGGCTCGAGACGGCGATCGAGGTCGTCAGGGCCGAGCTGCAGGCGATCGCCGAGCAGCTTCCCGAGGAGGGCCCTGCCGAAGCGCGCGCGCTGCTCGACGTGCACGCAATGATCCTCGACGATCCGGCGCTGGTCGATGCGGCGCGCGACAGCGTGCGCCAGCACCTGAGCAATGCCGAGTGGGCCTTCGCCTCGCAGGCCGCGCAGCTCGCCGCGCAGTTCGAGGAGATCGACGATGCGTACCTGCGCGAGCGCGGCCGCGACGTGCTGCAGGTGGCCGACCGCGTGACGCGCGTGCTGTCGGGTTCGCGCGCGCGCGTGCACCCCGGGCGCGACGAGCCGAGCATCTTCGTCGCCGAGGACCTCTCTCCGGCCGACATGCTGGCGCTGCGATCGGCGGTGGGCTTCGCCATCGACCAGGGCGGCGCCACTTCGCACACGGCGATCCTCGCGCGCGGCATGAACGTGCCGGCGGTCGTCGGCGCGGGCCTGGCGAGCCGGCTCATCGCCGACGACGACTGGCTCGTGCTCGACGGCGAGCAGGGCATCGTCATCGTCGCGCCCGACGAGGGCGTGCTGTCGCAGTACCGCCATCTGCAGGCGGTGGGGCTGCGCGAACGCGAGGCGCTGCAGAAGCTGCTGCACGTGCCGGCGATCACGAAGGACGGCACGCGCATCCGGCTGTGCGCGAACATCGAGCGTCCCGACGAAGCGGCTGTCGCGCTCGCCGGCGGAGCCGAGGGCGTGGGGCTGTTCCGTTCGGAGTTCCTGTTCCTGAACCGTCGCGAGCTGCCGCACGAAGACGAGCAGTACGAGGCCTATCGCGAAGCGGTGCTCGCGATGCAGGGGCGGCCGGTCACCATCCGCACGCTCGACGTCGGCGCCGACAAGACGCTTGCACGCGGCGGCGCGCAGCTCGCGCAGAATCCGGCGCTCGGCCGGCGCGCCATTCGCTACTGCCTGTCGCAGCCCTCGATGTTCCTCGTGCAGCTGCGCGCGATCCTGCGCGCGTCGGCGCACGGGCCGGTACGGCTGCTGATCCCGATGCTCGCGCACGGCCACGAGATCGACCAGACGCTGCGCCTGATCGGCATCGCCAAGGTGCAGCTGCGCGAGCGCAATATCGCCTTCGACGAAGGCCTGCCGGTGGGCGGCATGGTCGAGATCCCGGCGGCGGCGCTGTCGGCGAGCCTGTTCGTGCGCCGGCTCGATTTCCTGTCGATCGGCACCAACGATCTCACGCAGTACACGCTGGCGATCGATCGCGCCGACCACGAGGTGGCTTCGCTCTACGAGCCCTTCCATCCGGCGGTGCTGCGCCTGGTGGCGATGACGATCCGCGCCGCGCGACGCGCAGGCAAGCCGGTGGCCGTCTGCGGCGAGATGGCCGGCGACTGGGGCGCGACGCACCTGCTGCTCGGCATGGGACTGCGCGAGTTCTCGATGCACCCGGCGAGCCTGCTGCGCGTCAAGCGCGAGATCCTGCGCGCCGACGTGACGAAGCTGGCGCCGCGCGTGGGGCGGTTGCTGCAGGCGGTCGATCCGCTGCGGATGCGCGCGCAGCTCGCGCGGCTGGTCGCGGGGGGCTGAAGGGCTGCCGCGCGAGAGGCTGCCGCGCGAAGGAACTGCCGCGCGACGGCGCTGCCCTTCAGCGGGACTGCCAGCGGATCCGCAGCTTGTTCGCCGCATGTCGGGCGAGCAGCGGCAGCGGCATCCGGATCCAGTGCGAGCGAAGGAACAGCAGCAGCCGCGCCGCCCGCGCGCGCGCGTTCGCCGCGTCGGGGTGCATCGGAAAGAGCGCGAGCGGCATCAGCGCCTCGGTGATGCGCACGGCCGGACCCGCGGGAGCCCCCGCGCGCGAGGCATCGCGCACGGCATCGGGAATCGGCGTGCCGAGGCAGCGCTGCGCCTGCCGCAATGCGTGGAATGCGGGCCGCGCGAGATCGAGCGCCTCGGCGCGCGGCCAGAACGCTTTCCAGAAGCCGGGTTCGTGTTCGCTGAAGTGGCGCAGCAATTCGTCGACGTCGACCAGCTCGCGCAGCGCGTCGGCGAGATCCGAGCTGGTCATCAGGTGTGCCATCGCGTGCAGCGTCATGTCCACCGGCGACAGCACGTGCAGCGCGCTGCCCGGCAGCGGCCGCGCCGCCTCGAGCAGAAGGCGGGCGTCGGGTCGCGCGCGCGAAGTCGGCATCACGATGTTGTGATGCAGGTCGACCTCGGTCTCGCGGTCGACGTGCACGAGCGCAGGCAGTTCGTGCGACCACGAGCGGTAGTAGCGCTCGTCGTGGACGTCGAGTTCCGCCGTCACCCATCCGCCTTCGCGCAGCCTCGCCTCTACCGCGGCGAGCCGTTCCTTCGGCACGAGCAGGTCGACGTCGACCAGCGAGCGTCCGCTCGCGTTCGGCAGTCCGGCCAGCGCGTAGGCGCAGCCCTTCAGCACGACGACCGGCTCGGGCAGCTCGTCGCGCAGCGCGTTCACGACGCGGTCCAGATCCCACAGCGCGGCGCGCCGTTGCGCTTCGGCCTGGGCTAGCGCGCCGAGCAGGTGGTCAATAGCGCAGGCGAAGGCGCTGCGATTCGCCGGCGATCGACTTGACCGTCTCGAACGCGGGCTCGCCGATCAGCTCGTAGTTGAACGCGTTCGTCGCCAGCGAGAAGAACGCGTCCTGCAGGCTCACCGGTTCCAGCGACAGCCCGGCGCCCGCGCTCCAGCGCGGGAACACGACCCACGCCGCACGGGCGGTTTCGTTCGCCCGCGCGACGCTGTCTGCCGGCGCGCGCAGATGCGAGATCGTTCCCTTCAGCGTGCCTTCGATGCGCGGGCCGAACCAGGCCTGCGGCGCGAAGGCACGCAGCACGTCGATCGACTCGTTCTTCAGCGGCATCGGTCGCGGCAGCGGAATGAAATCGGTCGAGCCCGGCCGCACGATGCCGAACTCGTCGGAGAGCAGCCGCCATCCCCGGTGCGCGAGCGCGGCGCACAGGGTCGTCTTCCCGTGTCCGGGCATCGCCGGCATCACCAGCGCGCGGCTGTCGCGCTCGAGCACGGCCGCATGCAGCAGCAGCCAGCCGTGGAAGCGCAGGGCGATGACGAGATTCAGCCCCCATTCGAGCACGGCGAGCGCGTGCTCGATCGGCCGGTCCTCGTGCGGCCTGCGTCCGTCGACGCGAAAGCGCACGCGCCGCGGCGAGCCGGGCCAGCGCGCGCGTACCTCGTCGAGCGAGACGTGTCCGTGGAAGACGCGTTCGTCGTCGAGCACCGGATGGGCGCCGTACAGCGAGTGCAGGGCGTGAGCGAGCCCGGGCACGCGCACCCGGAGCCGGAAGTCGAAAGGACCGATGCGCAGGCCGAGCCCTTCGCGCAGGCGCTCGGCGAAAACGTCGGGCGCGAGTGCCGAGACCGTGCCGGCGAGGGAACTCACGCCGCGATGGATTCGGCCAGGCCGAGATCCTCGAGATGGCGCAGCAGCTCGGCCACGTGGCGGCGGAACTGCGGGTCGGGCTCGGCGTTCTGCAGCGCGGCCAGCGCGAGCGCTGCTGCGTCGGCGTCGTGCGGCTCGAGCAGGCATTGGTCGAGCAGCAGCGCGGTGCCTTCGTTCACGAAATGCGTCTGTCCCGAGGGCCGGTGATAGAGCACGTGCCCCGGCGGCGCGTGCGCCCAGGCGAAAGGCTTGTCGGCCGGCACCCGCCAGCGCCGCGCGGGCGCGGTGCGGCTCATATCACATCGCGGCAGTTCGCGCCCTCGAACGAGGCGAGTGCAGTGGAGGAAACGAGCGCGCCCTTCTTCCCGAGGCTGATGTGGCGCCAGTTTCCGTCCTTGTCGCCCTTGTCGCCGTCGGTTCCCTTGCCGAACAGCTCCACCGCGTTTTCCTCGAGCGACGAATAGCCACCCTGCTTCTCGTCTTCCTTGAAGTAGTGGTCGCCGCCGTCCCTGCACATCTGTCGAGGGTTCACCTCGGTATAGACGGTCTTGCCCTTGTAGCCGGTGGTCTTGCTGTAGTACTGGCGATTCGCCGGGAACCGGGTGACCTCGAGCGTCGCTTGCCGATCGATGAGCCAACCCTTCTCGTTGGACTCGGCACGCCACGGCTTCTCCACGCACAGGTAGTTGCCGTCGCCGTCGACGGGCGTGCCTTCCTTCGCCAGCACGAGCACGCTGCTGCGTGCGTGCGTGCGCCGCGGCCAGGCCGGGGTGCAGGGAGAAGATCGTCGGCATCGCGACGAGCAGCGCGCGCCGCCTGGCGGACTGCGCCTGGGCCGACGTGTCTTGCGTACACGACTCGTCGTCCGGCCTGCGGTCGGAATCGTTCTTGAAAATCTCCCCCCTGCTCGATGCTCTTGTTGGAAAGGGTAGGGGAGCAAGAACCAAGGCCAGAGTGCGGTATCGCACGGAAAATTCTCATGGTCGGAAAAATCGGCCGCCGCAAATCCTGTCGGAATGTAAAGCCAGCCGACAGCGGCGCGTCAGCTCAACGCGGTTGCGGCAACCGGACGAACAGCAGCGCGCCGATCCCGAGCATCGCCGCGATCGTCCCGAAAGCGGCGGCGAAGGGCGGCCAGCCGATCGCGACGGCTGCCGACGCCGCCGCGCCGGTCAGCCACTGCATCAGCGCGACGCCGAGGAACAGCGCCATCGTGAACAGCGACAGCGCCCGCCCCGTCATCGACGCCGGATACGCGTCGCGCACGTCGGCGTACTGCAGCACGCCGTAGCCCGAGAGCAGCGAGAAGACGATCGAGACGATCACGTCGAAGGAAGCGTCGAAGCCCGGTGCGAGCAGCGCGAACATCGCCGCGCAGACGAGCGTGCCGACGAGCAGCCAGCGCCGCCGCGTCGCGCGCCCCGGATCGAGGCGTCCGAACAGCGGCGGGCCGATCATCGACGCGACCGACACGGCGATCGCCACGTTGCCGCTCGCCACCAGCGAGAAGCCGTAGCGGTCGACCAGCAGCGGCCCGAGCCACAGCCCGCGCAGCGATACGAAGGCCGCGTAGCTGACGGTGGCCAGCGCGAGGATGCCCCAGGTGTGCGGCACGGCGAACAGCGAGGCGAAACCGCGCAGCGCCTGTCCGAGCGACTCCCGTTCGACGCGGGGAGAACCCGGTCCACCGTCGGCCGACGGATCGGCGCGAGGCGTTTCCCGCTCCCGCGCGAAGCGCGCCATCGCCAGCCACGCGAGCACGGAGAGAACCCCGAGCGCCACGAAGCCCGAGCGCCACGACCCGGCCTCGATCAGCCAGGCCAGCGGCGTTCCGGTGGCGAGCATGCCCATGCCGCCCAGGCCGAGCACGAGCCCCGACACCGATGCGTAGCGCGTGGCCGGGAAGCGCTGCGCGATGAACACCGTGCACACGAGGAAGGCCGGCGCGCAGCCGATGCCGATCAGCGCCTGGCCGGCGAGCAGCACGCCGAAGCGATCGGTGTACGCCGACAGCGCCGCCCCGACGATGGTGAGCGGGAAGGCGACGAGCACCGTTCGGCGCACGCCGTACAGGTCGATGCCGATGCCCATCAGCAGTTGCAGTGCGCCGAACGCGAGATGGAAGGTGCCGGCGAACACGCCCAGCGCCTGCGGATCGAGATCGAACTCGGCCTGCAGTTGCGGCGCCATGATCGCGGCGACCGTGCGATAGGCCTGGCTGAGCGCGAAGCCGCCGGTGAGCGCGAACAGCATCGCCCAGGCGGAGCTGCCCGGGCGCTCGGATGAGGCGCGGGAACGGAGGCAGGAGTGGGCTGGCATCGTTGGGGAAGTGCGGACAGCGCCCGCGTCGCCGCCGCACCCGGATCGGTGGGAAGCCCGGTATTGTCCCCGATGGAGGATGATTCGCTCCACGTTCTGCCTGCCCGCGCCCGCGCGGGCCCGCTCGATGACGCCTACGCCACGTCGAGCCGCGCGGTCCGCCCCCGCGCGGCGCATCGTCGCCTGTCGCCCTGCGCTTGCCGGCCTGCTGGCCGCCGCGGCACTGTCGGCCGCCTGCTCCGATCGTTCGTCGGACGCGCTGCAGGGCTACGTCGAAGGCGAGTTCGTGCTCGTCGCCTCGCCGTACGGCGGCACGCTCGCCCGCCTCTCGGTGGCGCGCGGCGACGCGGTGAAGCGCGGCGACGCGCTGTTCGCGATCGAGGACTCCTTCGAGCAGGCTGCCGTCGACGAGGCGCAGGCGCGCGTCCAGGCGGCGCAGGCGAACATCGAGAACCTCAGCGCGTCGCGCCGCGTCGCCGAGATCGATGCCCTGCGGCAGCAGGTCGCCGCGGCTCGTGCTTCGCTCGCGCTGTCGGAGGAGACGCTGCGGCAGCAGCAACGGCTGCGCGCGCAGGGCTTCGTCTCGCAGGCGAGTCTCGACGCGGCGCGCTCGGCGCGCGACCGCGACACTGCGCAGCTCGCGCAGGCGCAGGCGCAGGTGCGCAACGCCGAGGCGAGCATCGGACGCGAACCCGAGATCGCCGCGGCGCGCGCGGAACTCGAGGCGGCGCGCGCGGCGCACGAGCAGGCGGCGACCCGCGTCGAGCAGAAGGCGCCGACCGCGCCCGGCGGCGCGGCGGTGGCCGACACCTTCTTTCGCGTCGGCGAATCGGTGCCGGCGGGCGCGCCGGTCGTCAGCCTGCTGCCGCTGCAGAACGTGAAGCTGCGCTTCTTCGTGCCGCAGGCACGGGTCGGCGCGATGCATATCGGCGACGCGGTACGCGCGCATTGCGACGGGTGCGAGATGCCGATCGACGCGCGCGTCGTCTTCGTCGCGCCGCGCGCCGAATACACGCCGCCGGTGATCTACGGCGAGCACGCGCGGCAGAAGCTCGTCTTCCTCGTCGAGGCGCGACCTTCGCCGACCGCGGCGGCGCGCCTGCATCCGGGGCAGCCGGTGGACGTCGAACTGCTCGGCGCGCCGAACGGCGGGGCAAGGCGTTGAGCACCGGCGAGCGGACCATCGCGGCGGGCGAGGCGATGAATGCGGATGCGCGAGACGCCGACAGGCCGAACGAGCGCTTCGCCATCGACGTCGAAGGCCTGAACAAGCATTTCGGCGACAGGCACGTCGTCGTCGACCTGTCGCTGCGCGTGCGCTACGGCGAGATCTTCGGCTTCCTCGGCCCGAACGGCAGCGGCAAGACGACGTCGATCCGCATGATGTGCGGCCTGCTGCGACCGGACAGCGGCCGCGGCACCTGCCTCGGCTACGACGTGATCCGCGAGACGGCGGCGATCAAGCGCAACGTCGGCTACATGACGCAGCGCTTCTCGCTGTGGGAAGACCTGACGATCGCCGAGAACCTCGACTTCGTCGCGCGCATGTACGGGATGCCGCACCGGCGCGAGGCGGTGGCGCGCGCGCTCGATTCGCTGGGCCTGGCCGATCGGCGCGACCAGCTCGCCGGCGCGTTGTCGGGCGGCTGGAAGCAGCGCCTGGCGCTTGCCGCCTGCCTGCTGCACGAGCCGCGCCTGCTGCTGCTCGACGAGCCGACGGCGGGCGTCGACCCGAAGGCGCGCCGCGACTTCTGGGACGAGATCCATCGGCTCGCCGCCGATGGCATCTCGGTGCTCGTGTCGACGCACTACATGGACGAAGCCGAGCGCTGCCATCGGCTGGCGTACATCTCGGCGGGACGTCTGCTCGCGCAGGGGACCGCCGACGAGGTGATCGCCAGCCAGCGGCTGGCGGCGTGGTCGGTTTCGGGGCGCGAGGCGCCCGACGAAGTCGAGCGGCTGCGTGCGCTTCCCGGCGTCGCGCGCGTGACGGCCTTCGGCAACACCCTGCACGTGACCGGAGACGATGCCGCGCTGCTCGAGCGCAGCATGCGATCGATCGCGCAGCGCGAGCATCTGCGCGTGGAGCCCATCGAGCCGACGCTCGAGGACGCGTTCATCCGGCTGATGGATGCGCCGGGCGCCGAGCCCGAGGCGAGCCCGAAAGCCGCCCGTCGGGATGCCGCCGCTCGGCCGCCCTCCGAAGGAGGCCCTGCCCGATGACCCGCTTCTCGCCGCGCCGCTGGTGGGGCATCGTGGTCAAGGAGTTCACGCAGCTGCAGCGCGACCGCCTCACCTTCGGGATGATCGTCGGCATTCCGGTGCTGCAGCTGCTGCTGTTCGGCTTCGCGATCAACACCGATCCGCGGCACCTGCCCACTGCCGTGCTCTCGCTCGACCAGAGCGTGTGGTCGCGCAGCATCGTCGCCGGCGTGCAGAACACCGGCTACTTCGAGGTCGTCGCCGCCGCGCGATCGACCGACGAGATCGACGACATGCTGGCGCGCGGCGACGTGCAGTTCGCGGTGACGATCCCGGAGGACTTCTCGCGCAGGCTCGTGCGCGGCGAGCGGCCGGCGCTGCTCGTCGAGGCCGACGCCACCGACCCGGCGGCGACGAGCGGGGCGCTGGCGGCGCTCGACGCGATGATCCAGGCAGTCGTCGCGCGCGACGCGGCCGGCGTGCTGATGCCGCATGCGCCGCCGGCCGGCCTCGTCGAGCTGCGCCTGCACCGTCGCTACAACCCCGAAGGCATCACGCAGTACAACATCGTGCCGGGGCTGCTCGGCGTCATCCTCACGATGACGATGGTGCTGATGACGAGTCTCGCGCTCACGCGCGAACGCGAGCGCGGCACCTGGGAGAACCTGCTCGCCACCCCCGCGCTGCCGATCGAGGTGATGACCGGCAAGATCGTCCCCTACATCGCGATCGGGCTCGTGCAGGTCGTGCTCGTGCTCGCCGCCGCGCGCTGGGTGTTCGGCATCCCGATGCTCGGCAGCCTCGGCGTGCTCTTCGCCGTCGTGCTGCTCTTCATCGCGGCGAACCTGGTGCTCGGCATCACCTTCTCGTCGATCGCCAGCAGCCAGCTGCAGGCGATGCAGATGACGTTCTTCTTCTTCCTGCCGTCGATCCTGCTGTCGGGGTTCATGTTTCCGTTCCGCGGAATGCCGGAATGGGCGCAATGGATCGGATCGCTGCTGCCGTTGACGCACTTCCTCGTGCTCGTGCGCGGGATCCTGCTCAAGGGCAACTCGTGGTACGAGCTGTGGCCGCAGGCGTGGCCGATCGCGCTGTTCATGGTGGTGGTGATCGCGGTGGGGCTGCGGTTCTATCGGAGGACGCTGGATTGATGCCGCTTCCCATCGACGATGGGCTCGACCGGGATCAGTTCTTTTTCCTTGAACGCGAAGCGGGTCAGATCATCTCGAGCGGCGTGGGCCCTTCGGGCGGCGCGAACAGCCGATCGAGCTCCTCCGACTCGGCGCCGTCCAGCGGGCGCTGCAATGCTTCGGCGTTCTCGTGCATCCGCTCGCGATGCGCCGTCTTCGGGATGACGATCACGTCGGGCCTGGACAGGAGCCAGGCGAGTGCGAGCTGCGCCGGCGTGCGGCCGACACGCTCCGCCATCGCCTTGAGCCGGCGATCGCCCAGCAGCCGCGCCTGCTCGATCGGCGAGTAGGCCATCACCGGGATCGAGCGCTCGCGCAGCCACGGCAGCAGGTCCCATTCGATGCCACGGCGCCCGAGGTTGTAGAGCAGCTGGTTCGCGGCCACCTGCGCGCCACCGGGCAGCGACCACAGCTCGCGCATGTCGTCGAGATCGAGATTGCTCACGCCCCAGTGCCGGATGCTGCCGTCGCGTCGCAGCTGCTCGAAGCCCTCCACCGTCTCGGCGAGCGGCAGGGATCCGCGCCAATGCAGCAGATAGAGGTCGATGCGGTCGGTGCGCAGGCGCCGCAGGCTGCGCCCGCACGCGGCGACGACGCCGTCGCGCGAGGCGTTCGACGGCAGCACCTTCGTGACGAGGAAGACTTCGTCGCGGCGCCCGGCGATCGCCTCGCCGACGAGCGACTCCGAGCGGCCGTCGCCGTAAAGCTCCGCGGTGTCGATCAGCGTCAGGCCGAGATCGAGGCCGAGGCGGATCGTGGCGATCTCCTCGGCGCGCGCGGCGGCGCGCTCGCCCATGTTCCAGGTTCCCTGTCCGAGAGCGGGAACGGCGTCCCCGCCGGGGAGCGATACGGTGCGGTTCATCCGGGGCCTCCCCCGCTGCGTTACACAGCGATTTTGACTGCGCAAACCGCTTCGGGCGCGGAAACGCCGTATTTCGCAGCGCTTCATTTTCGAGCGGCTGCGTCGGCGATCATCCGCCTGCGCATCGCCTCGTCGGGCATCGGGCCCATCCCCGCCTGCGCATTGGCGCGCATGTGCGCCGGATTGCCGGTGCCGGGAATCGCGCAGTTCACCGATGGATGCGACACGACGAACTTCAGCAGCGCCTGCGCCCAGCTCTCGCAGCCGGTCTCGCCCGCCCACGCGGGCAGCGGCCGGCCGCTCAGCGAGCGCAGCAGACCGCCGCCGCCGAAGGGCCGGTTGACCAGCACCGCGATCCCGCGCTCGGCGGCCAGCGGCAGGATGCGCTCCTCGGCCGTGCGATCGTCGATCGAGTAGTTCAGCTGCACGAAGTCGAGCGCTTCGCTGCGCAGGACCTGCTCGAGCTGCGGATACGCGCTCGACGTGTAATGCGTGACGCCGAGGTAGCGGATGCGGCCCTGCGCCTTCCACTCGCGCAGCAACGGCAGGTGCGCACGCCAGTCGACGAGGTTGTGCACCTGCATCAGGTCGATCGTCTTCGTGCGCAGCAGGCGGAACGATTCCTCCATCTGCCGGATGCCGGCCTCGCGCCCGGAGGTCCAGACCTTCGTCGCGACGAAGGCGCGGCTGCGCGCGCCGGTTTCCTCGAGCAGGCGTCCGGTGATGACCGGCAGCGGCTCGCCCGACGAGGGGATGGGTTTGCGGAGCATCGGGGAACCCCTGGGAGCGGCCTCGCCGGTCTTTGCACCCGCCCCGGCGGCAGCGGCCGGCGCCGGAGCGCGCGGCACGTTGGTCGCCTTCGCCGGCGCCGCCACGCGCGACGCGACGGCACCGCTGGCGAGGATGCGAAGGAAGTTTCGGCGGCGCTTCATGGCGAAAGCCGCAGGCAGCAATCGCCATGCCGACGCCCGCGCCGCAAGAGAACGCGGTGATCGTCGACACGTCGATCGCGGCATCCGAAGCCGCGTTCCCGCACGCGCCGCCGATGAAGCGCAAGCGTACGAGTCGCTGCCGCGCGAAGCCATTGCGTCCGGCACATCTCCTGATCGAGAATGACCGGTCGGTGCTTCGATAGCCGATCGAACGACAAGCCGCGCGGCGGGTGAACCGTCGCCGAGGAGGAGAGCGCGATGAACATCGCATGGATCGCGATCGGCATTGCCACGGCTGCCGTGCACGCCGTCGGCCTTGCCGCCCCGAAGTCGCCGGCCGACGTCGACGGCGCGCGCATCGTCGCCGCCGACCGCGAGCCGGGCAACTGGATGAGCCACGGCCGCACCTACGACGAG
>CALCZN010000229.1:0-23284 GCA_937903095.1 uncultured Burkholderiales bacterium
AGGTGCGCGACAACTATGCGGTCGGCGACGACCGGCTGCTGATCGTCACCACCGACCGCCTGTCGGCCTTCGACGTCGTGCTCTCCGAGCCGATTCCCGACAAGGGGCGCGTGCTGAACCGCATGGCGCTGTTCTGGTTCGAGCGCCTCGCCGACGTCGTTCCGAATCACCTGACCGGCATCGATCCGGAGTCGGTCGTGCAGCCCGGCGAGCGCGATCAGGTGCGCGGGCGCTCGATGGTCGTCAAGCGCCTGCAGCCGATCCTCGTCGAGGCGGTCGTGCGCGGCTACCTGATCGGCTCGGGCTGGAAGGACTACCAGTCGAGCGGCGCCGTCTGCGGCATCGCGCTGCCGGCGGGCCTGCGCCTGGCCGATCGCCTGCCGCAGCCGATCTTCACGCCGGCGGCCAAGGCCGAGCAGGGCGAGCACGACGAGAACATCTCCTTCGACGAGATGTCGCGGCGCATCGGTGCGCCGCTCGCTGCACGCATTCGCGATCTGAGCCTGGAGCTGTATCGGCGCGCGGCCGAACACTGCGCTGCGCGCGGCATCATCGTCGCCGACACCAAGTTCGAGTTCGGCCTCGACGAAAACGGCACGCTGCACCTGATGGACGAAGTGCTCACCGCCGATTCGTCGCGCTTCTGGCCGGCCGATTCGTGGCGACCCGGCGAGTCTCCGCCCTCGTTCGACAAGCAGTACGTGCGCGACTGGCTCGAGAGCGTGCCCGGCTGGAACAAGAAGCCGCCGGCGCCGCACCTGCCGCCGCAGGTCGTCGCGCAGACTGCGGAGCGCTATCGCGAGGCGCTGCGCCGCATCGCCGGCGAGGAGCTGCCTCCCGAGGCTGCGACGGCGAGCGGCGCCTGAGGCGCCGGCTCGCAGGACCAACGACGAACGACCAACGACGAACGATCGAAGAGCGGCGAGCGATGAGCGAAATTTCCGTCGGCAACGAACCCGCGGCAACGGAAGCGGTCGACGCCCTCGTCGGCATCGTCATGGGTTCGGGCAGCGACTGGGGCGTGATGCAGCACGCGGCGGCGGTGCTGCGCGAGTTCGGCGTGCCTTTCGAGGCGCGCGTCGTCTCGGCGCACCGGATGCCCGACGAGATGTTCGACTACGCCGAACGCGCGCGCGAGCGCGGATTGCGGGCGATCATCGCCGGCGCCGGCGGGGCTGCGCATCTGCCCGGAATGCTCGCGTCGAAGACCATCGTTCCGGTGCTCGGCGTTCCCTGTCCGTCGAAGTACCTGCGCGGCGAAGACTCGCTGCTGTCGATCGTGCAGATGCCGCGCGGAATCCCGGTGGCTACTTTCGCGATCGGCGAGGCCGGCGCAGCGAATGCGGCGCTGCATGCGGTGGCGATGCTCGCCGTCGACGACCCGGCGCTGGCCGGCCGGCTCGTTGCCTTCCGCAGCGCGCAGACCGAATCGGCGCGCAGCACGACGCTGCCCGACGCCTGACGGCGCCTAGACGATGAACCCGATGCCGCGCAACGACGGGGCAACTGCCGCTGCCGCGCCGCCGCTGCCGCGCCGGCCTTCGGCTCCGCTCGCGCCCGGCAGCTGGCTCGGCATGCTCGGGGGCGGCCAGCTCGGTCGCATGTTCTGCATGGCCGCGCAAAGCCTCGGCTATCGCGTCTGCGTGCTCGACCCCGGCGCCGACAGTCCGGCAGGCTCGATCGCCGAGCGGCATCTGCGCGCCGACTATCTCGACGAAGCGGCGCTGGCCGAGCTGGCCGAAACCTGCGCGGCGGTGACGACCGAGTTCGAGAACGTGCCCGCGCGCGCGTTGCAGCAGCTGTCCGAGCGGACGATCGTCGCGCCTTCGGCCGGCAGCGTGGCGATCGCGCAGGACCGCATCGCCGAGAAGGATTTCGTTCGCGCGGCGGGGCTGCCCACCGCGCCGTATCAGGCGCTGCGCAGCGTCGACGACGCGCGCGAAGCACCCGATGCGCTCTTCCCCGGCATCGTCAAGCTCGCGCGCCTGGGCTACGACGGCAAGGGGCAGGCCGGCGTGGCGAACGCCGAGGAGGCGTGTTCGGCTTTTGCCGCGCTGGGTTCGGCGCCCTGCGTGCTCGAGCGGCGGCTCGCGCTCGACAGCGAGCTGTCGGTGCTGCTCGCGCGGGGCTTCGACGGCGAGAGCCTGGCGTGGGAGGTCGCGGGCAACGTGCACCGCGACGGCATCCTCGCGCGCACCACCTTTCCCGCGCGCGTCGATCCGTCGCTCGCCCGAAGCGCCGTCGATGCCGCGCGGCGCATCGCCGATGCGCTCGATTACGTGGGCGTGCTGTGCGTCGAGTTCTTCGTGCTCGCCGATGCGACGCTGCTCGTCAACGAGATCGCGCCGCGTCCGCACAATTCCGGCCACGCGACGATCGACGCCTGCGTGACGAGCCAGTTCGAGCAGCAGGCGCGCGCGCTCGCCGGCTTGCCGCTCGGCGACACGCGCCTGCTCGCGCCGGCCGTGATGCTCAATCTGCTGGGCGATGTCTGGTTCCACGGCGACACGAACGCCATGCGCGAACCCGATTGGGCGTCGGTGCTGCGGCACCCGTGCGCGAAGCTGCACCTGTACGGCAAGCGCGAGGCGCGGCGCGGGCGCAAGATGGGCCACGTGACCGTCCTCGGCGCATCGGCGGCCGAAGCCGATGCCGTCGCCGGTGCGATAGAGCGATCCCTCGGTATCGGAGCCTGCGCGCGATGACGGCCGTGCGGCCGGCCGATGCCGAGGCGATCGAGGAGGCGGCTGCGCGACTCGCGGCCGGTGAGCTGGTCGTCTTTCCCACCGAGACCGTGTACGGGCTCGGCGCGGACGCTGCGAATCGCGATGCGGTCGCCGCGGTGTACCGGATCAAGCAGCGCCCGCTCGGGCATCCGTTGATCGTGCACATCCTCGACGACGGACCCGCGAAGCTGTGGGCCGAGTGGTCGCAGCGCGCACAGCGCCTGGCCGAAGCTTTCTGGCCCGGGCCGCTCACGCTGATCCTGAAGCGCGCTGCCGATGCGCCCGCCTGGGCCTGCGGCGCCGAGTCGACGATCGGGCTGCGTGCGCCGGCCCATCCGGTGGCGCGCGCGCTGCTGCATGCGTTCGCGCGGCGCGGCGGCGTGGGCATCGCGGCCCCGTCGGCGAACCGCTTCGGTCGCATCAGTCCGACGCGCGCCGAGCACGTCGTCGAAGACCTGGGCGACGACGCGCCGCTGATTCTCGATGGCGGTCCGTGCGAGGTCGGCGTGGAGTCGACGATCGTCGATCTCAGCCGCGGCCGGCCGGTGCTGTTGCGCCCCGGCGGCGTCTCGGTCGCGCAACTCGCCGCGGTGCTCGGCGAGGAAGTGCTCGAACGCGACGCGCACGCGCCGCGCGCCTCGGGCACGCTCGATGCGCATTACGCGCCGGCCACGCCGGTCGAGGTCGTCGACGCCGACGAAGTGCCCGCGCGGGTGGCGCAGTGGCGCTCGCAGGGCCGCAGCGTCGCCCTCTGGTCGCGCTCGGTGCCTCCTTCGATCGCCGACGTCGGCCTGGCGATGTCGCACGACGCCCGAAGCACCGCGCACGAACTCTACGACACGCTGCGCCGCCTCGATCGATCCGGCTGCGACCGCATCGTCATTGAACGCGTCCCGCGGACGCCCGAGTGGCGCGCGGTGGGGGATCGCCTGCGACGCGCCGCTGCTTCGACGAGAAGTGAAGGGTGAAGGGTCAAGGGTGAAGGGCAGAAGCCCCGACTGCCGAGGTCGAGGCTTTTCCCCTTCACCCTTGACCCTTCACTTTTTTATCGCTCCTGCGGCTGCACCAGCAATATCGGCCTTCGCGTGCCGCGCAGCAGCGTCTGCGCGGTGGAGCCGAGCAGCATCGCGCCGAGTCCGGTACGGCCGATGGTTCCGGCGCAGACGAGGTCGGCGGCTTCGCGTTCGATCGCTTCGAGCAGCGCGCGGTCGGGGCGATCGTTCTCGACGAGGTCGATGCGCACCCTGGCGCTGCCCGGGTCGGCGACCAGCGCCTCGAGCGCCTGGCGCCGTTCGGCGACGACCGCTGCGTGCTCGCGGGCGAACTCGGGATGCGACGCCCGGCCGTAGCGCCCGTTGCGCATCAGGTTCGGACTGACCACGTGAACGACGACGACTTCGGCGCCTGCGGGCGCGAGGGCGAGCGCGTGCGCCACCGCGCGATTGCCGATCGGCGACAGGTCGGTGGCGGCGACGATGCGCCGAATCACCGGCGGAAGCAGCGAGGCCGAGGCGACGGCGGCGCCGGGGACCACGAGCACGTTGACCGGCGAATCGCGCAGCAGGTCGAGCGCGACCGAGCCGGTGAACAGGCGCTCGACCGCATTGCGCTGGTGCGAGCCGACCAGCAGCAGGTCGGCCTGTTCGTGTTCGGCCAGTTGCGCGAGCCGCGCCCCCGGTTCGCCTTCGTGCGCCGATACCACCACTTCGACCGGCAGCGACGGCAGTGCGCGCCCGATGCGGGCAGCGATCTCCTCGCGCAGGTGTTGCTGCGCGCGCCCCGGCTCGTCGAGCAATCCGAGTCGCGTGGCCTCGCGTCGCGGATCTTCCGCGTAGGCAGCGAGCAGCTGGCACGAGCCCAGCCCGGCGAGCCTGGCGGCGAACAACAGCGCGGCATCGGCCTGCGGCGTGAAGTCGTAGGCGACGAGCAGGCGCAGTGCGCGTTCGCCGCGCAGCCACGAAAGAAGCGGTGACGCATCGCGCAGCACCAGCATCGGCGTCTCGGTGCTGCGCAACACGCGCTCGCAGGTCTTGCCCAGTCGCACCGCGACGCCATCGCGCCGGCCGATCGCCGGCAGTACGAGCAGGCCTGCGCCGCGCTTCTTCGCCTCGGCGACGATCGCCTCGTCGGGCCAGCCCGCAGGCAGTTCGGTGCTCACCTTCGCGCCGGTGGCTCGCAGGCTTTCGGCGCTCGCCTGCAGCCGCTGCCGCGCGTTCTCCTCGATCGCGTCGAGCACGGGCGCCGGGCCGAGCAGCACGCTGCGCGTGTCGAGGACGTGAACCAGCGTCAGTTCGCCCCCGGTGCGCTGCGCGAGCGCCGCGCCGAGCGCCGCCGCCTCCTCGGCACGGTCGCTGAAATCGGTTCCGCACAGAACCTGCATGCCTTTCTCCGTTTCCCGGCAGGCAGCGATTGTAGGCTGACCGCGCCCGCGTCCGGCGTCAGCTGCGCGCAGACGCGTCGCCCGCCGCCTCCTGCGCGGCGATCCTGCGACAGAACGCGGCGACCGCGTCGACGACCTCGTCGGGACGATCCAGATGCGGACTGTGCCGGCAATCGGCGAGCTTCAGCAGTTGCGCATCGGGCTGCAGCTCGGCGATATGGTCGAGCTGGCGCATCGTTCCGTACTGGTCGTCCTCGCCCTGGATCGCCAGGATCGGGCAGCGGATCGCGGCCACTTCTTTCTCGATGGTCCAGGCGGCGAAGGTGTCCGAGAGCCAGACCTCGGTCCAGTAGCGGAACGCGCCGTCGACGTCGTCGTGGTAGCGGCCGAGCTGCTCGCGCAGCCCCGGCGCTTCGTAGCGCCGCGCGATCTCGGCGATTGCATCGGTGCACACCGGCTCCACGAACAGGTGCGGGGCGAGTACCGCGACCGCCGCGTCGGCCTGCGGAAAAGTCCCCGCGTGGATCAGCGCAATCGAGGCGCCGTCGCTGTGCCCCACGAGGATCGGTCGTTCGAGGCCGAAGCTGCGCAGCAGCTCGGGCAGCACGTCGATCGCCTCTTCGTGCATGAAGCGCACGCTGCGCGGCTCGTCGATCGGCTCCGAGCCGCCGTAGCCGCGGCGGGAGTAGACGATCCCCGGCAGGCCGGCGGCTGCGCAGACGCGGTCGGGGAAATCGCGCCACAGCGCGATGCTGCCCAGCCCTTCGTGCAGGAAGACGAGCGTGGGCGAGCGCGAGCCGGGCTCGCCGATCGACCGGCACTCCAGCCGCCGCCCGCCGACGACGACGTGAAAATAATGCTCGTTGGGGTCTTGTCTCATGAGTTATATTGCAGGTTCTTCATTGTCCGACGTTCGATGTTGCATGGTCTCCGTGGTGGGCGGCAAGCCGGAAGACGAGAACGCGTTCCTCGAGGCGCTGGGCCGCCGCGTTCGCGAGCGTCGTGAAGAAGCGCACCTCACGCGAAAGCGCCTCGCCGAGCTGTCGGGTCTTTCCGAGCGCTATCTCGCGCAACTCGAAGCCGGCGACGGAAACATCTCGATCCTGCTGATCCGGCGCGTGGCCGAGGCGCTCGCCTGTCCGATCGAGCAGCTGATCGGCGATCGATCCTTCGATCCCGAGATCGTCGCGGCGCTCGAGCTGCTGCGCGGTCTGCGTCCCGAGCAGCGGCACGAGGCGGTGATGCAGCTGCAGCAGCGCTTCGGCGAATCGAGTCGCGAGCGCTCGCGGCGCATCGCGCTGGTGGGCCTGCGCGGCGCCGGGAAGTCCACGCTGGGCGCGCAGCTCGCGGCCCGACTGCGCGTTCCGTTCTACGAGCTGGACCAGCAGATCGAACACGAGCTGGGCGCTTCGCTGGGCAGCATCTTCTCGATGTACGGGCAGGACACCTTCCGCGAGGCGGAGGCGCACGTGCTGGACCGGCTCACCCGCGCGCACAAGCGTTGCGTGATCGCCACCGGCGGCTCGCTCGTGCTCGAGCCGCGCACCTACGAGCTGCTTCGCGAGCGCTGCTTCACCGTCTGGCTGCGGGCTTCGCCCGAAGATCACATGGATCGCGTGGTCGCGCAGGGCGATCTGCGGCCGATCCGCGGGCGCGAGCACGCGATGGCCGAGCTGCGCACGATCCTGAAGCAGCGCGAGCGGCTGTACGCGCTGGCCGACGCCGTCGTCGACACGAGCGGCACCGACGAGGCGCAGAGCCTCGAGCGGTTGCTCGGGCTGGTCGATTCGACGCCTTCGCACCTGCCCGAGGAACGGGCGGGATGACGCGATGACGAACGCCGCGCCGAGAACGGCCTTTCGCGCGCGATAATCCACTGACGAACCCGGAGGAAGCCGCCGTGGCCGAGATCTCGACTGCCGATCATTCCGTGAGCCCGCCTCGCGTGCGCATTCCGCGCAGCTACAACGCAGCGCACGACCTGCTCGAGCGCAACCTGGGCGCCGGTCGCGGCGAGCGCATCGCCTGCATCGACGACCGCGGGTCGTGCACCTACGCGGAGCTGGCCAGGCGCGTGAACCGTTTCGCGTCGTCGCTGGCCGGGCTCGGCCTGCGCCGCGAGGAACGCGTGCTGCTGTGCATGCTCGATACGATCGACTGGCCGGTGGCCTTTCTCGGCGCGATCAAGGCGGGAATCGTGCCGGTGGCGGTCAACACGATGCTGCGTCCGCAGGACTACGAATACATGCTGCGCGATTCGCGCGCGGCGGCGCTGCTCGTTTCGCAGGCGCTGCTGCCGTCCTTCGAGGACGCAATCGACTCGATTCCTTCGCTGCGCTCGGTCGTCGTCTCTGCCGCGCCGGGTTCGAAGGCTGCCGACGCCGGCGGCAAGCGGGTCGATTTCGATGCGCTGCTCGCCGGCGGCCGCGACGACTTCGAATGCGCCGACACGGTCGCCGACGAGCCCTGCTTCTGGCTCTACTCGTCGGGGTCCACCGGCTCGCCGAAAGGCACGGTGCACGTGCACTCGAGCCTGATCGAGACGGCGGAGCTGTATGCGCGTCCCATACTCGGCATCCGGGAGGACGACATCGTCTTCAGCGCGGCGAAGCTGTTCTTCGCCTACGGCCTGGGCAACGGCCTGACCTTCCCGATGTCGGTAGGCGCGACCTGCGTGCTGATGGCCGAGCGCCCGACGCCGGAAGCGGTATTCCTGCGGCTCACCGGCGAGGCGCCTGCCTCGCTCGCCGCGATGGGCAAGCGTCCGACCATCTTCTACGGCGTACCGACGCTGTACGCCGGCATGCTCGCCAACGCCAGCTTCCCGGCCGCCTCGCAGCTGTCGCTGCGCGTGGCGACCTCGGCCGGCGAGGCCTTGCCGAAGGGAATCGGCACCGGCTTCACCGAACGAACGAACGTGGAGATTCTCGACGGCATCGGTTCCACCGAGATGCTGCACATCTTCCTGTCCAACCAGTCCGGCAAGGTGCGCTACGGCACCACCGGCAAGCCGGTGCCGGGCTACACGCTGAAGCTGGTCGGCGACGACGGACACGAGGTCGGCGACGGCGAGGTGGGCGACCTGTACATCAGCGGACCTTCGTCGGCCGCGCAGTACTGGAACCAGCGCGAGAAGACGCGCGACACCTTCCAGGGCATCTGGACGCGCAGCGGCGACAAGTACCAGCGCGACGCCGACGGCTACTACACCTACGCCGGACGCTCCGACGACATGATGAAGGTGAGCGGGCAATACGTCTCGCCCTTCGAGGTCGAGTCGGCGGTGGCCTCGCATCCGATGGTGCTCGAGGCGGCGGTGGTCGGTTCGCGCGACGCCGACGGGCTGCTCAAGCCGAAGGCCTTCGTCGTGCTGAAGGAGCCGTCGCGCGCCACCGACGCGCTCGCGCAGGAGATCAAGGCGTACGTCAAGGACCGGCTCGTGCCGTTCAAGTATCCGCGCTGGGTCGAGTTCGTCGACGAGCTGCCGAAGACGGCCACCGGAAAGATCCAGCGCTATCGACTGCGCGACCGCGAGGGCTTCACCGGGTGAGCGCGAATCGTCGGCGAAGCCGGCGCGCGCCGGTGCGCGGCTGAACGGCACGGGCGAGGAGGCGATGCGCACCGACCCGCGCTTTCCGTCGCTGCGGATCGTCGATCACCCGCTGATCCAGCACAAGCTCACGCACATGCGCGATCGTGAGACGTCCACTCGCACCTTCCGCGACCTGCTGCGCGAGATCACGCTGCTGATGGGCTACGAGATCACGCGCGACCTGCCGCTGACGATGCGCCGCATCGAGACGCCGCTGGTTGCGCTCGACGCGCCGGTGATCGCCGGGCGCAAGGTCGGCGTCGTGCCGATCCTGCGCGCGGGGCTCGGCATGGTCGACGGGCTGCTCGAGCTGATTCCCGCCGCGCGCGTCGGCCACATCGGCCTGTACCGCGGCCCCGACCGGCGGCCCGTCGAGTACTACGTGCGCCTGCCCGAAGTCGCGGGACGGCTGTTCATCGTCTGCGATCCGATGATCGCCACCGGGCACTCGGCGGCGCATGCCGTGCAGGTGCTGCTCGATCGCGGCGTGTCGCCCGAGGCCGTGCGGCTGCTCGCGCTCGTTGCGGCGCCCGAGGGCATGGAAGTGTTCGCCGCAAGTCATCCCCGCGTACCGGTCTACGTCGCCGCGCTCGACGATCATCTCGACGCGAACGCGTACATCGTTCCGGGGCTCGGCGACGCGGGCGATCGGCTGTTCGGCACGAAGCATTGAACGAAGGAAAAGAGGAACGAGCGGAATGCGCGTATTCGAAAGTCTTGCCGAGCTGGCGGCCTGCGCCGGCGAGGAGATCGCGGTCAGCGACTGGGTCGAGGTCACGCAGCAGCGCATCGACGCCTTCGCCGATGCGACCGGCGATCATCAATGGATCCACGTCGACCCGGAGCGCGCCGCGAAGGGCCCCTTCGGCACGACGATCGCGCACGGCTACCTGACGCTGTCGCTGCTGCCGATGTTCGCGGAGAGCGCGATCGAGCTGCGCGGCGTGCGCATGAGCGTGAACTACGGGCTGAACCGCGTGCGCTTTCCGGCGCCGGTGCCGGCGGGAAGCCGGCTGCGGGCGCGCTTCCGGGTGCTGTCGGTGGAGGACGTCGGAGGCGGCGGGTTGCAGATCGTGACCGAGGCGACAATCGAGCGCGAGGGGGGCGACAGGCCGGTGTGCATCGCCGAGACGGTGGCGCGGCGCTACGCGTAGCCTGCGCAGGCTGAAACTACGGCAGCAGGCTTTCCGTCTCCGTCGGATAGTGGACGTTCCCGCCCTCGAAGCGCGGAAACCGGCGGTAATCGGCGCGGAGATCCTGCAGGGCGGCCGATTCGAGTGCAGCGGTCAGCGCCGACGCGTCGTCGAACACGATCCGGTTGCGCTGCATATGGTGGACGCGCCGCCAGGGCAGTGCGTCGCACCAGTCGAGACGCGTGAAGATCTCGATCGAGCGGATCCCGGGGAGCCTTGCCATGAGGCGGGGGTGATGCGTCAGGTAGTACCGCAGCCAGTCATGGATGTCCTCGGCACGACCCGGGTAATGAACGAGATAGCTGCACGAGCGCGGAGCCGGTTTCGACGTCGGCTGCGCGACGTCGTGGACCGGAAACGTCCGTGAAATCATTGCCTGGTGGCTGATCTCCGTGCCTTCGAGGCTCGGCCAGTCACCGGACGCAGCGAGCGCCTGCAGCGCTCCGTGCGGTCCGATCGCCGCCTCCAGCGCCGGCAGGTCCGCGAAGTCGAGTTGCAGCGCAAGCCGCGGCGGCGGCGGGTCGTTGCTGAAGGGGCCGCCCACCACGGCCGGTGTGCAGACGTGGGCGCGAAGCAGTTCCGGCGTGCGCAACAGGCATTCGCGCATTCGAGCCTTGTCGGCCTCGCAGACCGCGCCGCCGTTGCCGGCGTCCTCGAAGTAGACGAACCACGAAACCGTCATCAGCCGGCCATGGCCCATTCGGGATGCGGTGCCTCGGCGACGCGCAGGGCGCCGACCAGATCGACGGCGCGGGCGAGGCCGTGGCGCTGCAGGAATGCGGGTAGTGCGTCGATGATGTCGATCATCGTCGTCGGCCGAAGGAAGCTCGCGGTACCGACCTGGACGGCGCTTGCGCCGGCGAGCATGTACTCGACCGCGTCCTCGGCCGTGGCAATTCCGCCGCATCCGACGATGGGCAGCGCGACGGCCCGCGCGCACTGATAGACCATCCGGAGGATGATCGGCTTGACCGCCGGCCCGGTGAGCCCGCCCATCACGTTGCCGAGCTTCGGGCGGAAGGTCTCGACGTCTATCGCCATGCCCAGCAGCGCATTGGCGACGACCAGCGCATCGGCGCCGGCCGACTCGGCGGCGCACGCGATCGTCGCGATGTCGCCGACATTCGGCGTGAGCTTCACCCAGAGCGGCAGCGACGTCGCTCTTCTGATGCACGACACCACGTCTTCGGTGTCGCGCGCGACCATCGCGAAAGCCCGTCCATCCTGCTCCAGGTTCGGGCACGAGAGGTTCGCTTCGATCGCATCGACGCCGGCAGCGGTGAGGCGCGCGGCGAGCGTGGCGAAGCCTTGCGCGCTGCCGGCAGAGATGCTGGCGACCAGCGGCGGGCGCCGCGCCGCGTAGAACGGCATCACCTGGGCCACGTAGTGCTCGGGGCCCTTCGAGGGTATGCCGATCGAGCAGAGCATCGCTGCGGTCGCCTCCGCAACGCGAGGCTGCGGGTTGCCGCGTCGCAGGTCGGGCGTGATCGTCTTGGTGACCAGCGCGCCCAGTCGGTCGACGTCGATCACCTGGGCCATCGTCTCGGCGAACGTGCCCGAGGCGGGCATTACCGGATTGGCGAGCACGAGGCCACCGCATCGAACCTGGAGATCTACCACGACAGCGTCTCCCGAACGTCGAACACCGGTCCGTCGTGGCACACCCGCCTTGCCACGGGGCCCTCGCTTCCCTGAAACAGTCGCACGCAGCAGTGGCACATTCCGATGCCGCACGCCATCTGCTGCTCGAGCGCCACCTGTCCCTCGATCGACAGCTCCACGACCATCCGCCGCACGAGTTGCAACAGCCGGTCGGAGCCGCAGGTCGCGACGAGGCCGCATCCGTCGCGCTCGATCAGAACTCGAAGCCGCTCCTCCACGGAGGCGGGATCGGCACTGCCGTCCTCGTCGGTGACGACCTGTACCTGCGCTCCGACCGAGCGCAGATGTTCGACGGACATGACATGCGCGCGGCGCGCAGCCGAAAGCAGGGCGGTGACGCGAATGCCGCGCTTCGCCGCGGCCTCTGCCAGCGGCGCGAGCGTGGCCAGGCCGACGCCACGGCCCAGCAGCACGACGTGCTGCAGGGACGGCGCGAGCCGGAAACCGCGGCCGAGGGGACCGAAGACGTCGAGCCGGTCTCCTTTCGACAGGCGCGCCAGCCCCTTCGTTCCGGCGCCGACGACCTTGTACAGGAACTCGATGCGATGAGCGTCGGGCACGACTCGATACACGCTCATCGGACGCCGCAGGAAGTGCGAACCCTCTCCGTTCCCCGGGCATAGCAACTGGAAGAACTGCCCGGGAGCCGCCGCCAGCGCCGCGGGGGGCGCAACGACGGCGAGGTGTCGATAGCGGTCGTTGACGGACCGGTTGAAGACCACTTCGCAAAGCGCGGATGCAATGGCTGCGGTCATCCGTTTTCGCCGATCATTTGGTCGACCATTCTGGCTCCCAAATTCCGGAGGCGTCAAGACGATCCTGTCGACTGGAATAGGCGCTGATCGGTACTATCCACCGTCCACACAAGCGGGGAACGCCTTGGGAACGACTGTCATCGGCAACGACACCACTGGAGACACAGGCGCAGCGGCTCCATCCGCGGTCCAGCGTGTCATGGATCTCGTTCTCTCCAGAATCCGATCCGGCGAATACGCGCCGGGGCAGATCATCGTCGCTCGCGATCTGATGAGCGAGCTGGGGCTCAGCAAGGCGCCGGTGCGCGAGGGCATCCACGTGCTGGTGGGCGAGGGCGTCATGGAGCTGCTTCCGAATCGCTCGGCGCGGATCCGCAAGCTGTCGGCAATCGACATGATCGACTTCGCCGAGTTCTGGGCAGCGATCAGCGGCTTGAACATCCGCCTCGCGGCGCCGAGGCTCGAGCGCCCCGGGAACCGCGAGAAGGTCCGCAAGGCGCTCGACCGCATCGAAGCCACCGGACGCAACCGCGTTCCATACGAGTTCTTCATGGCCGTCGGCAACCTGCACTCGACGCTCGCCGGAATCGCCCAGAACCGCTTCATCCTCGAGTTCATGCGGGGTACCCACCTCGCGCACTTCTATCGCCATCTCGAGCGGGGCTTTCCGGGCTCGTACTGGGAGACGCACCTGTCGGCCTTCCGCCGGCTCGGAGAAGCGCTGATCCAGGGCGAAGGCGAGCGCGCCCAGCGGGTCTACTCGAAGCACATGCGCTGGGCCATCGGATTGATGCGGCAGGGGGTGAGCACCGAAAACGGGGGCCGCTGATCGGCCGGCCTATCTTGATCCGGTTCGTCGATCCGGTCCGCGATCCGGTCCGCGATCCGACGCCGGGCGCCGCGCGGCGTTCGATCAGAAAGTCGTTGACAGAACGACGACTTTGGTCGCAATAATAGTCGACCATTTCGTCGTCAACGCATGTTGACGTTCCCGATTCGAACGACCCGGCCGCCTGTTTCCGCGCAGCCGGAATATGGGGAGACCATGAATACGCGAACCGTGATTCGGGCAGTGATGGCAGCAGGGATCGTCGGCGTTTCGCTCGCCCACGCGATGGCCGAGGAAGTCACGCTGAAGGCGGTGAACGCCTTCCAGGAAGGAACCTATTTCGCCCGCAACTTCGAGGCCTTCGTGAAGAAGGTCAACGACGAAGGCAAGGGGATTCTGCAGATCCACTATCTGGGCGGCCCGAAGGCGATGCCGGCGGCCGAACATGGAACCGCCCTTCGGCGCGGCGTGATCGACCTGGCGAACTCGACGGCTTCGTACACGGCGAATCTCGTTCCGGAAGGCATGGCGTTGAGCTTCTCGCCGTTGCGCATGAACGAGCTGCGCAGCAACGGCGCCATGGACTACCTGAACGAGCTCTATCTCGAAAAAGGCCTGTACTACCTGGGCCGTACCGCGGAAGGTATTTCCTACCACGTATTCACGAACAAGCCTCCGAAGGGCATCGACCTCGGTGGACAGAAACTTCGCTCGGCTGCGGTCTACCGCGACTTCTTCCAGGCGCTGGGTGCGACCACCGTGCAGACGGCTGCGGGAGAGGTCTATACCGCTCTCGAGCGTGGCGTCGTCGACGGATTCGGCTGGCCGCTGATCGGCATCTTCGACCTGGGGTGGCAGGAGAAGGTGAAGTACCGGCTCGACCCCGGCTTCTATTCCGTCGAGGTGGGAATGGTGATGAGCGCCAGTGCATGGAAGAAGCTCACGCCGGCTCAACGGGAGTTCCTGCAGAAGCAGGTGGGGGAACTGGAATCCGGCAACATCGCGCGAGCCGAATCCGACATCGCGAACGAGACGAAGCGGTTGCGTGAAGCGGGCATCGAGCCGATCACGCTGGGAGCCGAAGATGCGGCTCGCTTTCGGCGGACCGCTGCCGACACTGCCTGGGACGGCCTCGAGAAACTCAGTCCGAAGCACGGCAGGAAGTTGCGCGAGTTGATGTCGGGCATGTGAGGCGGACAACGAAGTCGAACGGCCTGCGGAAGACGAGCCTGCCGTGTGGGATCGCTTCCTCGCGTCGCTGGCGGCGCTCGCCGCACTGCTCATCGGCATCGTGCTGGTTCTGGTGGGCTACGACGTAGTTGCGCGCAACCTTGCCCTGTGGAGTCCGGGCTGGATCGTCGACATAACCGAGTACGCGCTCCCGCTGGCGACGTTGCTCGTTGCGCCGTGGCTGACACGGCGCAATGAGCACATCCAGATCGATCTCATCGTGTCGCTGCTCCCGCCGGCCCATGCGCGCACGCTGGAACTGCTCGCGAGCCTCGCATCGGCAGTGATCTGCGCGTTCATCGCGTGGTATGGCGTGAGCGTCACGCTCGAGGCATACGACACCCAGGCGCTGGTCATAAAGAACATCACGTTCCCGGAGTGGTACGTCTACGTACCGCTTCCGTTCTGTTTCCTGCTGTTGACGATCGAGAATCTGCGCCGGGCGCTGGGCAGATGGACGACGCCTGCGAGCGCCGTCGCGAGACCGGGAACGAGCGCATGACCTGGTGGGTGACGCTGCTGGCGCTGTTCGGCGCATTGACGGCATTGCTGCTCACCGGAATGCCGATCGCCTTCTCGTTCCTCGGCTTGAACATCGCGGGAGCGGTGCTGTTCTTCGGGGGAGCCGAAGGCATCGGCCAGGTGGTCCGCAACGGCGTCGGCGCGATCACGAATTTCTCGCTGACCCCGATTCCCTTCTTCATCCTGATGGGGGAATTGCTGCTGCATTCGGGCGTGGCGATGAAAGCGATCGATGCGTTCGACAACGTGATCGGACGCGTTCCCGGACGTCTTTCGGTGATCGCGGTAACCGCGGGCACCGTCTTCTCCGCGATATCGGGCTCGACGGTCGCAACGACGGCTCTCCTCGGCAGCCTGCTGCTGCCCCAGATGCTCAGGCGCGGATACCACCCGTCGCTGGCCACCGGTCCGATCATGGCAATCGGCGGCGTCGATGCGTTGATTCCGCCTTCCGCGATCGCCGTCCTGATGGCCAGCCTTTCCGGCATCTCGATCTCCGGATTGCTGATTGCCGGCGTGATCCCCGGCGTGCTGCTGGCCTCGTTCTTCGTCGTATACATCATCGTGCGGGTGTACATGACGCCGGAACTGGCCCCCGCCTTCGAACCGCAGAAGCTGCGCGGCTGGATGAAATGGCGCCCCGTGCTGGTGAACGTGACGCCACTGGTGGCGATCTTCGTGCTCGTCGTGCTGGCGATGTCCGCCGGTTGGGCAACGCCGACCGAATCCGCTGCGCTCGGCGCTCTTGCCACCGTCGGGGTGTGTTTCGCGTATCGCTCGCTCAGTTGGGAGAATCTGGGCGTGTCGCTCGCCGGCACCGCATCGATCTCCGGGATGATCCTTTTCATCATGCTCGGTGCGACCACGTTTTCGCAGATCCTCGTGTTCACGGGCGCAACCGACGGCATCGTCGCATTGGTGAGCGATTCGCAGCTCGCTCCCTGGGCGGTGCTCGCGACCATGCTCGCGATCCTTCTCGTGCTGGGCTGTTTCCTCGACCAGATCGCGATCCTGTTGATCACGCTGCCGTTCTACATGCCGCTCGTGCAGCTGCTCGGTTTCGATCCGATCTGGTTCGGCGTGCTCTATCTGATCTGCATGCAGCTGGGCCTGATCACGCCGCCATTCGGGATGCTGCTGTTCACCATGCGCGGAGTGGCGCCACCCGAGATCACCACGCGCCAGATCTATCGCGCCGTGGTGCCGTACGTCTGTCTCGGGCTGCTGATGCTGGGACTCGTCGCTGCATTTCCCGCCCTCGCGACCTGGCTGCCGGCCGCGCTGAAATCCTGAGCGTGCAGCCCGGCATGCGGCCGGGGGCGGCCGCCAGGGAGTGCGTCGGCGGACACGGAGGGCAAAGTCATGGCACAGGGAGTCGGCGCAAAGGCGCGAATCGGACAGCTGTATCCCTCGGGCGGCCTGTGCGACCACGAGATGCAGCGGATGGCCCCGGACGGCGTTCATTTCGTCACGACGCGAATGCCGTTTCGCAGGGCGGGCCTCGAGGACGACGCTGCGCTTGCGCGCAACGTGGAGTTCCACGCGTCTCTTCTCGCCGATGCGCGAGTCGAACTGATTGCGTTCAATTGCACGGCCGCCAGTCTCGTCTCCGGTCCGAGCGCCATCAACCGCCGCATCGAGGCGGCCACCGGCATCCGTTCGATCACGACGATCGAAGCGGTGCTCGACGCTCTGAAGGCCGCCCGCATGCGGCGCTTCGCGCTGCTGACCCCGTATCTTCCCGAGGTCGTCGCTGCGGAAGTCCGGTTCCTGCAGGGATGCGGTCTCGAAGTCACTGCCACCGCGGGGCTGCCGTGCGCGGACCCGGTCGAGCAGGGATCGATCGCGCCGACCCGCTGGCGGGAGCTCGCCGGCGCGATTCCCATGCAGGGGAGCGACGGGCTGCTGATCAGTTGCGCGGGAATCCAGATCGCCGATGTGCTGGACGACATCGAACGGGACCTGGGTCGCCCGGTGATCGCCAGCAACCAGGCGCTGCTGTGGCGTTGCCTTCGCCTGCTCGATCTGCCCGACAGACCCTCGGGATTCGGCGCACTTCTGGACGGATCCTTCGATTCATCTTGACAGTCCCGTTTTTGTGTAGCAAAAATGGTCGACCATCCTGTAGGAAAGACTATGAGTGCTACCGGGCGAACATTGAGGCTCGCGGTGGACGTCGGAGGCACGTTCACCGACGTCACCCTCTTCGATCCCGCCACCGGATCGCTGCTGTCGGCCAAGACGACGACGACACCGCAGAACCGCGCGCTCGGCGTGCTCGACGGTATCCATGCCGCGCTGCAAGCCGCGGACGCGAACGCCGGCCGGGTTGCCGAGGTCGTGCACGGTTCTACGACCGGAACGAACGCGTTGATCGAACGTACCGGGGCACGGGTCGGCCTGCTTACCACCCAGGGCTTTCGCGACGTCCTCGAGATCGGCCGCATCATGCGGCCCGACGCGGGCCTTTACGATTTCTCGGTCGACCTGCCGCTGCCTCTGGTTCCCCGGCATCTGCGTCTCGAGGTGCCGGAGCGGCTGGACGCCCAGGGGAAGGTGCTGCTTGCGCTGGACGAAAAGGCCGTGATCGACGCCGCCCGGATTTTCGAGCGGGAGGGTGTGGAAGCAGTCGCGGTGTGCTTCCTGTTCGCGTTCCTCGACCCCCGCCATGAAGAAGCGGCCGAGCGGATCCTCGCGAGGCATCTGCCCGGCGTACCCATCAGCCTGTCTTCGCGCGTATGCCCGGAAATCCGCGAATACGAGCGCAGCTCCACGACGGTGATCAATGCGTATCTCACGCCCGTGATGTCCACCTACCTCGATTCGCTGCAGGAACGCCTGCAAGAATCGCTGGGAGCGGTGCGCCTGTCGGTGATCCAGGCCAATGGCGGGGCGACGTCGATCGCCGCGGCGCGGCGCAAGTCGGTGACCACGGTCAATTCGGGGCCGGCCGGTGGCGTGGTCGCCGCGGCTTTCTACGGTCGACGCAATGGACGTGATCGGCTCGTATCGGTAGACATGGGCGGAACGTCGTTCGACATCGGCCTGGTCGAGAACGGCGTCTGCGCGGTCACGACCGAAGGCAGTTTCCAGGGCTTGCCGGTCCGTGTGCCGATCATCGACCTGCACATCATCGGCGCGGGAGGCGGCTCGATCGCGTTTCGCGATCCGGGCGGCGCTCTTCAGGTGGGACCCCAATCGGCGGGGGCGGAACCGGGGCCTGCGTGTTACGGACGCGGCGGCACGCTGCCCACGGTGACCGATGCGAACCTCGTCCTCGGACGCCTGAGCGCCGACTATTTCAACGGGGGGCGGATGCGGCTGCATGCCGAGTCGGCGCATCGGGCCGTGCGCGCGCTCGCCGAGCAGATGGGCATGAGCGTCGAAGAGACCGCGCTCGGCATCGTCCGCGTCGTCAACGCCAACATGGCGAAAGGGATCGCGGCGGTAACGATCCTGCGAGGCATAGACGTGCGGGACTTCTCGCTGCTGTCGTTCGGCGGCGCAGGAGGCGTCCACGCGGTGGAGCTGGCGCGCGCGCTGTCGATGCGCGAGGCGATCGTGCCGCCGCTGCCCGGAACCTTTTCGGCAGTCGGCCTGCTCGTGACCGACGTGCGCCACGACTACGTCGTCGCGCTCGGCGGCATCCGCGCGAACGACGTCGTTCCGGAGAACCTCGAAGCGTCGTACCGGGAAATGGAGCGACAGGCGGCGGAGGAACTCGCCGCCGAGGGGTTCCAGGGCAGCTCCGCGACCTTCGTGCGCATCGCGGACCTGAAGGTTGCCGGGCAGACCTACGAGCTTTCGCTGCCGCTTCCGGAGAGCGGTCCGGTCACGCGGACCGGATTGGACGCGCTGCTCGATGCGTTCGCGCGCCTGTACCGCGAGCGCTATGCCTTCTTCTTCGACGGCGAACCGATCGAGATCGTCAATCTGCGACTGGCCGCTCTCGGCCACAACGAGCCGATCGTGCTGCCTGCCGCAGAGCGCGGTCATCACGATCCGGCTGTCGCGCGCAAGGACAGGCGGCCGGTCTACTTCGAAAGCGCAGGCTTCCTCGATACGGCGATCTACGAGCGCAGCCGGCTGCGCCCGGGCATGGTCGTCGAAGGGCCCGCTCTGGTCGAGGAGCAGACGTCGTCGACGCTCGTGCCTCCGGGGTCGCACGCGGAAGTCCTCGAAGACTTCGGCCTCGTCATACCGGTCCCCCGGGGTCAATTGCAAGGAGCCGAAGCATGACCGACGTCGTCACGATGCAGGTGATCCGGTACGGCCTCGAGCAGGTCGCCGACGAGATGGGCAACACGCTCGTGCGCACCGGCCGCTCGACGATCATCACGGAGATCAAGGACATCTCGTGCGTGGTGACCGACGCCGCGGGGCAGACGATCGCCCAGGCGCACCACAACCCCAGCCTGCTGGCCGGCTTCGAGATCACGATGAAGGAGCTGGTCGCCGCGTATCCGCCGGAATCGCTGGCGCCGGGCGACGTGATCATCACGAACGACCCGTACCGCGGCGGCCAGCACATCATGGACCTGTACGCGATCGCGCCGGCATTCCATTCGGGAAAGCTGATCGGGTTCGTCGGCAACATCACCCATCATTCGGACCTGGGCGGCGTGGCGGCCGGGGGCGTGGCCGGCGGCATCCGGGAGATCTATCTCGAAGGCCTGCGGCTGCCGATGGTCAAGCTGTACAAGGCAGGGCGGGAAGACGCCGAGATCGTCGCGATCATTGCCAACCAGATCCGCGTGCCGGAAAAGACGCTCGGCGACATCCGCGCGCAGGTCGCCTCGCTGATGGTGGGCACCGAGCGCCTCGACCGGATGTTCCGGCGCTACGGGGAGCAGACGATGCGCGCGTCCTGCGCGGAACTGCTCGACTACTCCGAGCGGCGGATGCGAGCCGGCATCTCGAAGCTGGCCGCCGGAACCTACGAGGCGGAGGACTGGATCGACGACGACGGGATCGTCGATCGACCGATCCGCATCGACGTGAAGCTGCGGATCGGCGACGGCAAGGCCGTCGTCGACCTCAGCGGCAGCGATCCGCAGGCCGAGGGCAACATCAACTCGACGCTGGCGAATACCTTCGCCGCCGCCTACTACGTGATGATCGCGGTCGTCGACCCCGGCATTCCACCGAACTCCGGGTGCTATCGACCGATCGAGGTGATCACTCGCCCCGGCACGATCGTCCATCCGCTTCCGCCCGGCGCCGTCGCCGCGCGCACGAACACCTCCCAGAAGATCGTCGAAGCGATGCTTCGCGCGCTGTCCGCGGCCGTGCCCGACAGGGTGACGGCGGGTTCGCACGGGCAGATCAGCACCTGCGGCTTCGGCGGGCGCCACCCGAGCGACGGAAAGCCGTTCGTCTATACCGACATCCAGGGCGGCGGATCGGGTGCGCGTCCGTACCGCGACGGCAGGGACGGACAGGACAGCCACCTCCCGCGCTTCATGAACACGCCGGTCGAAGTGCTCGAGCGGCAGTTTCCGGTGCGCATCGAACGCTACGAGTTCATCCGCGATTCGGGAGGGCCGGGCACCTTCCGCGGCGGCCTCGCGCTGCGACGCGACATCCGCATTCTTGCCGATCGCGTGAGCTTTGCGCGGTACGGCGATCGCCACAAGTTCGCTCCGCAGGGCCTGTTCGGCGGTCTTCCCGGATCGTGCGGAAAGTTCGTGCTGAACCCGGGAACTGCCGGCGAACGCGTCCTCGCTTCGAAAGGGCTGGACATGCTCTCCGAAGGCGACGTGGTCAGCATCCGACTGCCCGGGGCGGGCGGCTACGGAGACCCGGCGCAACGCGAGCGCGCGGCGGTTGCGGCCGACCTGCGCGACGGGAAGATCAGCCGGGAATCGGCGATCCGCGACTATGGCTGGCCGGACGCGGAGGATGCGGGATGAAGCCCCGGCGACGCCGCGTCGTTCTCTCGCTCGAGCAGGCGCTGTCGCTGCCGCACGCGACACTTCGCTTCGTGCACAAGGGCTGGCGCGTCATCCGCATCGAGCCGACCCCGGCCGGCGCGGCGCTGCCCGGCGACCCGAACCGATACATCGGCAAACGAATCGTGGGTGAAGATAGGCGCAGCTACTTCATCGCGCAGAACGTCGGCAAGGAAGCGATCGCGCTCGATCTGAAGAACCCGCAGGGCCAGCGCCTCCTGCATCGCATCGTCGAAGCGCTCGACGTCGACGTGTTCTGCTGCAACACGCTGCCGAGGCGCCATCGTCAGCTGGGCATCGACTACGAGACGCTGTCGGCGGTGAAGCCCGATCTGGTCTGGGCCGGCATTTCGGCCATGGGTCCCGAATATCCGGACGCGCCCGGCTACGATCCGGCCATGCAGGCGATGGTCGGCTTCATGGAGCTCACCGGGGCACGCGACGGACCTCCGATGCTTTCCGGGGTTCCGCTGATCGACCTGAAGGCCGGCGACGACGTGTACGCCGAAGTCATGGCAGCGCTGCTGGAGCGCGAGGAAACGGGGCAGGGCCGCCAGATCCACGTATCGATGCTGCAATCCGCCGCGTCCTGGCTCGTCACGACGATGCCGTTGCTGAACTTCGATTGCGATCCGTCCGAGATCGGGCGTGCAGGCAACGAGCACCGCAAGTTCATTCCGACGAACGCGTATCCGACCGCCGACGGCTTCGTGTTCGTGGCGATCGGCAACGACCTGCAATGGAAGCGGCTCACGCAGATCCCCAAGTTCGCCGGGCTCGCGCGCGAGACGCGGCAGACGCAGGAAGGCCGCCAGCAGGAGCGTGCATCGATCCACGCGGAAATCGCCGGGATCACGCGGCGGTACACGAGGGCCGAACTGATGGAGGACTTCCGCCGCGCGACGATTCCGCATGCGCCGATCCAGACGATCGCGCAAGTCGCGGCGATGGAGCCGGTCGCGCGCAAGATGAGCACCAGCACGATGCCCGATGGACGGACGATCCGGCTGCAGCCGCCTGCGGTGGATCTCGACCGGCCCGCTCATTTCGCCTTCCCGCCCCGCTATGGAGAACATACGGCGTCGGTGCTCCGGGAGGCCGGTGTCGATGACGCCGAGTGCGCGAGGCTCGCGGCAAGCGGAGTCGTATCGCTCGGCCAGCCCGACCCCGGCTGACAGCGCATCCCGTCCATACGCTCCTGTTCGAAGGCGCATCGCACGCGGCCGGGTGTTTATGATTCTCCGATACGCCCGAGGAGCCGCCGATGACGATGCCCATCCCCTTCCGCGCCGACCACGTCGGCAGCCTGCTGCGCCCCGCCTGGCTCGCTGAAGAGCGCGCGCGCTGGCGTCGCGGCGAGATCGACGCGCCGACGCTGCGTGCCGCCGAAGACCGCGCGATCGGCGAGGCGGTGCGGCGGCAGGAAGCGATCGGCCTGCAATCGATCACCGACGGCGAGTTCCGCCGCGACTGGTGGCACCTCGATTTCCTGTCGCAACTCGACGGCGTGACGCTGAAGGAAAACCCCGGACCGAAATTCGGCGTCGACGCCGCCTCCGAGCAGCCGCCGATCGCCACCGTCACCGGCCGCATCTCGTGCAGCCGGCCGATCGTGGTCGACCACTTCTCGTTCCTGAACGAGCAGACGACGCGCACCGCGAAGATGACGATTCCGTCGCCGTCGATGCTGCATCTGCGCGGCGGACGCGCGGCGATCTCGAGGGAAGCCTACCCCGACCTCGACGCGTTCTGGTCCGACGTCGCGCAGGCCTACCGCACCGCGATCCGTCATCTGGCCGACGCCGGCTGCCGCTACCTGCAGCTCGACGACATCACTTTCGCCTACCTGTGCGACCCGAAGATCCAGGCGACGTGCCGCGCCAACGGCGACGATCCGGCCGCGCTTCCGCGCACCTACGCGAACGCGATCAACGCCGCGCTCGAAGGACGCCCCGACGGCCTGCACGTCACGATGCACACCTGCCGCGGTAACTTCCGCAGCGCCTGGGTCGCCGAAGGCGGCTACGACCCGGTCGTCGAGGCGATGTTCTCGACGAACGTGGACGGCTGGTTCATGGAATTCGACAGCGCCCGCGCCGGCGGCTTCGAGCCGCTGAAAGCCCTGCCCGCCGGCAAGCGCGTCGTGCTCGGTCTCGTCACCACGAAGACCGGCACACTCGAATCGAAGGGCGCACTGAAGCGCCGCATCGATGAAGCCTCCCGCTTCGTGCCCCTCGAGAACCTGTGCTTGTCGCCGCAATGCGGCTTCTCGAGCACGCATCACGGCAACGCGCTCTCGCAGGAAGAGCAGTGGCGCAAGCTGGAGCGCGTGGTGGAAGTCGCCCGGGAAGTGTGGGGCGACTGATCCACCTGATCAGCTGAACGCCTGGATCCCGGTCTGCGCCCGCCCGAGGATCAGCGCATGGATGTCGTGCGTGCCTTCG
>CALCZN010000230.1:0-3561 GCA_937903095.1 uncultured Burkholderiales bacterium
GGTGAAGGGTTTCGGCCGCCAGAAGGGCCATACCGAGCTGTATCGCGGCGCCGAATACGTCGTCGACTTCCTGCCGAAGGTGAAGGTCGAAGTGATCGTCGCCGACGGCGTCGTCGAAGCGGTCATCGACGCCGTCGTGCGCGCCGCGCGCACCGGGCGCATCGGCGACGGCAAGATCTTCGTTTCCGAGGTCGAGCAGGTGGTGCGCATCCGCACCGGCGAGACCGGCGAAGCGGCGGTCTGAGCAGTTTCCGGGCGGGCCTCGCGCCGGCAGCCGCGCGCGGTTGCTTCGCCCGGTCAGCGGATGCACCCCGACAAGAGCCGCTCCATCGTGCCGGCGGCGCACGACCCGGCCCGGCTCGGCGCCGTGCTGCTGGCCGCGGGCAGCGCTGTGCGGATGGGCGGGCCGAACAAGCTGCTGATGCGCATCGACGGCGAGCCGCTCGTGCGGCGCTCGCTGCGCGCGCTGCAGCGCGTGCCGATCGGGCATCTCGTCGTCGTGCTCGGCCGCGACGCGCAGCGCGTGCGCGTCGAGCTGGACACTTTCCCGGTGCGCGCGTTCTGTCGCGTCGAGGTCGGCTGCGACCAGCAGGTATCGGTCGACGCCGGATTGCGGGCGCTGCCCGAGGGGCTCGATGCGATCGTCCTCGCGCTCGCCGATCTGCCGCTCATGGAAACCGACGACCTGCGCTGGCTGCTCGCCCGCTGGCGCGAGCTGCCGGCCGGCAGCGCCGCGATTCCCTTCCACAGCGGCGCGCGCGGCAACCCCGTCGTCATCGCCGGCGCGATGCGCGAGCCCGTGCTCGAGGCCGGTCCGGCCGCGGGCGGCTGCCGCGGCTGGCTGGCGGCGCATCCGCAGCAGGTGCAGCGCATCGAGACGCCGAACGATCATTTCGTCGTCGATCTCGACACGCCGGAAGACGCCGCGCGGCTCGCGCAGCGCGGCGTCGTCGTCGAGCCGCCGCCCGAGGCTGCGTAAGCCGCTCCGCCTTTACTGCAGCAGAACGATCACCGCGCCCGCGCCGCCGTCGTTCGGCCGTGCCTGGCAGAAGGCGAGCACCTCGCGGCGCTGCACGAGCCAGCGCGGCACCTTCGCCTTGAGCACCGGCTCGCGGCCGATCGAGCCCAGGCCCTTGCCGTGGATCACGCGGACGCAGCGCCATTCGCGGCGCAGCGCCTCGTCGAGGAACGCGGCGAGCGCCTCGCGCGCCGGGTCGACGCGCAGCCCGTGCAGGTCGATCTGCCCGCGGATGGCCCATTCGCCGCGGCGCAGCCGACGCACGACGTCGGGGCCGACCGACGCGCGGCGAAACGACAGGGCGTCGTCGGTCTCCAGATGCTGCTCGATGCCGATCTCGTCGGACAGTGACGCGGCGAGCGCCGCGCGCTCGTCCAGCTCGCGTTGCACGGCGGTGGCGGGAATCTCGCGGCGCTGCGGATCGATCCGGCCGCTGGGCCGCAGCGGCACGACCTCGCCGATCGCGTCGCGAAAGAGATTCGCCTCGCGCAGCCGCTCGCGTTCGAGCCGCCGGCGTTCGCCTTCGATGCGCTCGCGTTCGGCCTCGTCGCGCGCGCGCGCCTGCGCCTTGATCCGCAGGTGCCGGCCGAGCGCGTCGAAGGATTCGAGCGAGGCGGGACGGCCGGGACGGCGCGACGACGGCCGGCCCGGCGAACGCGTCATCTCGTCGCGAGCGACTCGAGATAGCGCTGCGCGTCGAGCGCGGCCATGCAGCCGGTGCCTGCGCTGGTGACCGCCTGCCGGTAGACGTGGTCCTGCACGTCGCCGGCGGCGAACACGCCGGGAACGCTCGTCGCGGTGGCGTCGCCGTCGAGGCCGCCCTTGGTGACGATGTAGCCGTTGCGCATCTCGAGCTGGCCTTCGAAGATCGCCGTGTTCGGCGAATGGCCGATCGCGATGAACACGCCCTGCACGGCGATCTCGTTCTTCTCGCCCGTGCGGTTGTCGAGCACGCGCACCGCGTTCACGCCGGCCTCGTCGCCGAGCACTTCGTCCAGTTCGTGGAACCAGCGGATCTCCACGTTGCCGGTCTTTCCGTCGCGTTCCTCGGTGTGCGCGATCAGCCGATCGGAGAGGATCGGCTCGGCGCGGAAGCGGTCGCGACGGTGCAGCACCGTCACCTTGCGCGCGATGTTGGCGAGGTACAGCGCTTCTTCCACTGCCGTGTTGCCGCCGCCGACCACGACAACGTCCTGCCCGCGATAGAAGAAGCCGTCGCAGGTCGCGCAGGCCGAGACGCCGCGCCCCATGAACGCTTCCTCGGACGGCAGCCCGAGGTATTTCGCCGACGCGCCGGTGGCGACGATCAGCGCATCGCAGGTGTATACGCCCGCGTCGCCGACCAGCCGCAGCGGCTTCTCGTTCAGGTGCACCGTGTGGATCTGGTCGAAGATCATTTCGGTGCCGAAGCGCTCGGCGTGTCGCTGGAAGCGCGCCATCAGGTCGGGACCCTGCACGCCGTCGGGGTCGGCCGGCCAGTTGTCGACGTCGGTCGTCGTCATCAGCTGGCCGCCCTGCGCCAGCCCGGTGACCAGCACCGGCTGCAGGTTCGCGCGCGCCGCGTAGACGGCGGCGGAGTAGCCGGCAGGGCCGGACCCGAGGATCAGCAGGCGGACGTGGCGAGTGGCGGGCATCGGCGGACGGGCGGATTCGACGTTGTATAAAACTCGAAGAATCATCGACTTAGACGATGATTCTCCAAGCGTTTCGTGACATTCGTCACGGGTAGGGCAGAATTATAGGAGTGAGGCGTGCGGTACGTTCGCGCGCGCACCCCTGCGTTCAACGAGAGGTGGGTATGGCGCACGAAGAAAACAAGGCGTTCCTGCGCCGGGTGCCGCTGCTGTCGGCACTCAACGAGCAGCAGATCGAGTCGCTGGCAGCGGCCAGCGCGCGCCGCAACTTCCCGAAGGGCCGTACGATCGTCTCCGAGGGCGAGCCGTCGCAGTCGCTGTACATCCTGCTGTCGGGTCGCGCGAAAGTGCAGCGCTCCGACTCCGAAGGCAAGGAAGTCATTCTCGCCGTGCTCGGTTCGGGCGACTTCTTCGGCGAGATGAGCCTGATCGACGATGCGCCGCGCTCGGCGAGCGTGATCACGCTGGAGTCCTGCGACTTCATGTCGATCGCCAAGGAGAGCTTCAAGGCGATGCTCCTGCAGAGCAACGACATGTGCATGGCGGTGATGCGCGGCCTCGTGCGCCGCCTGCGCGAAGCCGACCAGAAGATCGAGACGCTCGCGCTGCTCGACGTCTACGGGCGCGTGGCGCGCGTGCTGCTCGACTTCTCCGAGCACGTCGGCGGCGAGCGCATCGTGCGCAACCGGCTGCCCCGCCAGGAAATCGCGAAGATGATCGGCGCCTCGCGCGAGATGGTCTCGCGCGTGATGAAGGGGCTGGAGACCGACGGATACATCGTGCCGATGCCCGAGGGTCGCCTGATGCTGCGCGAGAAGATCGCCTCGTACATCAGCTGACCCGGAGCACGCGGTACCCCGATGGCAAGGATGAGCGCGACCACCGCTTCGTCGCGGCGTGCGCCGGCGC
>CALCZN010000231.1:0-4947 GCA_937903095.1 uncultured Burkholderiales bacterium
AGCTCGCCGGCCAGGTACTGGCGCTCGAACTCCTTGTTCTCGCCGACGTAGGACGCGATCATCTTGCGGATCTGGCGCGTCTGCAGCAACAGGCCCAGGCCGAATCCGTCGACGCCCGCGTTGTTCGAAATGCAGGTGAGATTGCGCACGCCCGAATCGCGCAACGCCGCGATCAGCGCTTCCGGGATGCCGCACAACCCGAAGCCGCCCACGGCGATCGTCTGCCCGTCGGCGACGACGCCTTCGAGCGCCCTGGCTGCGCTGGGGTAGACCTTGCTGCTCATTCGTTATCCTCGCTCTCGGGACACCCGGGACCGGCACGGATTATATGCGGCCGCTACAATCGAAGATGCTTCGCCCCTGCGCACGATGACGCATCGCCCTGCTCCCGGCGCGGGCGTGTCCTCGCGCCCGCACCCCCACTCGCATGCCCACCCGCACTCGGGTCCGCACTCGCGTGCGAACGCGCATTCGCAGGTGCATGCGCGCCCGGGCGGCGATGCGCACGAACATGCGCACGATCACGCGCACGATCACGCGCACGGCGGCGGAGCGGCGCCGTCGCGCGCGCTCGGCTGGTCGCTGGCGGTCGTGCTGGCCTTCGCGCTGCTCGAGTTGGTCGTGGGAATCGTCAGCGGCTCGCTGGCGCTCGCCTCCGACGGCGTGCACATGCTCACCGACGCGGCTGCGCTCGGCCTGGCCCTGGGCGCGCAGCGCTTCGCACGCCGCGAGGCCGGCCCGCGGATGAGCTTCGGCTACGGGCGCGCCGAGACGCTCGCTGCATTGACGAACGGCATCTTCTACGTCGGCGTGCTCGTGTTCATCGTGGTCGAGGCGATCGGCCGGATGCACGACACGCCGCCGATCGACGTTCGCTACGCGCTGCCGGTCGCGGTGGCCGGCCTGCTGGTGAACGCCGGCGTGTGGCGATTGCTGCACGGCGAGCGGCACGAACTGAACACGCGCTCGGCGCTGCTGCACGTGATCGGCGATTTCGCCGGTTCGCTGATCGCGATCGTCGCGCTCGGCACCGTCTGGCTGACCGGCTGGACGCTGATCGACCCGATCCTCACGCTGGCGATCTGCGCACTGCTGCTCGTGGCCACGATACGGCTGCTGCGCGACAGCGTGCGGGTGCTGATGAACGCGGTGCCCGAGGGCGTGGACGCCGATGCCGTGGAGCGCTCGCTGCTCGAAACGCGCGGCGTGCGCTGGGTGCGCGACCTGCACCTGTGGTCGCTCGGCGACGGCAGCCCGGCGATGTCGGCGCACGTGGCCATCGACCAGATGGCCGAGTGGCCGACGATCCTCGCCGACATCCGCGCGACGATGGACGAACGTCACCGCATCCGGCACCTGACGCTGCAGCCCGAGACGATGCACGAGGAAGAGCTGCTGCTGCGCCAGGAAGCGCAATGCCGCCGGCGCGCCTGACACTCCCCAGGACTCCGCCACGGCTTCGCGCAGGCTCGCCGAGATCTCCCCGACCGACGGCAATCCCCTGTTGCCGGCTTGTATAATCGCGCTTTCCGGCCGAGCCACATGACCAAATTCGTATTCGTCACCGGCGGCGTCGTTTCGTCGCTCGGCAAGGGCATCGCCGCGGCCTCCATCGGCGCGCTGCTCGAGTCCCGCGGCCTGCGCGTCACGCTGCTCAAGCTCGATCCCTACATCAACGTCGACCCCGGAACGATGAGTCCGTTCCAGCACGGGGAGGTGTTCGTCACCGAAGACGGCGCCGAGACGGACCTGGATCTCGGCCACTACGAACGCTTCGTGTCGGCGCCGATGCGGCGCACGAACAACTTCACCACCGGCCAGATCTACGACTCGGTCATCCGCAAGGAGCGCCGCGGCGAGTACCTGGGCCGCACGGTGCAGGTCATCCCGCACATCACCAACGAGATCCAGGCGTTCATCGAGCGCGGCGCCCACGTGGGCGCGCCCGATTCGCCGCAGGTGGCGATCGTCGAGATCGGCGGCACGGTGGGCGACATCGAATCGCTGCCCTTCCTCGAGGCGGTGCGCCAGATGAGCCTGAAGCTCGGACGCGGCAACGCCTGCTTCGTGCACCTCACGCTGGTGCCGTTCATTCCGTCGGCGGGCGAGCTGAAGACCAAGCCCACGCAGCACTCGGTGCAGAAGCTGCGCGAAATCGGGATCCAGGCCGACATGCTGATGTGCCGGGCCGACCGGCGCATTCCCGACGAAGAGCGCGCGAAGATCTCGCTGTTCTCCAACGTGCAGCTCGATTCGGTCATCTCCGTGCAGGACGCCGACTCGATCTACAAGATCCCCCGCATGCTGCACGAGCAGGGCGTCGACCGCACGATCTGCGAAATCCTTCGGCTCGACACGCGTCCGGCCGACCTCGGCGTCTGGGATCGCCTGGTGCACCGGCTCGAGCACCCGAAGCGCGAAGTGCGCATCGCGATGGTCGGCAAGTACGTCGACCTCACCGAGTCGTACAAGTCGCTGAGCGAGGCGCTCATCCACGCGGGCATCCACACCGAGAGCCGCATCGCGATCGACTACATCGATTCGGAGCGCATCGAAACCGACGGCACGTCGATGCTCGAGGGCTTCGACGCGATCCTGGTTCCGGGCGGCTTCGGCCGGCGCGGCGTCGAGGGCAAGATCCAGGCGATCCGCTACGCGCGCGAGAACCGCGTGCCCTATCTCGGCATCTGCCTGGGCATGCAGCTGGCCGTCATCGAGTTCGCGCGCCACGTCTGCGGTCTGGCGGGCGCCAACAGCACCGAGTTCGATCCCGACACCCCGCATCCGGTGATCGGCCTGATCACCGAGTGGCACGACCGCGAAGGCCGCATCGAGAAGCGCGACCTGCGCTCCGACCTCGGCGGGACGATGCGCCTGGGCGCGCAGCGCTGCCCGATCGTCCCCGGCACGATCGCCGCTTCGGTCTACGGCGAGTCGGTCAACGAGCGCCACCGGCATCGCTACGAGGTCAACAACGGCTACGTCGATCGCCTGCAGACCGCCGGGCTGGTCATCTCGGCGCGCACGCCTGCCGAGTCGCTCACCGAGATCGTCGAGATGCCGCGCAGCGGCGCGCTCGCGCATCCGTGGTTCGTCGGCGTGCAGTTCCACCCCGAGTTCACCTCCACGCCGCGCGACGGCCATCCGCTGTTCCGCGCCTACGTCGAGGCCGCCGCCGAGCGCGCCCGCCAGCGGCGAGCGCGCGAGGAACCGGCGGTCGTGCGGCTGGCATGAGGGCGAGCGGGTCGATGCGCCTGTGCGGATTCGAAGCCGGCCTGGACCGGCCGCTGTTCCTCATCGCCGGGCCGTGCGCGATCGAGTCGCGCGAGCTCGCGCTCGACACTGCCGGGCGGCTGAAGGAGATCACGTCCTCGCTCGGCGTGCCGTTCATCTACAAGTCTTCCTTCGACAAGGCCAATCGCAGCTCGGGCACGTCGTTCCGCGGCCCCGGCATGGACGAAGGGCTGAAGATCCTCGACGAAGTGCGTCGCACGATCGGCGTTCCGGTGCTCACCGACGTGCACGAGATCGACCAGATCGCGCCGGTGGCGGCGGTCGTCGACGTGCTGCAGACGCCGGCCTTCCTCGTTCGCCAGACCGACTTCATCCGCGCGGTCGCCTCGGCCGGCCGGCCGGTGAACATCAAGAAGGGGCAGTTCCTCGCGCCGCACGACATGAAGAACGTCGTCGACAAGGCGCGCGCCGCGGCGATCGATGCGGGCGGCGACGGCGAGAACATCCTCGTCTGCGAGCGCGGCGCCTCCTTCGGCTACAACAACCTGGTCTCCGACATGCGCTCGCTCGCCATCATGCGCGAGACGGGCTGCCCGGTCGTTTTCGACGCCACGCATTCGGTGCAGCTGCCGGGCGGGCAGGGCACCTCGTCGGGCGGACAACGCGAGTTCGTGCCGGTGCTCGCGCGTGCGGCGGTGGCCGTCGGCATCGCGGGCATCTTCATGGAAACGCATCCCGACCCCGCGCGGGCGCTGTCCGACGGACCGAACGCCTGGCCGCTGCAGCGCATGGCGGAGCTGCTCGCCACGCTGCAGTCGATCGACGCGCTGGTCAAGCGCGGCGGCTTTCCCGAACAGACGCTCTCCGCTCGCGGCTGAGCGCATTCGACCCCAGGAGGAGTCTCGATGCCCGCCTACGTGATCGCCGACGTGAAGGTCAGCGACCCCGAGCGATACAGGGAATACATGGCGCTGTCGCCGGCGGCGATCGAGGCTGCCGGCGGCCGCTTCCTCGTGCGCGGCGGCGCGCACGAGGTGCTCGAAGGCAACTGGCAGCCGTCGCGCCTGGTGATGGCCGAGTTCCCCGACATGGCCGCGGCGCGCGCGTTCTACGATTCGGCGCAATACCGTGCGGCGCGCGCGAAGCGGGCCGGCGCGACCGAATACTTCCACATGGTCGTCGTGCAGGGAGCCGAGCCGAAATGAGTGCGATCGTCGACATCATCGGACGCGAGATCCTCGATTCGCGCGGCAATCCCACGGTCGAATGCGACGTGCTGCTGGAAACCGGCGTCATGGGCCGCGCGGCGGTGCCGTCGGGCGCCTCCACCGGCTCGCGCGAGGCGATCGAGCTGCGCGACGGCGACAAGGCGCGCTACCTGGGCAAGGGCGTGCTCGAGGCGGTCGAGCACATCAACACCGAGATCTCCGAGTCGATCATGGGTCTGGACGCCACCGAGCAGGCGTACATCGACCGCACGCTGATCGAGCTGGACGGCACCGAGAACAAGTCCAGGCTGGGCGCCAACGCGATGCTCGCCGTGTCGATGGCGGTGGCCAAGGCGGCGGCCGACGATTCCGGCCTGCCGCTGTATCGCTACTTCGGCGGCTCGGGCGCGATGGCGCTGCCGGTGCCGATGATGAACGTCATCAACGGCGGGGCGCACGCGAACAACAACCTCGACCTGCAGGAATTCATGATCGTGCCGCTCGG
>CALCZN010000232.1:0-4301 GCA_937903095.1 uncultured Burkholderiales bacterium
CTACATCATCAACTGCGGCAACAACGTCGAGGCTTCGGGCGGCGTGGTAGGCATCTGGCGCGAGGCCGATGCGCGGGTGCGCGGCGCCAAGCGCGTGCAGGTCGAGCCGCATCTGTCGGTTACCGGCGCGCTGTCGGCCGAATGGGTGCCGATCCGTCCGAAAACCGATGCGGCTTTCCTCTTCGCGCTGATCCATCGCATCGTGCACGAGCAGGGCTGGGAGAAGTCCTGCGACCTGCCGTACCTGAAGAACCGCAGCAGCTCGCCGTATCTCGTCGGGCCCAACGGCTGGTTCCTGCGTGACCTCGAATCGGGCAAGCCGCTGATCTGGGACCTCTCCGACGGGCGCGTGAAAACCTACGACGATCCCGGCCTGAAGGATCCGGCGCTCGACGGCGAGTTCGTCATCGCCGGCGTCGAGCACGGCCCGGACGACGAACGCATCGAGCACGAGGCCGCGCGCGTGCGTCCCTCGTTCGGCGTCTTCCTCGACCACATGCGGCAGTACTCGCCCGACTGGGCGGCCGAGGAGTGCGGCGTTGCGGCCGAGACGATCCGGCGCATCGCCGACGAATACGTCGCGCACGCCTGCATCGGCCAGACGATCGAGATCGAGGGGCAGACGCTGCCCTTCCGCCCGGTGGCCGTGATGGTCGGCAAGTCGGTGAACAACGGCTGGGGCGGCTATCACTGCTGCTGGGCGCGCACGATGCTCGCCGTGCTGGTCGGCGCGCTCGAGGTGCCCGGCGGCACGCTGGGCACTACGGTGAAGCTCGTCCGGCCGGCAATCTCGCGCGTCGGCTCGGTGCTGCCCGGCCCGGATGGCCTGATGCAGTACCAGTTCAACGAGACTTCGCGCGAGGGCTGGATGCGCCAGCCGCACATCCGCAACGCGTACAAGACGCTGGTGCCGCTCGTCTCCGATTCGCCGTGGTCGCCGGCGCTCGGGCCCGCGCACCTGCCCTGGCTGTTCCAGAAGAAGTCGCCCGAGAACTGGCCGCGCGTCACGCCGCCCGACATGTGGATCTGCTACCGGACGAACCCGGCGATCTCGTCGTGGAACGCGCCGGAGATCGCCGAGCGGCTGGCCGAGTTTCCGTTCATCGTCGCCTTCTCCTATACCGAAGACGAGACCAATCACTTCGCCGACATCCTCCTGCCCGAGGCGCTCGACCTGGAGAGCACGCAGCTCATCCGCATCGGCAGCACCAAGTTCACCGAGCAGTTCTGGAAGCACGAGGGCTGGGCGATCCGCCAGCCGGCCATCGACTCGCATTGCGACGTGATGGACTTCACCGACATCTCCACCGCGCTGGCCGAGCGCGCCGGCATCCTGCCCGAGTACGTGCGGGCGGTGAACAAGGGCGCCGCCGGCATGGCGCTGCGCGATCGTAAGGGCGCCTTCGACTACTCGCTCGACGAGACGAAGAAGCCGGCCGGCGACGAGATCTGGAACGCGATCGCCAGGGCGGCGAGCCACGATCTCACCCAGGGCGAAGAGGTGCGGGACCTCGAGTGGTTCAAGGAGAACGGCTTCCTGCTGCGTCCGTTCCCGCAGCTCGACTGGTACCTGTACCCTGCGCTCGAGCGGCAGAACCTGCGCTTCGAGCTGCCGTACCAGGAGCGCGTCGTGCGCCACGGGCGCCAGCTCGCGCACCGGCTGCACGAGATCGGCGTCGGCTGGTGGGAGCACCAGCTCGCCGAGTACGAGTTCCTGCCCACCTACGAGCGTTTCCCCGAGATCTGGATCGAATACGCGCGCGAGTACGGGCGCGATCCCGACGAGTTCCCGTTCTGGGCGCTCACCGCACGCTCGATGCAGTACAGCTGGGGCGCCAACGTCGGGCTGCCGCTGATCAACGAGGTCGCCAACAACGTTGCCGGGCATCGCGGCGTCATCGTCAACCGCACGACGGCGCGGCGCCTGGGCATCGTCGAGGGCGAGCGCCTGGTCCTCGAGTCGGTATCGGGCCGTACCGAAGGCAACGCGGTGCTGCGCGAGGGAATCCGTCCCGACACGGTGCTGATGATCGGCCAGTTCGACCACTGGAAGACGCCGTTCGCGAAAGACCTCGGGCTGCCGAGCCTGAACTCGCTCACCGATCTGTCGCTGAAGCTCACCGACGGCACCGGCAGCGGCTCGGACGTGATGCGCATCCGCATCCGGCGCGCATCGAACGGACAGCTCGTCGGCGCTCCGCAGGCCGAGGCAGGTGCGGGCACCAGGGAGCGCGCATCGACGCGAGGAGCAATGGCATGAACGACGTCGTCACGCGGACCTCGGGTTCCGCCACGCGCAACGAAAGCGCGCTCGCCCGCACGATCCAGCAGGCCGACCTCGACCAGGTGCTCGGCACGCACGTCGATGGATATTCTCCGAGCACGCGGCCGAAGGCGTCGTCGCACCTGCCCCGCTGGGGCATGGTCATCGACCTGAACCGCTGCGTCGGCTGCCAGACCTGCACGATCGCCTGCAAGCACGCGAACGACACGCTGCCCGGAGTGCAATGGCGCCGCGTGCTCGACGTCGAGCAGGGCAGCTTCCCGAACGTCGAGCGGCTGTTCCTCGTCACCGGTTGCCAGCATTGCGCCGAACCGCCCTGCGTGCCCGTGTGCCCCACCGGGGCGACGCGCCAGCGCGAAGACGGTCTGGTGACGATGAATTACGACGTGTGCATCGGCTGCGCGTACTGTGCCGTCTCGTGCCCGTACAACGCGCGCACCATCGCGCACGAGATGAAGGGCTACTACGGCAAGCAGCGCACGAAGCAGGAGAAGGCCACCGAGCACCCCGAACGCATCGGCGTCGCGCAGAAGTGCACTTTCTGCGTCGAACGCGTCGACGAAGGCCTGGCCCAGGGGCTGCGGCCCGGCGTCGATCCGCAGGCCACTCCGGCCTGTGCCGCGTCGTGCATCTCGCAGGCAATCCAGTTCGGCGACTTCAACGATCCCGAAAGCAACGTCTCGCGCCTGACGCGCGAGCGCGAGTACCTGCAGCTGAACGCCGACGTCGGAACCGATCCGCAGATCAAGTACCTGTACACGACGCCGGCGGTGCCGGGGCGCAGCGTGTCCGACGAAGACCTCGACGACGATCGCCGCGCCGATCCGGCCAATCCGCTGGTCGGTCCGCGCCAGACCTTCTGGGACTGGCGTGCGGCGATGAACTGGATCTTCGGCGGCATCGGCACCGGCCTGGCCATCACCGGCGCCGCGGCGATGGCCGTCGGCGCGCTCGCGCCCGCCGCCGGGCCATCGTTGTTCTTCGTGTCGGCGCTGCTGGTGGCGATCGGGCTGTTCTGCGTGTTCCTGAAGATCGGCCGGCAGATGCGCTTCTGGCGCGCCGCCACGCGCTGGCAGAGCTCGTGGATGACGCGAGAGCTGTACGCGTCGCTCGTCTTCTTCCCGTCGGTGCTCGCCAGCCTCGTCGCACCGGGGCCGGTGCCTTTCGCGTTCGCTGCGGTGTCGGGCGCCGTGTTCCTGTTCTGCCAGGCGAAGATCCTTCACCGGGCGCGCGGGATACCGGCCTGGCGCGTGTCGCTGATGCCGTGGATGCTGATCGCCACCGCGCTCCTCGAGGGCGCCGGCGCGCTGGCCATTGTCGCCTTCGCGCTCGGCGCTTCGATGCGCACGGCGGCGTGGCCGTCGTTCGCGGCCGCATCGATCGTCGTGCTCGCGGTGCTGAACGCCGCGCTCTGGCGCAGCTACGTCGGCAGCGCGCGTGCGAACGGCATTCCGCCGCTGTCGCGCCGGGTACTCGAGGCGTTCACGCCGAAGCTGACGGCCTTCGGTCATGCGGCGCCGCTCGTGCTCGCGATCCTCGCGTGGATCGTCGCGCCGGCCTCCGTCCCGCTGCTCGCGCTCGCCGGCGTGGCGGCCATCGCCGGCGGCGCGGCGTGGAAATACACGGTGATCGTGCGTGCCGCCTACATGCAGGGTTTCGACCTGCGCAAGATGCCGCAGCGCGGTTCGGGCCAGTTCGCCGCGCCCAGGCGGATGGATCGCTCCGCGATGCCGCTGCCGGAGAACGCGGCGCCGCTGAAGAGCACAGTGGAGTGAACGACGGGGCTGCGAAGCCCGCGACGGGCGGCGCACGCCCGTCGCCGCAGCCGCGCGACGCGTACCGGCATTTCTGTCCGATCACCACGCGCTGGATGGACAACGACGCGTATCGGCACGTCAACAACGTCGTCTACTACTCGTTCTTCGACACGGCGGTCAACCGGTACCTGATCGAGGCGGGTGCGCTCGACATCGAGCGCAGCCGGGTGGTCGGGCTCGTCGTCGAGACCAACTGCACT
>CALCZN010000233.1:0-11825 GCA_937903095.1 uncultured Burkholderiales bacterium
ACGAGATATTGGCGTGACTGGAGTTCAGACGTGTGCTCTTCCGATCTCCGGCTTCCGACTGGATCGTGCTCGACTGAATGAGCGCCGACGCCGTCCTCGAAGTCGAGAACATCGAGGTCATCTACAACCGGGCGGTGCAGGTGCTGCACGGGCTGTCGCTCGCCGTGCCGCGCGGCGCGATCGTCGCGCTGCTCGGCTCCAACGGAGCGGGCAAGTCGACGACGCTGAAGGCGGTGTCGAACCTGCTCGCGCTCGAGGACGGCGAGATGACGCGCGGCACCGTGCGCTTCGACGGCGCCGACACCGCGCGGCGGCGTCCGCACGAACTGGTGCGCGCGGGACTCTTCCACGTGATGGAGGGGCGCCGCGTGTTCGAGGACCTGACGGTGGAGGAGAACCTGCTGGCGGCCACCTACGCGCTGGGCGGGCGCGAGCCGGCGGACGCGGGCGGCGGCAGGTCGCGCGAACGCTTCGATCTCGTCTACCGGTACTTCCCGCGCCTGCACGAACGGCGCCGCGGCCTGGCGGGCTATCTGTCGGGCGGCGAGCAGCAGATGCTGGCGATCGGCCGCGCGCTGATCGCCCGGCCCACGCTGATGCTGCTCGACGAACCGTCGCTGGGGCTGTCGCCGCTGCTGGTCGAGGAGATCTTCACGATCATCGCGCGCATCAACGCCGAGCAGCGCGTGTCGATGCTGCTGGTCGAGCAGAACGCGTCGGTCGCGCTCGCCGTGGCGAGCTACGGCTACATCATGGAGAACGGCAAGATCGTCATCGACGGCGCGGCCGAGCGGCTCGCGGCCGATCCCGACGTGCGCGAGTTCTATCTCGGCATGGGCGGCGCGGGCGAGGCGCGCAGCTACCGCGCGATCAAGCACTACAAGCGGCGCAAGCGATGGCTTTCGTGAATCCGCTGCAGAATCCGTTACCTGAGCGCACGCTCGCGCAGATGCTGTGCGAGCAGGCGCGCGTGCGGCCGAAGCAGATCGCGATCCGGCAGAAGGACTACGGCATCTGGAAGCCGATCGACTGGGCGACCTGGCTCGAGCGCTCGCGCCGCGTCGGCCACGGCTTTCGCGCGCTCGGGCTGAGCGAGCGCGGACACGTCGGCGTGCTGTCGGAGAACCGCGTCGAATGGGTGCTCGCGCAGCTGGGAGCGAGTCTCGTCGGCGGCATCACCGTGGGCGTCTACCCGACCAGCCCCACCTCCGAAGTCGCCTGGGTGCTCGCGCACGCCGACGTCGAGATCGTCGTCTGCGAGGACCAGGAGCAGACCGACAAGGTGCTCGCCGCGCGCGCGCAGCTGCCCCGGCTGAGCAGGATCGTCGTCGTCGAGCGCAAGGGCCTGCGCAACGCGTCCGACGAGCACCGCGAACTGCTGGTCGCCTTCGACGAGTTGGAAGCGATCGGCGCGAAGCACGAGGCCGAGCATCCGCGGCTGGTCGACGACGTGCTCGCCGCGCAGACGCTCGACGACGTCGCGCTGATGATCTACACGTCGGGCTCCACCGGAAAGCCGAAGGGCGCGATGATCAGCTACCGCAACATCCGCGGTGTCGTGCCGGGCATCGTCGAGCGGCTCGGCATCGGTCCCGGCACGACGCATCTGTCGTACCTGCCGCTATGCCACGTGGCCGAGCAGATGCTGACCACCTTCGTGCCGATCTACCTCGGCTCGCAGGTCGCCTTCGGCGAATCGATCCGCACGGTGCAGGAAGACCTGCGCGAGATCGCGCCGACCATGTTCCTCGGCGTGCCGCGCATCTGGGAGAAGATGCACGCGTCGATCCTGATCCGCATGCAGGAGACCGGCCGCCTGCGCCGGGCGCTGTTCGAGCGCGCGATGCGCTGGTGCGAGCCCTTCGCGGAGAAGTCGGCGCGGCAGCGCAGCCTGGGCGAGAAGGCGCGTTTCGCCCTCGCCTACTGGCTCGTGTTCCGTGCGCTGCAGAACTTCATCGGCCTGCGCCGCACGCGCGTGGCGCTCACCGGCGCCGCACCGATCCCGGCGGCGGTGATCCGCTTCTTCCGCACGATCGGCGTGCCGCTGATCGAGGTCTACGGCCTGACCGAATCCACCGGCATGATCACCGGCCAGCGGCTCGACGCGGTGCGCATCGGCACGGTGGGCGAGCCCACGCTCGGCGTCGAGCATCGCATCGGCGCGCAGGGCGAGCTGCTCGTTCGCGGCGACGTCGTCTTCGCCGGCTACTACCGCAACCGCGAAGCCACCGCCGAGGCGATCCGCGACGGCTGGCTGCACACCGGAGACGTCGTCGAGGAAGAGCGCGGGCAGCTGCGCATCGTCGATCGGCTGAAGGACGTGATGATCACCGCCGGCGGCAAGAACATCACGCCTTCGGAGATCGAGAACGCGGTGAAGTCGAGCCCCTACGTGCGCGAGTGCATCGTCATCGGCGATCGCCGGCGCTTCGTCTCTGCGCTGATCCAGATCGACTTCGACACCGTGTCGAAATGGGCCGAGTCGCAGCGCATCGCGTTCACGCACTTCCGCTCGCTCGCCGAAAATCCGCGCGTGCGCGAACTGATCGAGCGCGAAGTGGAGCGCGCCAACGCGGGCCTCGCGCAGGTCTCGCAGATCCGCCGCTTCCGCCTGCTCACGAAGGAGCTGGACCACGACGACGGCGAGGTGACGGCGACGATGAAGGTGCGCCGCGCCAGCATCCAGGCGGCGTACGCCGACGAGATCGAGGCGCTGTATGCCTGATCGGGGGGATCGTCCGTCGTCGGGCGGCGCCTGAACCTTCAGGCTGCCACATCCTGGGCCCTCGGGCCGCCGCCTGACGGCCCTCAGGGACTCTCAGGCCGCCGCCGCCTTCGCGCGCTTGGCCTGCAACCGCTGGGCGGTCTTCTCCAGCCCGACGACGAAGCGGCTGTGCTTGCCGCGTGCCACTTCCTCCACGGCGTCGCGTGCCGAGAACTCGAAGGTGACGGCAGGACCGTTGACTTCCGCCACCTTGACGGTGATCTCGACCCACATGCCGAGCAGCGTCGCGCCGACGTGATCGAATTCGACGCGCGTGCCCACCGAGTCCTTGCCTTCGCCGATGTACGGAAGGATCAGCTCGCGGCAGGCGACTTCGACGTCGTAGAGCAGGCTGGGCGTGGAATATACGCGCAGATCCTCGCCCATGAAGCCGATCGTGCGGCCCTTGTCGACCTCGATGCGGGTGGTGGCGCTCAGTCCGGGTTTCAGTGCGTCGCTCACTTGCTTCCTCAGCTGTTGTTCCCGCCCGGTCGGCGGGTCTTCAGGTAATCGGCGTTGTGCCGCGCGTCGAAATAGCGCACCAGCGCCTTCGTGCCGCGCGTGCAGTTGCGAAAGCAGCACACGCCCTGGTCCATCAGGCGGGCAGCCATTGCGTCGTAGAGCCTGCCGCCGTCGAGGATGCCGATCAGCGGCTTGTCGTGGCGTTCGGCGAGCGGCGGCATCAGGTGAACGGTGCTCTTCGGATCGCTCAGGTCGTAGCCGGGGCGCAGCTTGCTCTGCTCGAGCGCGCGCACCGAGGGCGCGGTCGGATCGAGGCCGACGATGACCGCGTCGATGTCCGGATCCTGCAGGAAGGCGTCCGAGATCTCCAGGTGCGCTTCGTCGTCGGCGCCCGGGTTGATGTCGAGCGGGTTGCGCACCTCGACCAGCTGGTCGAGCTTCTTGGCGACGAGAATCTGCTCGATTCTCTGCACCGTCGCATCGGCGAGCGTGCCCATCTGCATCGCGAAGCCGTCGGTCTCGATGTTGTCGGCCATCGCGACCGCCTCGAAGCCGGCGCCGCTGATCGCGCCGAGCCGGTTGCCGCCCACCTTCTTGCCGTGCAGCGCGCCGGCGATGTAGAAGAGATCGTCGAAGGCGTCGAGGTCCTCGGCGACGATGGCGCCGGCGTGCCGGATCACCGACTCGAAGAGCGCCAGGCCGCCGGCGATCGAAGCGGTGTGACCCATGACGCCGCGCTGGCCGGGCGCGGTACGCCCCGATTTGTAGACGACGATCTGCTTGCCGTTGAGCACCGCCTTGCGCACCGCCCTGGCGAAGTGCAGGCCGTCGAGGTCCTTGAAGCCCTCGATGTAGATGCCGAGCGTGTCGATTCCGGGCTGCTCGGCGAAGTAGCTCAGCATGTCGCCGTGGGTGAGATCGGTCTGGTTGCCCAGAGCGATCATGTAGGCCGGATCGAGCCACGGGTTCTGCGACAGCCGGGTGATCATGAAGGCGCCGCTCTGCGAGAGCATCACGGAGTTGCGCAACGGCTTCTTCTGCGGCTTGGGCAGCCGCTCGAGCGGGATGAACCAGGAGTCGTAGCGGCCCGGATGCGACACCACGCCCAGGCAGTTCGCGCCGAGGAAGATCGGACTGTCGGGCTTGCCGTGCGCGGCATTGATGCGCGCAGCCAGCGCCGCCGCCGGCTCGCGGCTCTTCTTCGTCTCGCCCATGCTGCCCGGGATCAGCATCACCGCCTCGACCGCGCCGGTGTCGATGATCTCGTCGACGAGCGCGTAGACGGCGCTGGCCGCCACCGCGACGATGAGCAGGTCGAGCTTGCCGTCGATCGCGGCGAGCCCCTCGACGCAGCGCACGCCGTCGATCTCGGTCTCCCCGGGCTTCAGGACCAGCAGCTGCTCCTTCGGAAAGCCCGTGCCGATGAGGTTGCGCAGGATGATGCGGCCGAAATTCATGCCGCTGCCCGAAACGCCGATGATGCCGATGCGCTCGGGGTGGATCAGCTTGTCGATCTTCGCCACGGGCCGCGGCAGCCGCCCTGGCTGCGGCGCGGAGAAGCTGCATCGGGCGCTGCGCACGAAGAGCCGGGGTTCGCTCGATTGCGTCGATACGATGCAATCGAGTTCGAGGGCCTGCAGCACGAAGGGGACATCGGCCTGCCCGGGTGCGAAGGCGCGCGCGAGCCCGAGCAGCCGGGCGAAGCATTCCTCGAGCGTCGCCGCGGGCGAGGGCCTGCCTTCGCGCTGCGCCAGGGCCGCGATCTTCTGCCACGCCAGCGTGCGCTGGAACAGCCGCAGGAAATCCGGCGCGTCGGTGAGTTCCGCGACGGCATACACCGACGCGCGGTCGCGCCGGAACTGAGCCTCGTCGAGTTCCGCCTCCAGTCCGCCGAAGCCGGCGCCGATCACCATGCCGAATTCGCGCGTGCTGTTCAGCGTGATCCGCATTTCGGCGCCGCCGGCACGCGAACCGGCGTCCCGCTCGAGGCCGACTCCGGCCAGCAGGCTGCTCAATGCGGCGACATCGAGGCTGTCGCGCCCCTGCCCGGCCGCTTCACGGAACAGCGCGCTTGCCTGCGTCACAAGGGAATTGCTCACGTCTCGACCTTCCGTCCGAATCGCTTCGCTGCGAAGGGCGAACACTACCACGCGCCGGAAACCGCGCGAGAGGGCGAGCGGCGGGCGTTTTCAGTACCAATCGTTGAGCATCACGCCGAAGCCGATGCGCCGCACGCGCGTTCGGTAGTCGAGCATCGATTCGCCGTAGCCGTCGAAGTACTGGATGTGCCAGCGCAGGTCGGGGCTGAAGCCGGTCGGCCGGCTCCAGTCGAGCTGCACGGCGCCCCTGCCCGAGCTCGCGAAGCTGCGACGCACGGTCAGCGTGAGGTTGTGCACTTCACCGACGTATCCGAGCTTCAGCTCGCCGTCGCCGACGTAGCGCTCGATGTCCGGGTTGTCGTCGCCTTCGGCCGCGCCCGGGAAAGGCTTGCGATCTTCGGGAATGCGCCACCACGGCCGCAGCCCGAGCCACCAGCCGTCGGGACGGTCGAAGCGGAAATCGGCGAACAGCCGGTTCCAGCTGCGCGAAGCGTCGCCCGAGCGCCCGTTCGACTGGTGCACGAAGCCCGCGCTCGCCATGCGCCAGTCCCAACCGAGTACGCGGCGCTCGGGTTTCCACGTGGCGTACAGCTCGGGTTCGTGGCTGTATTCGCGGAACGGACTCGAAAGATCGTGGTTGTAGGCCTGCCACCACGATTGCCCGGTATAGGCGAAGAAGAACGACAGCCGATCGTCGAGCAGCGGCGGCGCCAACGCAAATTTGAAGCTGATCTGGAACTTCACTTCGTTGCGCTGGAGGTGCGCATTCGGATCGGCGCTCGCGGGCTCGCGTAAAGCGTGCGAGAACGGATCGATGTAGTTCGGCCGATGCGGCAGCAGCGTGAAGCGCCTGGCCCACACCTCGCGCTCGAGCGCCATGCGGCGCGCCACCGGAGAGAGCGGTCGCGCGGTAGTCGCCTCCTCGGGGGACGCGGGCGAAGCGGCGAGCGGCGCCGGCTCCGGCTCCGGCGGCGGTTCCTGCAGCGGCTGCGATCGTGGCTGCGCCTGCGCGTCGAGCCTCGCGCACTGCGTGCGCACCGACTCGACGGTGGCATCGTCGGCGGCGCGCTGCAGCGCGGACAGCAGGCAACGTTCGGCAGCGGTCTGTGCGCTCGCGCTGGTCGAACAGAAGAGGGCAGCAAGCGTGCCCGCGAGGCACGCGCGGGCGCAACGGAAAATCGACATCGCGCGATTGTGAAGCAGGCACCGCCGAGGCCTCGGCGGACATGCGTCAACGCACGCCGAGCGCCTCGCGCTGCATGCGCAGGTACACGTTGTAGGCGTTGCGCCGGTTCGCGTCCTCGAAGGCCGGCAGCGACGAGAAGCGCGACCAGTCGGTGCGCTGGTAGGCCTCGTCGAAGTCGAGCAGTTCGTCCACCGCCTTGCCCATTTCCGCGCGCAGGAACCGCAGGTAGTTGCGCGTGAGCGTCAGGTCGGCGAGCGCGTCGGTGGACGCACGTCCGTGCCCGGTGACGACGACGCGCGGACGATACGCCGAGAGCCTGTCGAGCGCCGCGAGCCAGGCGCTCGGATCGGCATCGCCGACGAAGGGCACGCGCCCGGCGAAGACCAGGTCGCCGGCGAAGAGCACGCCCTCCTCCTCGACCAGCATCATCATGTCCTCGGTCGTGTGGGCGGGGCCGGCCGGCAGCAGGCGGAACGTCAGGCCGCCCAGGCGGAACACGGTTTCGCCGTCGACCAGGCGATCGGGCGCGACGATGCGCGCCTCGTCGGTGACCCAGGGCGCGAGCGATGCGCGGCGCTCGGCCAGCCGCTCCCCGGGCGCATCGGTGGCCAGGTAATCGCGCACCGCGCGATGCGCCCAGACTTCGGCGCCGGCCTCCTGGAACGCCTGCAGCCCGTAGAAGTGGTCCGAATGGTAGTGGCTGACGACGACGCGGCGCACCGGCTGCTTCGTGATCTCGCGAATCCGCCCGAGCAGCGCGGCGCCGAGCGCCGGCGTGCCGAGCGCGTCGAACACGACGACGCCGTCGTCGGTGACGACGAAGCCTGCGTTGGAATTGAAGCCCTCGTTGCGCAGCGACACCATGCCGCTGTCGCCCTGCACGTACCAGACGCGATCGGAGACGCGCTGCGGCGCGACCTCGACGCTCACCGGCGCCGGTGTACGCGCGATCGCATCCGCCGCAACGACGGCGCACAGCCAGGCGGCGGCGACCGGCAGCAGGATGCGCGCGGCTTTCATTGCATCTCGACGTCCATCTGGATCGCGTCGATGCCCTTCTGCGCGCAGCGCTCGTCGGCGTCGCCGCCCGGCGCGCCCGACACGCCGATCGCCGCGATCGTCGAACCGCCCGCCTCGATCGGCAGGCCACCGCCGATCGGCATGACGCGCGAAGCGCCGCGAATGCCGCTCATCGGCTTGCCCGCCTGCGTCTCGTCGCCGAGCATCGCCGTCGACATGCGGAACGACGCGGCGGTCCAGGCCTTGTTCGTCGCCACCTCGACCGTATGCGCGCCGGCGTAGCGATCGCGCACGAAGGCCTGCAGCACGCCGCTGCGATCGGTGACGGCCACGCCGACCTGGAAGCCTTCCTTGCGACAGGCCTCGAGCGCGGCCATCGCCGCCTTGTTCGCGGCCTCGGCCACGAGCGAGCGCGTGGCGAAGGTCGCTTCGGCGCGCGCCGCCTGCGGCGCGAGCACGGCGGCCGCGGCCGCTGCGCACGAGGCGGCGACCAAAGCGCGAAACGAAAACGAAGCGCTCATTCCTTTGCTCCCTGCTTGGCCCAGCGTGCAAGTTCCGCGACGTCCTCGGGGAACATCTCGCCGATCTCGAGCTGCTCGAGCCGGCCGCTGCGGCCGATGACCCAGACGATCGGCAGGCCCTTCGGCCGGCCGAGCGCCGCCTCCCATTTCGGATCGAGCATCGCCGCGTGAAACGCGTAGTCGTGCTCGCGCATGTAGCGCTTCGCGTCTTCGGCCTTGCGGTCGATCGACAGGCCGAGCACCTCGAGCCCCGACGCGGCGTTCGCACGATGCAGCTTGTCGATCTCGGGGTTCTGGCGCGCGCAGAACGGGCACCAGGTGGCCCACAGCTCGACGACGAGCACCTTGCCGCGCCAGTAGGCGGGCGCTATCTCGCGGCCGTCGAGCAGGCGCACCGGCGGCAGCTCGATGCGCGAGCCCAGCGACGGCGCCTCCGTCGCCGCCGACGCGAGCCGCGGCGCGGCGCAGGCCGCGACGGCGGCGCCCACGGCGGTCAGCAGGCGGCGACGCGCGTTCATCGCCTCAGGCGATTCCGGGGTTGCTGCCCACGCCGATCAGTCGCGGCTGGTTCGGCTCGCGCGGGGTGACCGTACGCCTGGCCTTCAGCCATCGCTCGACGACCTCCCAGACCGGCTCGCCACCCGCGCCTTGCGCAACCGGCGCCCAGCCGGCCACGCGGTAGGTACGCGACGCGTCCATCGGCTTGCCGTTCAGCCGCATGTCGGAGATGCGCGAGCCCGCAGCGGCCGACGGCGTGCACGCGTAGGTCATTCCGCCCACGCGCACCATGTCGCCGCCCTGCTGGTAGTACGGATCGGGATTGAAGAGATTGTCGGCGACGTCCTCGAGGATGGTCTTGATCATCTCGCCCGACAGATCGGAGACCGTCGTGTACGGATAGGTGATCGCCGTCTGGTCCATCAGGTGCTCGCGCGTGATCGCCTCGCCGGGCAACAGCGACGTTCCCCAGCGAAAGCCCGGCGAGAACGCGATCTGCGCGTCCTTCTCCTCGATCAGCGCATCGATGATCAACTGGTCGAAAGTGCCGTTGAAGTTGCCGCGCCGGTACAGCAGCCCCTCGGTGACGGCGAGCTTCTCGCCGAGCTTCGCCCGATGCGGCGCGCGCACGCGGTCGATCAGCGCCTGCATTTCGGCGTCGGCCGGCAGCAGGTTCGAGAACACCGGCAGCAGCCGATAGCGGAAATCGGCAACCTTTCCGCCCTTGACGTCGAGGTCGAGCACGGCGAGGAACTTGCCGTTCGAACCGGCGTTGGTGACGATCGTCGTGCCCTTCGCGTTGCGCACCTTCACCGGCTGCGGCACGCCGTCGTGCGTGTGGCCGCCGAGGATCGCGTCCAGGCCGCTGACGCGCGAGGCGAGCTGCAGGTCGACGTCCATCCCGTTGTGCGACAGCAGCACGACTACCTGCGCGCCCCTGGCGCGTACGTCGTCGACGATCTGCTGCAGCCGCTCGTCCTGGATGCCGAAACTCCACTGCTCGACGAAGTACCGGGGATTGGCGATCGGCGTGTACGGGAACGCCTGCCCGATGATCGCCACCGGCACGCCGTTGATCGTGCGCAGCGCATGCGACGGAAAGACCGGATCCTCGAAATCGGTGGTCTTCACGTTCTGCGCGACGAAGTCGATGTGGCCCTTCAGGTCGTGCGCGATGATCTCCTCGACGCGCTCGGCGCCGTAGGTGAACTCCCAGTGCGCGGTCATCACGTCCACGCCGAGCAGCTTGCACGCATCGACCATGTCCTGGCCCTTCGACCACAGCGACGTGGCCGAACCCTGCCAGGTGTCGCCGCCGTCGAGCAGCAGTGCGCCGGGGCGCGACGCGCGCAGGCGCTTCACCAGCGTGGCGAGATGCGCGAAGCCGCCGACCTTGCCGTAGGCGCGCGCAGCGTCCTCGAAGTTCAAGAAGGTGAAGGCGTGCGCTTCGCGGCTGCCAGGCGCGATGCCGAAATGCTTCAGCAGCGCCTCGCCGACCAGGTGCGGCGGGCGGCCGACCGCATCGCCGACGCCCAGGTTCACGCTCGGCTCGCGGAAGTGCACCGGCAGCAGCTGCGCATGGCAGTCGGTGAAGTGCAGCAGGCTCACGTTGCCGAAGGGCGCGAGATCGTAGAACGACTCGGCGCGCGCCGAACCGGGAGCAGCCGCACCGGCCGGCAGCGAAAGCCCCGCGGCCGAGGCGGCCGCGAGCAGTCGCAGGAATTCGCGCCGATCGATCATCGCAGCGCACCGCGCATGCAGCGCATCGCGGCCAGCCCGGTTCGCATCGCTTCGCTCCTCACCGGTTGACCGGCGAGGCCGGGTCGAGCAGCAGCGCCATCACGTCCTTCAGCTGCGCCTCGGTGAGGATGCCGGCATCGCCGAAGCGCGGCATGTTGTTGCACGCCGCGAACGCGTGGCCGTTCCACAGGCGCGTCCACGTGTACTCGAGCGCCTCCTTCGAGTTGCCGCGCAGCCTGCCGTAGTGGTACAGCGTCGGGCCGATGTTGCCGTAGGCGATCTCTTCCTTCGACAGCTGGTGGCACGCATAGCAGTTGCCGCCAGCCACCGTCTTCTCGGTGTCGCTGTACTGCAGCCCGCGGCCGCTCTGCGCGATCTTCTCGCCCGACTTCCAGTCGCCGAGGAACTTGCCGTCGGCGGGGAACTTCACGGTCTTCAGCGCTTCGGCCTGCAGCCGCTCGCGCAGGTCCGCGGGCAGCGGCTTGTCGGCGTACTGGCTGCACACGCGCTGCAGCTCGCTCTGCTCGAGCCGATCGACCTTCGCGATTCCCTTGTCGCGGAAGGAGGCGAGCAGCTCCTGCTTGACCTGGGCGTCGGACACCGAGCGCGATCCGTTCATCGATGCGCAACCCGCTACTCCGACGATCACCGCGAGCGCGACGCCGGCGCCTCGGACGAACTTTGCTTTGCCTGGCATTTCCTGTCTCCTCGATTTCTTATCGCTTGATCGCCGGCGAATCCATCTTGCCGCCCTTCGCGTTCACGCCGAGGAACGTGATCAGGTCGATCGACGCCGGCGACGTGAAGACGAGTTCGGGGAAGCGCTGCTGGCGGAAGCAGTCGTTCAGGCGCCACTGCATCGTGCGCAGCGCGCCCTGCGAGACGCGATACGCCGGCCAGGTCGTGAACGCGCGCTGCGCGGGCTCGGGCTTCAGCAGATTCGGCAGATCCTGCAGCCGGATGCGCTTGTCGTCGTCGCCGTGGCACGAAGCGCAGGAGAAGTCGTACGGCCCGCCGCGATAGAAGAAGATCTTCTTCCCGCGCTCGTAGGCCTCGATCTCCTTCGGATGGCTCTGCGGAACCGCCACCGGCATGCCGCGCGACTCCTCGACGAGATACGCGACGAGCGCCTCATTGTCGGTTGCGGGCCCGGAGCCCGAGAACGGCTTCTTCACCAGTTCGGCGCGATCGAAGCCCTGCAGCGTGACCTGGCAATGCACGAGGCGCGCCTCGGCATCCATCACCTGGTCGGTGTCGGCGAAGTAGCGCGGCAGCTCGGCATAGACGCCCTTGACCACGCCCGGGCCCTTGCCCAGGTCGCAGCGCTCGAGACTCGCGTTCTTCGGTCCGCGCGGCTTCTTCCACAGCTCCTCGCCGCGCATCACCGTCAGCTCGGCGGGGTTGCCGTCCTGCAGCATCTCGCGATATCGCTCGATCTCGGCCTGCGTATCGGTTTGCGCGTACGCGATCGCCGCAGTGGCGGCGAGCGCCGGCGCTGCGATGCACAGCGATGCCTTTCGCCTGGAATTGTCTCC
>CALCZN010000234.1:0-2521 GCA_937903095.1 uncultured Burkholderiales bacterium
GGAAGATCATGCAGCCAAAGATCCACACCAGCTCGCGCGGCTTGCGATACGAGCCGTAGAGCAGCCCGCGGAACATGTGCAGGTAGACGACGATGAAGAACGCCGAAGCGCCGGTGGAATGCAGGTAGCGGATCAGCCACCCCCACGGCACGTCGCGCATGATGTACTCGACCGACGCGAAGGCCTGCGCCGCATCGGGCTTGTAGTGCATGACCAGCACGATGCCGGTGACGATCTGCAGCGCCAGCACGAGCATCGCCAGCGAGCCGAAGAAGTACCAGAAGTTGAAGTTCTTCGGCGCGTAGTACTCGGACAGGTGCTCCTTCCAGAGCTTCGTCAGCGGGAAGCGCCGGTCGATCCAGCCCAGCAGGCCGGTGGTTTCCACCTGGTTCTCGTATGCCTTCTCGTAGGCCATGTCGCGCGGCTCCTCAGGCTTCCTTGTGTTCGCCGATCAGCAGGCGCGTGTCGGACAGGTACATGTAGGGCGGCACCTCGAGGTTGTCCGGCGCCGGCTTGTTCTTGAATACCCGACCGGACAGGTCGAAGGTGGAGCCGTGGCACGGGCAGAGGAATCCGCCGACCCAGTCGGAAGGCAGCGAGGCATCGTTCGCGCCGTCGAATTTCGGCACCGGCACGCAACCCAGGTGCGTGCAGATGCCGATGAGAACGAGGTACTCGGGCTTGATCGACCGGTATTCGTTCTGCGCCCAATCGGGAGTGGGGAACGCGCTGCGTTTGGAGTTCGGATCGGCCACCTCGGAATCGGTGGTCTTCAGCGTCTCGAGCATTTCCTTCGTGCGGCGCAGGATCCAGACCGGCTTGCCGCGCCATTCGACGCGCTTCATCTCGCCGGGCTTGATGTCGGAGAGATCGACCTCTACCGGAGCACCTGCGGCTTTCGCCCTTTCCGATGGCGACATGCTCGCCACGAAAGGAACGGCGACGGCGACCGTGCCGACCGTTCCCGCGGCGATCGTCAGACCGAGAGCGGTGCGCCGCGACGAATCGGAGGGCTTCGATGGATCACTCATGACGTTCGGGAATAGCGTTCGAGATGAAAAGGGGGACGCGAGAAAACCCTTAATCTTAGCGCAGGAACCCGGATTCACTAAACCGGCCGGTCGCATGCGCGCCACGCGCGCGGTCGCGGTTGCGCGGGCGCAAGACGCGATCGACGCTGCGGTGATAGCTTCGCGGATGCAGGGAGATGCGGGAGGAGACGCCCCCGATTCCTGCGTCGATGCGCGTCCGCGCTCCGACAGCGCCAGAAGGAGAAGAAAGCATGGGGATGATGGCCGAGTTCAAGGCCTTCGCGATGCGCGGCAGCGTGATGGATCTCGCGGTCGGCGTGATCATCGGCGGGGCGTTCGGGAAGATCGTCGACTCGCTGGTCAACGACGTGATCATGCCGATCATCTCGGTGCTGCTCGGCGGACGTTTCGACTTCACTTCGCTGCTGCTGCCGCTCGGAACGGTACCCGAAGGAACGCCGCGAACCGCCGACGCGCTGCGCGGGGCCGGCGTCCCGGTCCTCGCCTACGGCAACTTCATCACGATCGTCATCAACTTCATCCTGCTCGCCTTCGTCATCTTCATGCTCGTGAAAGCGCTGAACCGCTGGCGCGAGCAACCCGCCCCCGCCCCGGCCGAGCCGTCGGCGCAGGAAGTGCTGCTGACGCAGATACGGGATCTGCTTGCGAGAAAGTGAAGGGTAAAGGGGGAAGGGTGAAGGGGAAAAACCCTTCAGCGCCTTTTCACACCGGGTTCTCGTCGTCCACGAACACGTGCTCGATGCCGAGGCGCTCGGCGACGTGACGGCCGAGGGCCTGGACGCCGAAGCGTTCGGTGGCGTGATGGCCGGCGGCGAAATAGACGACGCCGGCTTCGCGCGCGAGATGCGTGGTTCGCTCGGCGATCTCGCCGCTGACGTAGGCGTCGGCGCCGGCTTCGATCGCCTGGTCCAGCCAGTCGTGGGCGGCGCCGGTGCACCAGGCGATGCGCCGAATCGGTCGGTCGAGAGCGCCGACGGCCAGCGGCGCGCGCTGCAGGCTCGCCGCGAGCGCATCGCCGATCGCGGCCGCGGTCGACGCCTGCGGCAGGTCGTGCCAGGCGATCAGGCCGTTGTCGCCGGTGCGCCCGTCGATGCTCCAGCCGAGCGCGGCGCCGAACTGCGCGTTGTTGCCCAGTTGCGGATGCGCATCGAGCGGCAGGTGGTAGGCGAACAGATGCAGACCCGCGCCGAGCACGAGCCGCAGGCGTTCGCGGCGCACGCCGACCACGCGCGGGTCGTCGCCTTTCCAGAACCAGCCGTGATGCACCAGCACCGCGTCGGCGCCCGCGCCGATCGCGCCCTGCAGCAGCGCGCGGCTGGCGGTCACGCCGCTGACCAGTCGCGCGACCCGGCGATCGCCTTCCACCTGCAAACCATTGGGACAATAATCGACGAAGCGGCGCGCGTCGAGCACGTCCTCGAAACAACTCTCCAGTTCGGCCGCCGTGACGGTCCCGCGCGCCGGATCCA
>CALCZN010000235.1:0-7523 GCA_937903095.1 uncultured Burkholderiales bacterium
CATGTCGTAGATCTGCGTGGCCAGCAGCAGCTTGCCGATGTTGGCGAACACCGGCTCGGGCATGAAGACGCCGCTCGGCTCGTCGCGCACCGCGTACACGCTCGCCGCGACGCCGCAGGCGTAGAAGCCCTCGACGATCCTGATCAGCTCGACCATCGGCTCGCGCAGATTGCTCTTCGCGCCGGGATCGGGAAATCCGTTCGCCTCGCACATCAGCGCGCCGGCGCCGATCAGCAGGTCGCCGAAGCCCGCGCGCGCGGCGATGCAGGTATGCCGGTGGTGCGTGGCGTAGCTGTAGGTGAGCACGTGGCTGTGCTCCCACTCGCCTTCGAAGAACACGCGCTCCCACGGCACCAGCACGCGATCGAAGACGACGACCGCGGTGGACTGCCCGTACCTGCGCGAGAACAGCGCGTCGCCATGCTCGAGCTTCTCGCCGGGACGGCCGGCCGGGCGCGAGACGATCGTCACGCCTTCGGCGTCCACCGGAACCGCGCAGCAGACGGCGAAGTCGGCGTCGTCGGGGCCCATGTTGCGGCTCGGCATGACGAGCAGTTCGTGCACGTAGGGCGCGCCGGTGACGATCGCCTTCGTGCCGCTGATCACGATTCCCCTCGCGTTGCGCTCGACGACGTGCACGTAGGTGTCGGGATTCGCCTGCTCGTGCGGCCTGCGGCTGCGATCGCCCTTGGCGTCGGTCATCGCGATGCCGATCGACAGATCCTCGTCCTGCACACGATCGCGATACGCCTCGAAGCGCGCGCGGTGCTCGGTCGAGCCGCGCGCATCGTCGATCGCCGCCACCGCCTGCGCCAGGCCGCTCAATGCGTCGTGCGCGAGATAGCGCTGCGCGCAGCCCGTTTCCTGGCACAGCAGCCGCACGGCCTCGAGCTTGTTCAGCAGGTCGCCCGCCGATTCGTCGACGTGCAGCATCCGGTTGACGATGCGGTTGCGCTTCGACTGGGTGGCGAGGGCGACCGGCGCACGCTCGGCGTCGCGCGCGAAGTCGTAGGTGTAGGCGAGCGCGTTCACCCCCGGACCAAGCATCGGCTCGTCGGCGACGCTGTCGATGCGCCGCCCGTCGACGTAGACCACTGGATGCAGGCGGCGCAGCGATTCGCGGTATTCGTCCCCGCTTATCAGCCTGGCTTTGGTGGGAGCGGCCTGGGCAGCGTTCATCGTCGTCTCTCCTGTCGGCAAAAGGCACTCCTTCGCAACGATGACCGCTGCGCGGCCCGCCGGTCAACGTCTACACTCGGTGCGGCGTTCCGCGTTCCGACGCGGCGACAGGGAGAAACCGATGGACACGATCGACGCCGCGCGCTGCGCGCTGGTGCTCGTCGACTACCAGGCACGGTTGATGCCGGCGATCCTCGACGCCGACCAGGTGGTGCGACGCGCGCTGCAGCTCGCGTCGGCGGCGCGCGCGCTCGGCATACCGGTGATCGGCACCGAGCAGAACCGCCAGGGGCTCGGGCCGAACGTCGACGCCGTGAGCGCACTGTGCGACGCCACCGTCGCGAAGCGGCATTTCGACGCCTGCGAAGACGGGTTGTGCGCGGCCATCGACGAGCTTGCACCGCGTGCGCGCCAGGTCGTCGTCGCCGGCTGCGAAGCGCACGTCTGCCTGCTGCAGACGGCGCTCGGGCTGCTGCGACACGAGCGCCGCGTCTGGGTCGTCGAACCGGCCTGCGGATCGCGTCGCGCCGACGACCACCGGCTCGCGATGCAGCGGCTGCAGCAGGCCGGCGCCACGCTCGTTTCGCCCGAGATGGTGCTGTTCGAATGGATGCGCTCGAGCGAGCACCCGCGCTTCCGGCAGGTGCTGGAGATCGTCAAGCAGGTGCCGGTGGATCGGCCCTGAGACGATTGCGTCCTCGCCCGCTGCTTCCGTAGGCGCCGCGCGCTCTCGCCCGCCTCCGCGCGCGGGCATCTGCAGTGACGCGCGGAACCGGCAGTAGCATCGGGCTTCGCATTGTCGCGAACGAGGCCCGCCCGTGCACGCGTTGCCCCGCTTCGACGAACGTTTCGCGGTCTCCGACGAGATGGCGTTCCTGCGTCCTCTCGCCAGCCGGCTCGTGGCGCACCGGCGCTGGATGCGCGATCGGCCGTTCGTCACGCTCAGCTGGTCGCAGAGCATCGACGGCAGCGTTTCGGTATCGCGCTCGCATCCGTACGCGCTCAGTTGCCGGAAGTCGCTCGAAATGACGCACCGGCTACGTGCGCTGCACGATGCGCTGCTGGTCGGCGTGAACACGGTGATCAGCGACGATCCGCAGCTCACGGTGCGTCACTGCGTCGGCGACGATCCGCAACCGGTGGTGCTCGACAGCCGCCTGCGCTTCCCCGAGGGCGCGCGCCTGCTCGGGCATCCGTCGCACCGGCCGATCATCGTGACCACCGATCGCGCCCCGCAGGCGAAGGCGGCGCGGCTCGCGGCGCTGGGCGCGAGCGTGCAGCGGGTCGCATGCTCCTCCGACGGACGCGTCGACCTGGGCGCGGCGCTCGATAGCCTCGGCTCGCTCGGCCTGCGCTCGGTGATGGTCGAAGGCGGCGCCCAGGTCATCCAGTCGATCCTCGCCGCGCGGCTCGTCGACTACTGCATCGTGACCATCGCGCCGGCGCTGCTCGGCGGGGTGAAGGCGCTCGAGCAGCCGTGCCGGCCGCGCAGCGAGGCGCCGCTGACGATCGTCGACTGCCGCTACCAGGCGGTGGGCGCCGATCTCGTCGCCTACGGTCCGCTGGGGCTTCGATGACCCGGCCGCGCGCGATCCGGCCGCCGGTCCTGCGATGAAGGCGCGCGCGATCCACCACGTCGCTCCGAGGAAAGTGGCGATCGGGCACGCCAGCCTGCGCCCGCTCGCCGCCGACGAAGTGCTGATCCGCACGCTGTATTCGGCGATCAGTCCCGGCACCGAATCGCTCGTCTTCGAGGGACGACTGCCTGCGGGCCTGCCGCTCGATGCGCGCATTGCCGGGCTTGGCGCGGGCGCCTCCTATCCCTTCGCCTACGGTTATGCACTGGTCGGCGAGATCGTCGATGCCGGCGCCCAGGTCGATCGCGCCTGGCTGCAGCGGCGCGTCTTCGCCTTTCACCCTCATCAGGACTACGCGGTGGCGCCGATGCGCGACGTCGTCGCCATTCCGGCGGAGATCGAACCGCTCGCGGCGCTGTTCCTGCCGAACGTGGAGTCGGCCGTCGGCTTCGTGCTCGACGCCGAGCCGCGACTGGACGAGCGTGTCCTCGTGCTGGGCCAGGGCGTGGTCGGCCTGCTGACGGTCGCTTTGCTGGCGGAGTTTCCGCTCGAGCTGCTGGCGAGCGCCGACCCGATCGCGCATCGGCGCGAACGCTCGCGCGCGCTCGGCGCGCACTGCGCGATCGATTCCACCGACGCGGCGCAATGCGCCGCCCTGCGCGAGCGGCTCTTCGCCGGCCGCGACGACGACGGACTGGACCTGGCGATCGAACTTTCCGGCAACGTGCAGGCCTTGAACCAGGCGATCGAGCTGGCCGGATTCGACGCGCGTATCGTCGTCGCGTCGTGGTACGGCTCGCAGCCCGCGGCGATCGATCTCGGCGGGCATTTCCATCGGCGTCGCCTCGCGCTCGTTTCGAGCCAGGTCAGCCGAATCGCTCCGCGGCTGTCGGGACGATGGAACCGGCGCCGACGGCTCGACAGCGCCTGGCGTGCGCTCGGACGCATCGCGCCGCAGCGCTTCGTCACGCACCATTTCCGCTTCGACGACTGTCAGCGGGCCTTCGAGCTGGTGAGCGCGCGCGGCGACGGCGTGTTGCAGGCGGTCTTCGAGTATCGGTGACGAGGAAGCCGCTTCGATGCACCGGTTGTCGATCCAGCGCGAATTCCTCGCGCTCCACCGTCTCGTCGGCGGCGACTGGGGCGCCGAGAACGAGACGCACGAACACCGCTATCGCGCTCGAATCGTCGTCGAGGGCGACGAGCTGGACGGGCACGGTTTCCTCGTCGACCTCGTCGCATTGCGCAGCGCGCTCGACGAAGCGGTGGCGCAGTTCGCCGAGCGCGTGCTCAACGACCTGCCGGCCTTCGAGGGAGCCAATCCGAGTCTCGAGAATTTCGCGCGGATCTTCCACGCGCTGTTCGCGCCGAAGGTATGCGCAGGACGACTCGCGCTGGTCGTCCGGCTTTGGGAGAACCGCCGCTCGATCGCCCCTGCGGCGGCAACGTCTACGACCGCTGCCTGCTCGACGCAGCGGCGCGATGCGGATTTCCGCTGTCGTCGGTGGTCGTCGATGCGGATGACCGCCGCGAGATCGAGGCGCGATTCCACGAACGCAGTTCGGCCTTCCGCATCTGGGACGGGCTGCTGCTGGAAGGACTCGCGCAGCGGCATGCGCTCGGGCGCGCCGAGCGGGCGGTACTGCGGGCGGTACTGTTGCACTGGCTGCCGTCGTCCGGCACGGCGCGCTCGGCGCCGAGAACGTCGCCGAACGAATGGATCGCGCCGGCCTCTTCGTCTTTCCGAGCCGCTTCGAATCGTACGGAATCGCGCTCGCCGAAGCGGCGGCGCGCGCGCTGCCGGTCGTCGCCTTTCGCGCGGGCGATGCCGCATGGCTCTTCCGCGACCGGATCGACTCGCTGCTCGTTGCGCCCGGTGATCACGACGGCTTGCGCGAAGCGCTGCGGGAAGCGATTGCCGATTCGTCGTTGCGCGCGCGCCTTCGCGCGCGACTTTCGCTGCGCCGACCGGCGCGCAGCTGGGATCGGACCCTTGCCGAGTTCGCGTCGATCCTGCGAGAAGGCTCGACCGAAGCCTTTCCGTCGTTCGACGCGTAAACGAAAGCTAACGCGCCGTCTCCTGCCGCGGTTCGGCTCGCATGCAGGCACGCTCGTCCAGCAGGCAGGCGAGCGCTGCGGCAACGAAGAGGTAGGGGCCGGCGTCGGTCGACACCGGCTGCGGTTGCGCGACGAGTCGCGCGGCGGCGACCCACTCGGTTCTCGCGTCCGGATAGCGCACGAGAACCTTGCCGTCGGCGAGGCGCAGGCGAGCCGCCTGGGCCATCTCGCCGTGCGCGCCGTCGCTCACCCGGTAGTTCAGGCCAATGACGACGCGATCCAGTTCCTCGGCGACGGCGGGAGCAACGACCGATGCGCCCACGAGGCACGACACCCAGAGGACGGCAGTATGCATGCCGGAAGCTCCTTGCACGGATCGCGTCGCAGAAGCAATGGAAGATCGCTCCGGCCGCCGCGCTCACGAGCAATCAGCGGTCCCGATGCCGTCGATGCGTGGGCGTCGCTTTCCGGCGCCTCCGGCAGCCAATCGCGCACTGCGCGAGTTGCGAAGGCGCCATTTCAGCCCCTGTCGGTACTAACATCGGAACGTCATGCATCGCAAGGTTTCCATTCGCCGCGCCTACGAAGATCCGGGCCGCGACGACGGCTATCGCGTTCTCGTCGACCGCATCTGGCCGCGCGGCCGGCGCAAGGAGGAACTCGCGCTCGACGAGTGGGCGAAAGAGCTCGCGCCCAGCACGGCGCTGCGCAAGTGGTTCGGTCACGACCCCGAACGCTGGGACGCCTTTCGCGAGCGATACCGCGACGAACTGGCGACGCCCGAAGCCCGCCAGCGCCTGCACGCGCTGGTCGAAGCGGCGGGCGAACGTCCGCTCACGCTCGTGTATTCGGCGAAGGACGAGCAGCACAACCAGGCGGTCGTGCTGCGCGAAGCGATCGCCCGGCTCGGCCGCTAAGGCTGTTCACTGACCTGTTCGAGCAGCGCGAGCAGCTCCTCCGGCGCCACCGGCTTGACGAGATGGTGGTCGAAGCCGGCACGCGAGGTCGCTTCGCGGTCTCCCACCTGACCCCAACCGGTAAGCGCGATCAGCACGACGGCCGCGTCGATCTCGGCCCGCACCAGGCGGGCGACCTCGTAGCCGTTCATCCTCGGCATGCCGATGTCGAGGATCGCGACCTCCGGCGGCGCAGTGCGGATCGCCTGCAGCGCGTCGATGCCGTCGTGAAAGACCCTCACCCGGTGGCCGGCCGACTCGAGCAGCTCCGAAAGGCTCCAGGCGAAATCGACGTTGTCGTCGGCGACGACGACGTCCAGCACGCGCGCCGGTCCGCGGACCTGCGGCTCCTGCGCCTCGACCGGCGCATCCGGCCGCTCGGGACGCGGCAGGCGAACGGTGAAGGTGCTGCCCTGCCCGATGCCTTCACTGTGCAGGCGGATCTCGCCGCCGTGCAGTTCGACGATCTGGCGCGCCAGCGTCAATCCGATGCCCAGCCCCGTGTTGCCTCGCTCGAGCGACTTGTCGGCCTGCTCGAACAGCTCGAAGACCCGCTGCTGCATCTCGTGCGCGATGCCGATCCCGTTGTCCGCGACGTCGATTTCGAAGACATCGGGCAGCGTGCGCATCGCGAGCCGCACGCGCCCGCCGGGCGGCGTGTAGCGCGCGGCGTTGCCCAGCAGGTTCGACACCACCTGCAGCAGGCGCGCCCCGTCGCCGCGCACCGGGCAGCGCCCCTGCGGAATGTCGATGTCGAATGCGAGCTGGCGCTCGGCGAAAACCGGCTGGACCGTCTCCATGGCGGCGCGCAGCACGCCGACGAGATCGACGTTGTCCACCTGCAGCGACAGCTTGCCGGTGGTGATCCGGGAAATATCGAGCAGGTCGTCGATCAGCCGGACGATGTGCCGCAATTGCCGTTCGAGAATCTCGACGCCCTTCTCGCGCGTGCGCGGGTCGCCCTCCGAGAGCCTGATCATCGTCGTGGCGTTGGCCATCGGCGCGAGCGGATTGCGCAGTTCGTGCGCCAGCGTGGCGAGGAACTCGTCCTTGCGCCGATCGGCGAATTGCAGCCGCGCTTCGGCCTGCCGGCGCTCGAGCGTCTCGTGCTGAAGCTCTCCGGTTGCCTTCTTCACCTCGTCGAGCATTTCGTTGAAGGCGTCGACGAGCACCGCGATGTCGCGGTTGCGCGCCTGCGGCGCGCGCAGGTTCCAGTCCCGGCGCGCCATCACGCGCTGCGCGACTTCCGAGACGCGCGCCAGCGGGTCGGTGATCACGCGCTGCAGCCGGCCGAACACCAGGCCGGCGAGCAGCAGGCTCACCGCGCTCACCACCGCGAGAATCGCCGCGTAGCCGAGCGCGCGGTCGCGGATGTCGTGCTCGGCGCGCACGAAAAGCGTGCCGATCGGCCTGCCGTCCTGCTCCACCGGATAGACGATTTCCAGCGTCGTCCCCGAGAAGCGCTGGCTGGCGCCCGCGCCGCCCGGATCGAAGGACGGAATCGCCTGGCCGGGATCGGCGCGGTATGCGGCGAACGGCGGCGCGCCGTCGCGATAGATCGCCGCGGCGCGAATCCGGTGCTGCGTTCCGAGCAGCGCCAGGTTCTCGGCGGCGGCCTTGCGGTCGTCGAAGACGAGCGCGGGCGCCGTCGCGCGCGCGATCAGGTCGGCCTGCGCGTGCAGGTCTTCCACCCATGCGCGCCGGTAGGTGTTCAGCTCGTAGCCGAGCAGCGCTCCGGCCGCCAGCAGGAGCG
>CALCZN010000236.1:0-7525 GCA_937903095.1 uncultured Burkholderiales bacterium
TGGCTTTCGAGGCGCTGAACAATGCGGGAGTGACGCCCGACATCGACCTGCTCGTCGTCCTCAACGACAACGACATGTCGATCTCGCCTCCGGTGGGAGCGCTGAACCGCTATCTCGCGCGCCTGCTGTCGAGCCGCTTCTACACGAAGGCGCGCGACATGGGCCGCGCGATGCTGCAGAACGTGCCGCCGCTGTTCGAGCTGGCCAAGCGGCTCGAGGAGCACGCGAAGGGCTTCGTCCTGCCGGCGACGATGTTCGAGGAGTTCGGTTTCAACTACGTCGGCCCGATCGACGGCCACGACCTCGACAGCCTCGTGCCCACGCTGCAGAACCTGCGCGAGCTGCGCGGCCCGCAGTTCCTGCACGTGGTCACGCGCAAGGGGCAGGGCTACAAGCTCGCCGAGGCCGACCCGGTGCTCTATCACGGGCCCGGGCGCTTCGATCCGGACGAGGGCATCCGCACGCCGTCCACGCCGCCGCGTCTCACCTATACGCAGGTGTTCTCCGACTGGGTCTGCGACATGGGTGCGCTCGACGAGCGGCTGGTCGCGATCACGCCGGCGATGCGCGAGGGCTCCGGGCTGGTCGAGTTCGAGCGGCGCTTCCCGCAGCGCTATTTCGACGTCGGCATCGCCGAGCAGCACGCGGTCACCTTCGCGGCCGGGCTCGCCTGCGAGGGAATGAAGCCGGTGGTGGCGATCTACAGCACCTTCCTGCAGCGCGGCTACGACCAGCTCGTGCACGACGTCGCGCTGCAGAACCTGCCGGTGGTGTTCGCGCTCGACCGCGCCGGCGTCGTCGGTGCCGACGGCGCGACGCATGCGGGCGCCTACGACTACGCCTATCTGCGTTGCGTGCCGAACCTCGTCGTGATGGCGCCGTCGGACGAGAACGAATGCCGGCAGATGCTGTACACAGCCTTCCGGCACGATGGCCCTGCCGCGGTGCGCTATCCGCGCGGCGCCGGCATCGGCGCCGCGGTATCGAAGGACCTCACCGCGATCCCGCTCGGCCGCGCCGAGCTGCGCCGCGAATGCCGGCGCGAACGTCGCGGCGCCGCTCCGCGCATCGCGCTGCTCGCGTTCGGCACGATGCTCGCGCCGGCGCTCGCCGCGGGCGAGGCGCTCGACGCCACCGTCGTGAACATGCGTTTCGTCAAGCCGCTCGACGTGGCGCTGTTGCGCGAGCTGGCCGCGACGCACGACGCTTTCGTCACGATCGAGGAGCACGTCGTCATGGGCGGAGCCGGCAGCGCGGTGGCCGAGGCCTTCGCCGCCGAGGCGATCGTACGCCCCCTGCTGCAGCTCGGACTGCCCGACCGTTACATCGAGCACGGCGAGCAGTCACTGCTGCTGCGCGCCGAGGGGCTCGACGCCGCCGGCATCGAGCGCTCGGTGCGCGCGCGCTTCGACGAGCGTCCCGGAGTCGACAAGGCGCCGCGGCTCGTCGCCAGCGGCGGCGGCTGACCGGCGATGGAGCCTCTCTCGTGCGCCGGAACATCCTGGAGGATTCGATGAACGTTCGCGACGGCGCCGCGCTCGGCGACACGCTGCTCGACGTGCAGGGCAGCGCCGACCGGCGCCAGCTGCCGATCCAGCGCGTCGGCGTCAGGGGCCTGCGCTATCCGCTGCGCTGGCGCGGCAGCACGGGCGAGCAGCCGAGCGTCGGTCGCTTCGGGCTGTACGTGGCATTGCCGGCCGAGCAGAAGGGCACGCACATGTCGCGTTTTCTCGCACTGCTCGAGCGCCGCCTGGCCGACGGCGAGCCGGCGCTCGACGCGGCCGGCCTGCGTGCGATGTTCGACGAGATGCTCGTGCTGCTCGAGGCCGATGCCGGATCCATCGAGGTGAGCCTGCCGCTGTTCGTTCGCAAGAGCGCGCCGGTGTCGGGCGTGCAGAGCCTGATGGATTACGAATTGTCGGCGGTCGTCGACGGCGACGCGCGCGCGGCGGTGACCACGCTCACCGTGGTCGTGCCGGTGACGAGCCTGTGTCCGTGCTCGAAGTCGATCTCCGAATACGGCGCGCACAACCAGCGCTCGCACGTCACCGTGTCGATCGAAAGCTCCGGGCCGGTGGACCCGGAGGAGATCATCGCGATTGCCGAAGCGCAGGCTTCGAGCGAGCTGTACGGCCTGCTCAAGCGGGTCGACGAGAAGCACGTCACCGAGCGCGCCTACGAAAACCCGAAGTTCGTCGAAGATCTCGTGCGCGACGTCGCCGTCGCGCTACGCGACGACCCGCGCATCCGCCGCTTCGTCGTCGAGGCGGAGAACTTCGAGTCGATACATAATCATTCGGCGGTTGCGAGGATAGAGGCAGTGAAGGGTCAAGGGTGAAGGGTGAAGGGGAAAACCGGCGCGGCGATTCGTCGCCGTCGTGGCTGTTGCCCTTCACCGGCCCGCAGGGCCGTTCCCTTCTTACGGCCGTCAGGCCGCACTTCGCAACGCAAGCGCCGCGGCCGCAACCACTGCCGCGATCCGGCCGACGTCGCGCAGCTGCACCGTCGTCCAGCCCGCCTTCTGCAGCAGCTCGTAGTGCGAGCGCACGCAGAAATGGCACTTGCCGACGGCCGAGGCGGCGAGCGCGAAGGCTTCGAAGCGCTCGCGCGCGACGCCGCCGTGCGTCGCGTAGGCCTGCATCCGCAGCTCGGCGCGCTGCTTGCCCAGCTCCGGATCGTCGGCCATCTCGACGTACGGATACCAGACGTTGTTCATGCCCATCAGCGCGGCGGCCGACAGTGCTGCGTTCGCGTCGGTTTCGTCGAACTGCTCGCGGAACGCATCGACCAGGTCCGCACTGCCCGCCGCCCAGGCGGCGGCCAGTGCGCAGCCGAGCGCGTCGGCCGGCGCGAGACCCGAGCGCTGGACGACGGCATCCAGGTTCAGCCGGAGGTCCTTCGCGTAATCGGGGATCCGCGAACGGACGGCTTCGAGTTTCGTCATCGCCGGCCTCCGGTCAGAGCGTCTTGCCGCCCACCGCGCGGTTGCACGGGCACAGCTCGTCGGTCTGCAGGCCGTCGAGGATGCGCAGCGTCTCGTCCGGATTGCGGCCCACGTTCAGGTTGTTCACCGTCACGTGCTGGATCGTGTTGTCCGGATCGACGATGAAGGTCGCGCGCAGCGCCACGCCTTCGCTCTTCTCGCGGATGCCGAGCTGGTCGACCAGCGAGCCCGTCGTGTCGGCGAACTGCCACTGCTTCAGGTTCTTCAGGTCGGGGTGCTCGCGGCGCCAGGCCAGCTTGACGAACTCGTTGTCGGTAGAGCCGGCGAGCACGACCGCGTCGCGCTCCTCGAAGTTGCCGACCAGCCTGTCGTAGCCGACGATCTCGGTGGGGCACACGAAAGTGAAGTCCTTCGGGTAGAAGTAGATGATCTTCCACTTGCCCGGGAACGACTTCTCGGTGATCTCTTCGAAGGCGCTGACGCCTTTCTCTTCGGGCTGGTTGAACTGCGGCTTGACGCCGACCACGCGGAACGCCTCGAGCTTGTCGCCAACGGTTTTCATCGAGTGACTCCCTTCTACGGTGATTGCCGCCGGGCAACGGCGCCCGGCGCGATGAAGGGATTCTCGGCGTGCGGCGGTAATCAGTCCAACGAATAAAAACGATCTAATTGATCGGTAAAATCGATCTAAGGACGAAGGCCGGCGTCCGTGTCCCCCTGGACGGCGAGCGTGCCGCTGCGCCCGGGAACGGTTCCGACGGCGACCCGATGCGCCGGCAGTGCTCTCGCGTCGAGCGACGCGAAGAGCCCGTCCAGGCCGACCAGCGTCCACCCCTGCGCGCGCCAGCCGCGCAGCAGGCGTTCGAAGACGTTGCCGAGCCGGCCGCCCTCGAGTTCGGCGTGCAGCGTGTAGACGTGCGTTTCGGGAGAGGATTTCGCGGTGAGGGCGAGCAGCCGCGCATCGGCGTTGTCGGCGGTCACGCCGTGCAGGCCGATCATCTCGTCGAGCGTCGGCAGCGTCGTCGGCAGTTGCGGCACGCCGATCTCCCGGCCCTCGGCGTCGACCGGGCGGAACGCGTGCGCGCCGCGCGTGTCGGAGGCGTATTCGAAGTCCAGCTCGCGTTCGAGCGGCCACGCGGCCTCGTTCATCTGCCAGCCCGCGGCGCCGTGCACGCGCGGCGCGGTACCGAAGATCTCCCCGAAGCGCTCCACTGCCAGGCGCATCTGTTCGCGCGTCCATGCCGCATCGCGTGCGCCCACCCGGTCCTGCCACAGCACGTGATCCCAGCAGTGCACGCCGACCTCGAAGCCGCGATCGCGCACGCTGCGCATCATCGACGCCTCGCGCCGCCCGATGTCCGGTCCGGGAAGCAGCGTGCCGTACAGCAGCGTGCGAATGCCGTAGTGCTCGACGACCGAGGTGCGCGAGACCTTGCCGAGAAAGCCCGGACGCAGCGCGCGCCGGATCGCCCGCCCCGTGTGGTCGGGGCCGAGGCTGAAGAGGAAGCTTGCGCGCGCGTCGTTGCGCTCGAGCGCATCGAGCAGTCGGGGAACGCCGTCGCGGGTGCCCAGCCAGGTGTCGACGTCGATCTTCAGCGCCAGACGTCGCATCAGGCCGATTCGTTCAGCGACCGTGCGGCGGGCATCCGGCTGCGATAGTGCTCGAAGATGCGCACGAGCGCCTCGCGCATGCCGATGCCGGGCTGCCAGTCGAGATCCGCGCACGTGTTCTCGATCGAAGGCACGCGGTCGCGCACGTCCTGGTAGCCGCTGCCGTAGTAGTCCTGCGCGCTCGTGTCGACGAGCGTCACGCGCGCGGCGTTGTCGCGGTACTCGGGATAGCCGGCGGCGATCTCGAGCATCATCTGCGCGAGCTCGCGCACCGAATGGTGGTTCGCCGGATTGCCGATGTTGTAGATGCGACCGCAGGCCCGGTCGTCGCGGTTCTCGATGATCTTCATCAGTGCCGCGATGCCGTCGTCGACGAAGGTGAATGAGCGCCGCTGCAGGCCGCCGTCGACGAGGCGGATCGGCTCGCCGCGCACGATGTGGCCGAAGAACTGCGTGACGACGCGACTCGACCCTTCGCGCGGCGTGTCGATGCTGTCCAGGCCGCCGCCGATCCAGTTGAACGGCCGGAACAGCGTGTAGCGCAGTCCGCGTTCCAGGCCGTAGGCGTGGATCACGCGGTCCATCAACTGCTTCGAGCAGGCATAGATCCACCGCTGCTTGCTGATCGGGCCGTAGACGAGCTCGGAGGTCTCGGGGTCGAAGCGCTCGTCGCGGCACATGCCGTAGACCTCGGAGGTCGACGGGAAGACGAGGTGCTTTCCGTAGTGCAGGCAGTGGCGCACCACGGGCAGGTTCGCCTCGAAATCGAGCTCGAAGACGCGCAACGGCTCGCGCACGTAGGTGGCGGGCGTGGCGATCGCGACGAGCGGCAGCACGACGTCGCACTTCTTCACGTGGTATTCGATCCACTCGCGGTTGATCGTGATGTCGCCTTCGAAGAAGCGCAGCCGCGGATGCCCGATCCATTCGGCGATGCGGTCGTCGTGCATGTCGATGCCGTGGACCTCCCAGTCGGTCTGCGACAGGATCGCCCGCGTCAGGTGGTGTCCGATGAAACCGTCGATGCCGAGGACGAGAACGCGCTTCACTTGAGGTTTCCTTGCTTGTCGTGGTCAGGTGGCAGCGGCGGCAGGACGAGTCGCTCGCCGAAGACGGTGCGGAAGCCGGCGGCATCGAGCGGCGTTGCCCCGAGCTGCGCATCGAGCACGCGCAGGCGGTTGCCGTCGGCGCCGAAGAGCGACAGCTCTCCGGCGACGACGCGCATCTCGGCCGGTGCCGCGGCGCGCGCGCCGCCCGCCGCCGCGGCGCGAGCGCCGTCTACCCCGCCGTCTACCCCGCCGTCTACCCTTATCGTGCGCCAGACGAAGAGTCTTCCCTGCGGCAGGTCGACGAAAGCGCCGGGGAAGGGCCTCGAGACGGCGCGCACGAGGTCATGCAGCGCGCGTGCGGACAGCGCGGGATCGATCCGCCCGTCCTCGGCCCGCCGCGCGCCGAATCGCGTCGCGGCGGCCGGATCCTGTTCCCGCAGCACGGCGCTGCCGTCGAGCAGCGCGGGCAGGCTGCGCCACAGGACGATCTCGGCGGCCACGCAGATCTTCGTGTAGACCTCGCGCGCGTCGTCGTCGGGCAGGATCGGCACGACCTGCTGGTCGACGATCGCGCCGGCGTCGGCCTTCGGCGTCATCGCGTGCAGCGTGGCGCCGGTCTCGGTCTCGCCGTGCAGGATCGCCCAGTTCAGCGGCACGCGCCCGCGGTATTTCGGCAGCAGCGAGCCGTGCATGTTCCACGCTCCGCGCGGCGCCACGGCGAGCAGGCGCTCGTCGAGCAGGCGCCGGTAGTAGAAGGAGAAGAGGAAGTCGGGGCGGGCGTTACGCACGCGCGAGAGGACCTCGTCGGTGTTCGGGTCTTCCGGTGCGACCACCTCGATGCCGCGCTCCTCGGCGGTGGCGCGCACGCTGTCGAACCAGATCGTCTCGCCGGGCGCGTCGTCGTGCGTGACGACGAGCGCGACGTCGACGCCGCGCGCGAGCAGCGTGCGCAGGCAGCGCACGCCGATCTGGTGGTAGGCGAAGACGACGGCGCGCGTCATCGCTCCTTCCCGCGCGAGCCGGCTGCGTCGGGGTCCTGCAGCACTGCGGAGATCAGGTAGCGCGGGCGGCGCCGCACTTCCTGGTAGATGCGTCCGACGTACTCGCCGAGCAGCCCGATGCCGAAGAGCGCGATTCCCATCAGCAGGAACTCGATGGCGAACAGCGTGAACAGCCCGCCTTCCTCGGGCCCGAGGAACAGCCGGCGCAGCACGAGCACGACGACCAGCAGTGCCGAGAGCGCCGACAGCAGCATGCCGGCCAGCGAGAACATCTGCAGCGGCACGATCGAGAACGCCGTCATCAGGTCGAAGTTCAACCGCATCAGCCGGTACGCCGAATACTTCGATTCGCCGGCGAAGCGCTCCTCGTGCGCGATGTGGATTTCGACCGGGTTGCGCGCGAACTGCCAGGCGAGCGCCGGGACGAAAGTGTACAGCTCCTCGCAGTGGTTGATCGCGTCGACGATCTCGCGGCTGTAGGCGCGCATCATGCAGCCCTGGTCGGTCATGCGGATCTTCGTCGTGCGCTCGCGCAGCCGGTTCATCGCGCGGGAGGCCGTGCGTCGCCACCATGCGTCCTCGCGCAGCCGGCGGATCGTGCCGACGTAGTCGTGCCCGGCGTCCATCTGCTCGAGCAGCCGCCCGATTTCCTCGGGCGGGTTCTGCAGGTCGGCGTCGAGCGTGACGATCCGCTCGCCGCGCGCGTACTCGAAGCCGGCCAGGATCGCGCGGTGCTGCCCGAAGTTCGATGCGAAGAGCACGACGCGCGTGACGTCGGGACGGCGCCGGAACTGTTCGGCGAGCAGCTGCGCGGAGCGGTCGCGGCTGCCGTCGTCGACGAAGACGATCTCATAGGAAGTGCCGAGCGCGTCGAGCGCCGGATACAGGCGCGCGAAGAGCGCCTCGAGTACCGCCTGCTC
>CALCZN010000237.1:0-3545 GCA_937903095.1 uncultured Burkholderiales bacterium
GCGCGCGCGATGGTCGACCAGCTCGCGCGCGCCGGCGAAACGCGCGCGCAGGTCGCGCCGCGCCCGCCGATCCAGGTGCGGATCGCATTGCAGGCGCGCTGGCCGCAGGCCGAAGCCCCGGCGATCGCGAACATGCTCGGCGCGCAGTTCGACGCGCCCGCGCGCGACTGCGATTGACGGAAGAGGGAGGCTCGACGAGAGACGCGATGCGCCTCGCCGGTGTCAGGCCGGCGCCCGGCGCGTCGATTCGACGTCGTGTTCGGGACTGCTGTGCCGGATGCGCTCGAGCAGGTCGCTCGTCGAGCGCTGGAAGCGGAACGGAATCGAATGCACCGATCCGCCGGCGGCGCGTACTTCGTCGGCGCCGACGATCTCGTCGGGCGCCCAATCGCCGCCCTTGACGAGCACGTCGGGCCGGATCGCGAGGATCAGTTCGAGCGGCGTATCGGCTTCGAACCAGGTGACCAGCGTCGTCGATTCGAGCGCGGCGACGACCGCGAGCCGGTCGGCCAGCGGATTGATCGGCCGGTCGCTGCCCTTGCCCAGCCGCTTGACGGACCCGTCGCTGTTGAGTGCAACGACGAGCGAGGCGCCGAGCGCGCGCGCTTCGGCGAGGCAGGTCACGTGTCCCCTGTGCAACACGTCGAACACGCCGTTGGTGAAGACGATCGGCCGGGGCAGGGCCGCGGCTTCGCGTGCGGCATGCGCCGGATCGCAGATCTTGTGTTCGAAGCCGACCAGTGCGTTGCTCACGTCTTCGTCCGCCGGGCTGCGATCGATTGTAGCAACGGCCCGCCGGCGCGATCCGATGCCCCTCCCGCCGCTCGTCGGCCTGCCGCGCGCGCGTGGCGCGTCCTGCGCACGTGCGGGTGCCTCTCGCCCGCGTGCGGGTGCCTCCCGCCCGCGTGCGGGTGCCTCCCGCCTGCATGCGGGCGCCTTGCCTCCGCGCGGCGCGTGTCGTTCAACGCGCCGCCGCGTTGCGCTGCTCGACGAACAGCGTGAGCACGCCCGTATACCCGTAGATGCGGTCGTGCGCGATCTCGCCGTTGGCGAAGAAGCCGACGAGCGGGATCTCGCCGAGGTTGTGCGCGACGATTCCCAGCTCGACGCCGGCGGCGCCGAACAGATGCTCGCCGCGCGCGACGCAGGAAACGTAGTGCGCGCCGAGCGCGTTCAGCTCGCCCGATTCGATTTCCTCGCGCAACTCCGTGCAGACGCGCACGAGGTCGGCTCGCGCCGCCTGCTGGTCGCGCGTGCAAAACATCGCGCGATCGCCCTGTCGCGGCACGGTCGACACCGCCAGCACGCGGTTCTGCGGATCGATGCCGAGCACGTTGCGCACGACGTAGTCGCCGAAGCCGATGCCGCGCGCGGCCCCGGGCGGGGCGAAGCCGATCATCAGGCCGCGCGACAGCCGCTCGGCCGGCAGCGCGCGCAGGATCTCTTCGCCGTCGCGCGAGTCGCGGGCGGCGCCGCGCACGCCGAGGTCGTCGAGCAGCACGTCCAGCGCCGGTCTTTCGTCCAGCCGTTCGATGTAGTGCGACGTGCAGGCCGAGACGACGTGCTCGCGCGAAATCGGCGCGCAGCCCTGCGTGATCCGCGACAGCAGGCGTACCTGCTCGCCGAAGGCGACGCCCGACAGCCCGCCGTGCACGATGCCGCCGGCCAGTTGCGGGCCGCGCGACTCCGCACCGCCCACCAGCCCGCCGAACAGGAAGCCGCTGCCGAGCCGGTGCGCGAGCCCCGCGATCGACTCGGGAAGCGCCGCGCTCGCCGAATCGGCGTGCACGAGCGCGGCGGGCGTGCGCACTGCCATGCCGCCGCGGTCGGCGTCGATCGCCGGCAGCCGCGGCGAGCCGGAGAACACGCGCCAGCTGTCCGCGGGCAGCTCGCAGATCATCGCGACGAGCGCGGGTTCCCCCGCGTACTCCGCGCCGCAGACGCAAACGCCGTGCGCCGCGGCGCCCACCCAGCGCACGCCGGGAAAGCGCTCGCCGAGCGTCGATGCGATCGACGGCAGGCTGTCGGACAGCCCCTCGGTGACGTAGAGCAGCCCGAGGCCGGCGACGAGCGCGCTGTCGCCGGCCGGTTCGCGCGTCGACAGCTGGGAGATGACGCGTCGCGTCAGTTCGTGCCAGTCGCCGTGGGCGGCGTGGCCGTGGCGGAAGGTTCGGGTCGAGAGGGTCATCTGCTTGCGTCTTTGGTTCGAGACCCTCGCGGAGTGCCCTCAGGAGTCGGGTTCTCCCCGGGCGGACCGACGGCCGCGACGGCCTGGTTCCTGTCCCCCGGCCGACGACGATTTCGTCTTCGAACCGGAGGCCGTCTTCCTGCTGCGAGCAACTGGTGCGCCTTCCCGATCGGTGCGCGTGCCGCTCGCCGTTTTCTTCGCGGCGTTCTTCCCGACGGCGGTGGCCGCGTGTTCACCGGGCGTGCCGAGCGCGACGGCGGCGATCTGGTTGAACTGGCGTTGCAGCAGATCCCACCAGGCGCCTGCGTCGAGCCCGGGCAGCGCCGGTGTCGGAACCTCGGCAGGCGGCTCGCCGCTGGCTGCGCTCGCCATTGCGGCGGCGGGCGTCTGCACGACGGGTGCGGCGGCCGCCGATGCCGGCGTGGGCGACGTGGGCGATGGCGATGTGGGCGACGTCGCCGGCGTGACCGGCGTGGCCGGCACGGATGGGGCCCCCGTAGCCAGGCCTCCGCCGGTGGCAGCCGCCATCGCGCTGGATGCCACGCCCGCCATCGCCTGCGCGAGCGCGTTCGCGCCCGGAAGGTCCCCCGGCGAGCCGATCATCGCGCCGTAGGCCTTCAGCGTCGCGATCGTTCCGCGCTGGATCTCCAGCGCCTGCACGCTCGCCTTCAGCAGGTTCAGGTTCACCGTCAGCCACTGCTCGACCGCCTTGAGGTCGGCGATGCGGCGGTCCAGCTCGTCCACGTCGGTGGTCGGCGCCAGCGACGACGGCACGCCGAACGCCGACCAGGCGTTCTTCACGAAATCGACCGTGTCGAGCAGGTTGCCGACGTTCAGCGCGCCGATTCCGAGTCCCTGCAGTCCGCTGGTCGGTCCCCCGGTATTCTCGCGATCCTTCGCCATCCATGCCTCCGGTCGGCAAAATTGACATCGAATTTTCCGCGGGCCATAATTCGCGGTTCCCCGGAGGGGTGCCCGAGCGGCTAAAGGGGGCAGACTGTAAATCTGTTGGCTTACGCCTACGTTGGTTCGAATCCAACCCCCTCCACCAGCGGTATCAGTCTCGACGGTGGCGTCGAGGGTCTCGACGTTAATGTCTCAGGGTATCGACGGTAACGTCTCGGGGTCTCGACGCTAACGTCTCGGGGGGTCTCGACGGTGATCGGGTTCGGCGGTTCGGCTCGCGGGTGTAGCTCAATGGTAGAGCAGAAGCCTTCCAAGCTTACGACGAGGGTTCGATTCCCTTCACCCGCTCCAGCACCGGCCGGGTCGTTTCCGTTGCGCCCATGTGGCTCAGTGGTAGAGCACTCCCTTGGTAAGGGAGAGGTCGCGCGTTCGATCCGCGCCATGGGCACCA
>CALCZN010000238.1:0-4213 GCA_937903095.1 uncultured Burkholderiales bacterium
CGCGCTCGCGCTGAACTGCATCTGGCGAGCGCGCGGCAACCAGGGCGGCAACCGGGGCGGCAACCAGGGCGGCCACAGGGCACTCGACCTTTGCTGCGGCCCCGGCTTCTTCACGCTCCTGCTGAACCGCAGGCTCGGTTATCGGGAGGTGCTCGGCGTCGACCTGTCGCGGAACATGCTCGACGCCGCGCGGCGCAACGCCGTGGCGGCCGATCGGCAGGAACAGGTCCGGTTCCGCGAAGGCAGCGTCTTCGATCTGTCCGGCTTGCAGAAGCAGTCGTTCGACCTGGTCGCCTTCTGCAACGGCGCCCATCAGTTCGATGCGATCGACGACGTCGTCCGCGTGCTGGCGCAGGCCGCTCAGGTCGTCAAGCCTGACGGGCTGGTCTTCGTGCTCGATCCGGTCCGGCAGAAGACGCAGAGGCTGACGGAAGGCTATGTCCGGGTTGCGGGCGAAGACTACCTGCGGCAGGGGCTCACCGCGTTCCACCGGCAGTTTCGCGAATCCCTCTACGCATCGTGGTCGCCGCAGGAACTCGCCGGCGCGGTGCCCCAGTCCTCCGGACGACGATGGGTTCAGATCCTGCCGAGCGGCCTGCCCACGTTCCAGATGCTGCTGGGATTGCCTTCTTCGCAGCGTCGCACCTATCTGCGCCCGGCAATGTCGCCGGCGGACTTGCGGGAGGTGATTCCGCCGCACGCCGCTTTCGACTGGAAGCTCCTGTCCGCGGCTTTTGCGGCCGGCTCGAGCACGAAGCTGAACGCGCAGTGAATGGAGGCCGTCGTCTCCCAAAAAAAACGGGAGCCCTGGAAGGCTCCCGTTCTGTTCGGCGCTCGAGATGCACGGGGCTCGCGGACGGGCCCCGGCCGTTCTCAGGCCTTGTTGCGACGACGCGAGGCGCCAGCCATCCCGAGGAGACCCAGTGCGAACAGAGCCAGCCCTGCCGGTTCCGGAACGCGGTTGAAGTCCGACCCGCCGTTCTCGTTGACGATCGCGAAGATCCGGCCGTCCGCCGAACGCGTGATCCCTTGCGAGGTATTGTTGAAGTTGCTGAACGCGAGGTTGTAGAAGGGAACCGGATCGACGAAGAAATTGCTGCCGTCGGCCGTCAACATGAAATTCGTCGTGAGGTTCTCGAACGCGCCGCCCAGAGCGTTGATGCCGGCCTGTCCGGCGATCACCGTGTTCGCGGTGCCGAGCAGGATGTCGTTTCCGCCGGTGTCGGTCACCGAGGGATCGGCAGCCAGTGTCGCCTTCGTGAACGTGTTGTTGGTTCCCGGCGAGGCGTAGACGTTCACGTTGGCCCCCGTCACGGCACAGCTCACGCCGGTTCCGAGGGCAGAGCCGCACGAGAACGTCTGGTCGAACGTGGCGTACAGCTGGTAGTCGAGACCCAATCGGGTCATCGCCACGCCGACGTTGGAACTGTTGTACTGGAACGCACCGTATTCGATGTAGCCGGCCGACTTGTAGAGGAAGTTGCTCCCGCTCATGCTGTCGAACACGACGCGGGTGGACGAACCCCCAGTGACGAAGTCCGCGGTGAACTGCGTACCCGCCGTGACACCCGGGATCGAGTTCGGGTTCACCTGGAACGGCTGAGGAAGTGCCATCGCCGTGGAGGCAGCCCCCAAGCCCATGGCGAGCACCGCAGCAACTGCGGCGTGTCTTGATCGAATCCTTTTCATGTTGTCTCCACGAGGAGTTGACGGGCAGCACACATTGAGGAGCAAAGCCCGTGCCAGAATTGATAGATATATGTTTCCAAAGAACTTTTCCGTTCCGCTGGAACCGCAGACGGGGCCAGCTGTAAGAAAAATCGACGTCGCTTCCAGGCCGTCGAACCCCGGCCGTATCCTCCTCGAGCATGAAGGCGACTGATGAATCCCCGATCGAACGTCCCCTTGTCCGAGCCGATGCGCGAAATCCTCGACCTGGCCCGCTGGGCGCCCAGCGGCGACAACACCCAGCCGTGGCGCTTCGAGCCGGTCGGCGAGTCTTCCTTGCGCGTCCACGGCTTCGACACCCGCGAGCACTGCGTTTACGACCTCGACGGGCGGCCGAGCCGGCTGTCGATCGGCGCAATGCTCGAGACGCTGCGCATCGCCGCTTCCCGAGTGGGAAGGCGGGTCGAGGTGCGCCGCGATCGTTCCGCCCCCGAAACCGCTCCCGTCTTCGACGTCGACCTCGTCGCCGATCCGAACGGAGTGCCGCATCCGCTCGCGGCGTTCATCGAGTCGCGTTCGGTCCAGCGCCGTCCGTTGTCGACGCGCGCTCTCTCGATGTCGGAGAAGCAGGCGATGGAAGCCGCGGTCGGCCCGGGGTTTCGCGTGCACTGGTTCGAGGCACCCGCTCTTCGCCGCCGCTTCGCGCGACTGATGTTCCGCTCCGCCGGCATTCGGCTGGGCATCGAGGAAGCGTATCGCGTGCACGCTTCGGTGATCGAGTGGAAGGCCCGCGAGAGCCTCGACCGGATTCCCGACGCCGCGGTCGGGCTCGACCCGCTTTCGCTGCTGGCGATGCGCTGGGCGATGCGCAGTTGGCGGCGCACTCGCTTCGTCTCGCGCTACCTCGGCGGCACGCTGCCGCCGCGCCTGCAGCTCGACCTGCTGCCGGCGTTCCTGTGCGCGGGGCACGTCGTCCTTTCGGCGCAGAAGGAAGCGTCGGGCCCCGAGGAAAGGCTCGACGCCGATTTCGAGGCGGGCGCCGCGGTCCAGCGCTTCTGGTTGACCGCGGAATCGCTCGGCCTCCTTCATCAGCCGGAACTGACGCCGCTGATCTTCTCGCGCTACGCGGCCGAAGGCCGTCGTTTCACCGGTGACGAGGCGGCTCTGCGCGAAGCGGCCGGCGTGCAACGCGCGCTGGCGGACCTGATCGGCGAGGATGTCCTGCGTCGTGCGGCCTGGATCGGACGGATCGGCGCCGGCCGGCGCGCGCGCGCGCGCTCGTTGCGGTTGCCGCTCGAGGCGCTCATGAGGAAAGGCCCCCAGGGTCGATGATCGGCGCGGAGGTCAGCCCAGTTCCCGCAGTCGCCCGCAGATTCCGTCCTCCTCGCGCCGGGAAAACGCGAGCGGGTACAGCGAGCGAACCGCTGTCGCAAGTTCACGGCGCCCGCCGAAGCGCGCGATCTGTCGTTCGCAGTAGCCGAGATCGAGCCGCAACAACACCGCCGGGGCATCCACCCGCGCGCATGTCCGCTCCTCCCCCAGCACCTCGAACCCGAGCATCGCCCGGTAGAACCGCACGTGCCGCGGGTTCACTTCGATCAGCAGGTCCGTGCACCGGGCGAATCGCCGCGCGTACATGTAGGCGATATGGAACATCATCGCGAGCACCTCCCGTGACTGCTCGGTGCGGTCCACCGCCAGTCGCGTGAACTCGCACAGCCGCGCGCCGCCGGCACGCAGCCGATCGAGCTCGGGTCCATAGAGTGCGTCGGCCAGCAGTTTCTCCCTGGAGTCGAAGCCGATCGAGATCGTCGCGAGCGCGCGCTCGCGGTCCGACGCCACGATCGTGATCGGCCGCCGGTTCTCCGCCACCGGGGACACCGAGTAACCCCGCCAGCCGTACATCTTCTCGATCAGGTAGCTCGCCGAACTGCGCACCCCCTCGGTGTTGGCCAGCCGAATCTTGAAGCGGACTACGCCGTCGCGCAGCGCCGAGGATGCTGCGGAAGTGCCAAGGCGATCGAGGTCGACCGGAGCCAGCCCCGATGGAGCGCAACGTGTCAGCGGCGGGATCCAGGCTTCCGTGCCCTCGCCGATGGCGATGATGGTCTGCGGCTCGAGCGCCTCGGTTTCGATCACAGCGGCTGCCAAAGTCAATTTCCGGTCCTGGGAGTCGAGGTCTTTTTGTTCTCCTTTTCGTTATCGGGATCGTGCGACCGGATGTGGAGTATTTCTCAGGTCGCCGAGACGAGCGGTCGCGCAACGGGGGATGAACGGCGCGCAGATATCAATCGAGCTTCTTCATGTAGTCCTTCGTGAAGAAGCGATCAGGCAACTCCACGCGCCTGAGGTTCTCGTACTCCATCACCGACACGTCGGCCGGCTTCAACGCGTCCGTCAGCACCAGCTTCGTCGGTCGTATCCGGTCACCGAGCTTCCTGAAGTCCTCGTACGACGCCGTCTTCAGCAGCCGCCCCGACGCCGCGTGGAACTCGGCCCTGTACGGATGCATGTTCGATTTCTGCACCCAGTACTTCACCTTCGG
>CALCZN010000239.1:0-4491 GCA_937903095.1 uncultured Burkholderiales bacterium
AGCCCGTTTGCTGCGGGTCGACGTGCCCCGCATCCAGTCCGATCGCATCGGTGCCGCCTGCGCGCTCGCCGCGAAGCTGCGCTGCGTCGCGTTGCTGAAGGGAGCCGGCAGCGTCGTCGCGACGCCCGCGGGCCGCTGGTCGATCGTCGACGCCGGCTCCCCGGCGCTGGCCAGCGCCGGCACCGGCGACGTGCTCGCCGGCGCCTGCGCGGCCCTGCTCGCGCGCGGCCTGGACGCCGAGCGCGCCGCCTGCCTGGGCGCGTGGCTGCACGGCGAGGCAGGCCGGGCCTGGGCGCGCGAGCATCGCACCGAGGACGGGCTGAGCGCGGCCGAGTTGCACGAATGGATACGGAGCGTGGCCGCCGGCCTTCGCTCCGCGGAGGGTTTCGGATGACTTCGAAAGACGCCGCGAAGGAGAGCGAAAAACGGGACGCGCGTGCCGGGGACGCACGCGCCGGGGACGCGCGCGCCGAGGTGCACCGGCTGGCCGACGCCCTGCGCGATGCTTCCATCGTCCGCCTGCTGCACGAAGAACCGCAACGGCAGGACAGGCTCGCGGTCGACGCGGCCGGCATCCACGCCGACTTCACGCGGCACCGATTGCCGCTGCCGGCGCTGGATGCGCTGCTCGCGCTGGCGCGCGCCGTCGACCTCGAAGGGCAGCGCAACGCGATGTTCGACGGCGCGGCGGTCAACTTCACCGAACGAAGGCCGGCCTTGCACGTGGCATTGCGGCGTCCGCAAGGCGCAGGCGGCGCGAGCGATCCGATCGCCTCCGAGGTCGCGCGCACCCTCGAGCGGATGTTCGACTTCGCCGAAGCCGTGCGCGACGGCCGCCGGCGGGCCTCCGGCGGCGAGCGCATCGCGTCGGTCGTCCACGTCGGCATCGGCGGCTCGCATCTCGGGCCGCAACTCGCCTGCGAGGCGCTCGCGCACGAGGCCGACGGCCCGCAGCTGCGCTTCCTATCGAACGTCGATCCGGATTCCTTCGCGCGGGCGACCGCCGGACTCGACCCGCGCACGACGCTGGCGATCGTCGCGTCCAAGTCGTGGCACACGACCGAGACGGCGCGCAACGCGCAGGCGCTGCGCCGCTGGTTCGCCGGCGCCGGCATCGAGGGCGAGGCGCTGCAGCGCCACTTCGTCGCCGTCACGTCGAACGTCGAAGCCGCCGCCGGTTTCGGCCTGGCGCCCGACGCGCTCTTTCCGATGTGGGACTGGGTCGGCGGACGTTACTCGCTGTGGTCGGCGATCGGATTGCCGATCGCGCTGTCGATCGGCGCGTCGAAGTTCCGCGCGATGCTCGAGGGCGCGCACGCGATGGATCGGCATTTCCGCGAAGCGCCGCTCGAGCACAACGCACCGGTGCTGATGGCACTCGTCTCGCTGTGGAACCGCCTCGTGCTGGACGGCGGCACCGAGGTCGTCGTCCCTTACAGCGACGCGCTGCGCAGCCTGGTCACCTATCTGCAGCAGTTGCAGATGGAGAGCAACGGCAAGCGCATCGGCCGCGACGGCGAGCCGGTGCCGTGGGAAACGGTGCCGGCAATCTGGGGCTCTACCGGCACCGACGCCCAGCACTCGTTCTTCCAGGCGCTGCACCAGGGAACGAGCGTGCATCCGGTCGATTTCATCGTCATCGTGCCGGGGGCGGCCGACGACGAGCATCGCGGACGCGCGCTGCTCGCGAACGCGCTCGCGCAGGTCGAGGCGCTCGCCTGCGGGCGCCAGTCCGACGACGCCGATCCGCTGCTCGCCAAGCATCGCAGCACGCCGGGCAACCGACCGTCGTCGGTGCTGCTGCTCGAAAGGCTCGATGCGCGCAGCTTCGGTGCGCTGATCGCGCTCTACGAGCACAAGACCGCCTCGCTCGGCTGGCTGTGGGAGATCGATTCCTTCGACCAGTGGGGCGTGGAGCTGGGGAAGGTGCTCGCTTCCGACATCGAGCCGATGCTCGACGACGGCGCGAACGAACCCCAGAACGAACCCCAGCCTGCGCAGCGCACGCCCGCAGACGGCGCCGCCGTCCCGCCGCACGCCACGGTACAGCCGCTGATCAGGCGGATACGGAAAGCGCTGGCCGATCGGGACGCTCGACGAGCCGGCCCGCCTGCAACATGAGTCGGCGCGCGCAGCGCGCCGCCAGCTCCGGATCGTGCGTGACGAGCAGCAGCGTCGCGCCGGCTTCCCGGTTCAGCTCGAACAGCAGGTCGATCACGCGCGCGCCGGTCGCTGCATCGAGGCTGCCGGTGGGCTCGTCGGCGAACAGCAGCTTTGGGTCGGGCGCGAAGGCGCGCGCCAGCGCCACGCGCTGCTGCTCGCCGCCGGACAGCGTCTTCGGATAGTGCCCGAGCCGGTCGCCCAGGCCGACGCGTTCGAGCAGCTCGCGGGCGCGCGCCGCCGCACCTCGCTCGCCGGCCAGCTCGAGCGGGAGCATGACGTTCTCGAGCGCCGTCATCTGCGGCAGCAACTGGAAGGACTGGAACACGAAGCCGAGGTGACGTGCGCGCCACGCCGCGCGACCGTCCTCGTCGAGCGCGAACAGCGATTGGTCGAACACCGTGACCGAGCCTTCGCTGGGCAGGTCGAGGCCGGCGAGCAGGCCCAGCAGCGTCGACTTGCCCGAGCCCGAAGCGCCGGTGATCGCCACCGTCTCGCCCGCGGCCACGGTGAACGACAGGTCGTCGAGGATCGTGAGCCAACCGTCCGCGTCGCGCACGCGCTTGCCCAGATGCTCGACGATAATGGCATTCATGTCCGGGTTCCGGGAAAGTCGCCGCCGCTTCGTCCAGACGCTGTTCGTCTCGGCCGGCGCAGTCGCCGCGAGTCTACCTGTACGCGACGCGAGGCCCGCCGATGCCTCGGCCGCGGCAGGCGCCAGGCGCGAGGCAGCCGCCGCTTCCGCTGATCGGGCGGGCACGGATGCGGCGCCCACCGTGCTCGTGCTCGGCGACAGCGTGTCGGCCGAGTACGGCCTGCGCCGCGGCAGCGGCTGGGTGGAGCTGCTCGCCGAACGACTGCGCGCGCAGCACCCTCCGTGGTCGGTGGTCAACGCCAGCGTGAGCGGCGAGACCACCGCAGGTGGCCGCAGCCGCATCGCGGCGCTGCTCGCGCGGCACGCGCCGCGGATCGTCGTCGTCGAGCTGGGCGGCAACGACGCGCTGCGCGGACTCGACCTGCGCGCCACCGAAGCCAATCTCGACACGATCGCCCGGGCCGCGCGCGACGCGGGCGCCGCCGTACTGTTGCTCGGCATGCAGGTGCCGCCGAACTACGGCACCCCGTACGCCGACGCCTTCGCCGCGATCTATCCGCGCGTGGCCGAGCGATACGCAGCGAAGCTCGTTCCGTTCTTCCTTGCGCCGATCGCCGGCGACACGCGCTGGTTCCAGCCCGATCGCATCCATCCCACCGAGGCAGCGCAACCGCTGCTCCTCGACGTCGTCTGGCCCGCGCTCGCGCCGCTGCTGCGCGCTTCGGTCGCGCGCTGATGCGCTTGCCCGATTCGTGGCTGCGCAACGCCGGTGCGACGGCCGCGCCGCAGGGCGAGCCGATGCGCAGCGGATGGCTGTCGGAAGCCTCGGGCGCCTTCGGCGATCTCGGCATCCTGATTCCCTTCGTGACCGCCTATCTCGCGATCGTGGGCATGGCGCCGCAATCGGTACTGGTGCCGATCGGGCTCGCGTCGATCGCCGCCGGCCTGTGGTTCCGCACGCCCTTCCCGGTGCAGCCGATGAAGCTGATCGGCGCCTCGGTCGTCCTCTACTCGCAGGCGGGCATCCCGATGACTTCGCAGGTAGTCGTCGCCGCCGGCCTGTTCACCGGCGTGATCTGGCTGGCGCTGGGGCTCACCGGGCTTGCCGAACGTTTCAGCGCGTGGATTCCGCGCGAAGCGCTGCTCGGCGTCGTCATGGGACTGGGCTTCGGCTTCATGCTCGAAGGGCTGCGCACGATGTCGGCGCAGCCCTGGGGCGGCGCCGCGACGCTCGCGATCGCGCTCGCGCTGCTGTCTCGTCCGGCGATTCCGACGATGCTCGTGCTGCTCGCCGGCGGCATGTTCGCCAGCCTCCTCGCCGGTTCCTCCCCGGCGCTCGCCGCGCTTGCCGCACCCGCATTGACGCTGCCGGCCTTCGCGTGGCCGACGCTGTCGTGGCGCGCGCTCGAAGTCGGCGCGCTGCTGCTCGCGCTGCCGCAGCTGCCGCTGACTTTCGGCAATGCGCTCTTCGCCGTCGTCGAAGAAAACAACCGGCGCTTCCCCGCACGACCGACGAACGAGCGCATCGTCGCGCTCAGCACCGGCGCGATGAACCTGTTGTCGAGTGCGCTCGGCGGCATTCCGCTGTGCCACGGGGCCGGCGGCATGGCCGCGCAGACGCGCTTCGGCGCACGCTCGGGCCGCGCGCCGGTGATCCTCGGCGTCACGCTGCTCGTGCTCGGGCTCGTCTTCGCCGATGCCGTGGCGACACTGTTCGCGCTCGTGCCGCCGGCCGT
>CALCZN010000240.1:0-3987 GCA_937903095.1 uncultured Burkholderiales bacterium
CCGCGAGCCCCTGCGCCTCGTCGGCCTCGCGCTCGGCCACCGGCGCGCCGGAGAACGGAAACACGAGCACGCGCTCGAAGCGGTGCAGGGACGCGAAGCGCTCGTACAGCGGCAGCAGCGTGTCGTCGACGATCAGAAAGCGATCCTTCGCGTGATGCGCGATCCAGCCGAGGTCGTCGGGCGCCAGCCGCAGGTTCAGCGTATGCATCACGCCCCCGGCAGCCGGAATGCCGAAATACGCTTCGAGATGCGCATGATGGTTCCAGCACAAAGTCGCGACACGATCGCCGCGGCGCAGGCCGAGCTTCTGCAGCGCCGCGGCGAGCGCGCGCGTGCGCGCGTACCACTGGCCGTAGCTGTGCCGGCGCAGCGACTTGTCGGGCAGGCGCGAAACGATCTCGCGCTCGGGAAAGAGCCGGCCCGCATGTTCGAGCAGCCGGTTCAGCGACAGCGGCACCGGCATCATCGTCGTCCGGATTTCGTCCATGTCTCCTCCTCTATCGTTGTTCGGGCAGGAACATCTGCTGCAGGTCGTTCAGGAAGCGCGCGCCCAGCGCAGTGGGCCGGTACACCGTCGGATCGGGATCGAGCAGCCCCCGCTCCACCGCGCGCGCCACCGGATCGGCAATCGCCAGCGTCGACAATCCGGTGCGCTCGACGAACCACGCGGCAGGCACGCCGTCGGTCAGGCGCAATGCATTGAGCATGAACTCGAAAGGCAGCTCGCGCGCCGGAACCGCATGCGACGACGCGATCGGCCCTTCGCGGCTCTCGCCGAGCGCCGCGCGCATGTACTCGCGCGGATTGCGCACGCGCGCCTCGCGCACGATGCGGTCCTGGAACGACAGCTTGCCGTGCGCGCCCGCCCCCAGCCCGAGATAGTCGCCGAACTGCCAGTAGTTCAGGTTGTGCGCGCAGCGCCGATGGCGCCGCGCGTAGGCCGAAACCTCGTAGTGCTGCAGGCCGGCGAGCTGCGTCTCGTCCTCGATCAGCGACTGCATGTCGCTCGCCGCGTCCTCGTCGGGCAGCACGGGCGGGCGCAGCGCGAAAGCGGTGTTCGGCTCGAGCGTCAGGTGGTAGTACGACAGGTGCGGCGGCGCGAAGGACAGCGCCTCGCGCAGATCCGCGCGCAGCGCATCGAGCGTCTGCCCCGGCAGCGCGTACATCAGGTCGAGATTCCAGCTGTCGAAGTGCTGCGCGGCGGTCTCGATCGCGCGTCGTGCCTGCGCGGCGTCGTGCACGCGTCCGATGCGGCGCAGCGCGTCGTCGTCGAAGCTCTGCACGCCGATCGAAAGGCGCGTGACGCCCGCCTGCGCGAAGGCGCGGAAGCGCGCGGCCTCGAAGGTGCCCGGGTTCGCCTCCATCGTGATCTCGGCGCCCGGCACGACCGGCAGCAGCGTGCGCAACATCGTCAGCAGCGCGTCGATCGATTCGGGCGAGAACAGGCTCGGCGTGCCGCCTCCGACGAAGATCGTCTGCACCGGCCGTCCCCATACCTGCGGCAGCGCCGCCTCGAGGTCGGCGCGCAGCGCGTCGAGATAGCGACGCTCGGGGACTTCGTCGCCGTCGGACGAGGCGTGGGAGTTGCCGAGCGCGGCGGGCGAGCTGGCGCGCGCGGCGTGCGAGTTGCCGAGCACCGCGGGCGAGTTGCCGAGCACCGCGTGCGAGTTGAAATCGCAGTATGGGCACTTGCGAATGCACCACGGCAGATGCACGTACACCGACAGCGGAGGCGCCGACCGCACGCCCGAGCTCTCCTCGCCCGCGAGACGACGCGCGATCGTGCGAACGCGCGATTCCGCGCCCGGCCCTCCCGAACCCGCCGCCATCACCCGATCGCGCCGGCCTCGCGCAGGCGCTCGATCAGCGCGCGCGTTGCACGGCCGCGATGGCTGAGCCGATTCTTCGTCGCCGCGTCGAGTTCGGCCGCCGTGCGGCCGAGCGAGGGAATCAGCAGATGCGGGTCGTAGCCGAAACCGCCGGCCCCACGCCCCACGTCGATCACCTCGCCCGCCCAGCTCGCATCGGCGACGATCGGCTGCGGGTCGTCGGCGGCACGCAGCAGCACGAGCACGCAGTAGAAATGCGCGCGGCGGTCGCGGACGCCGGCAAGTTCCTGCACCAGCCTGGCGTTGTTCGCACGATCGCGCTCGACGCGATCGGTGTCGATGCTGTCATTGCCCCCGGCCGATGCCCAGCGCGCCGACAGCACGCCCGGCCGGCCGCCCAGCGCGTCCACGCACAGCCCGGAGTCGTCGGCGATCGCCGGCAGGCCGGTGAGCCGGCTCGCGCGCCGCGCCTTCACCAGCGCGTTCTCGATGAACGTGCAGTGCGGTTCCTCCGCCTCGGTGACGCCAAGCGCGGCCTGCGCCTGCACGGCGACGCCGAGCGGCGCGAGCAGCGCGTTCAGCTCGGCAAGCTTCCCGGCGTTGCCCGATGCGAGCACGATGCGATCGATCTTCATCGCGCCCGCCCCGTCACGACGCGAGCGCCTTTCGCTGCAGCTCGATCAGCCGCGCGATCCCGCCGCCCGCCAGGTCGAGCAGCGTGTCCATCTGCGCGCGCGTGAAGGCTTCGCCCTCGGCGGTGCCCTGCACTTCCACGAAGCCGCCGGCGCCGGTCATCACGACGTTCAGGTCGGTGTCGCAGGAGGAATCCTCGGCGTAGTCGAGATCGAGCACCGGCGTGCCCTCGTAGAGGCCGACCGAAACGGCGGCAACGAAATCGCGCACCGGGCTCGCCTCCAGCTCGCCGCGCTCGAGCAGCAACGCGACCGCATCGTGCGCGGCGACGAAGGCGCCGGTGATCGCCGCGGTGCGCGTGCCGCCGTCGGCCTGCAGCACATCGCAATCGAGCGTGATCGTGCGCTCGCCGAGTCGTTCGAGATCGAATACCGCGCGCAGGCTGCGACCGATCAGCCGCTGGATCTCCTGCGTGCGACCGCTCTGCCTGCCGCGCGCGGCCTCGCGTTCGCTGCGCATATGCGTGGAACGCGGCAGCATTCCGTATTCGGCGGTGAGCCAGCCGCTTCCCGCTCCGCGCAGGAACGGCGGCACCCTGCTCTCGACGCTCGCCGTGCACAGCACGCGCGTATCGCCGAAGGCGACGAGCACGGAGCCCTCGGCGTGCCTGGTGAATCCCCTCTCCAGACGAACCGGACGCAGCGCGTCGGGCGCGCGCCCGCTCGGACGTATCGACATGCCTTCAATGATTCCCGGTGCGCGAGATCGCCTCGCGGATCTCCCGGATCGTACGCTCGATCTCGTCCTCGCTCAGCACCTCGGCCGGCGAACCGGCATCGAGCTGCCCCACGGCGATCGTCGTCGTGATCGCGCCGTCGGGCACGTCGTCGGACGACAGCAGCGCCCCTGCCGTCGCGTCATCCCCCCAGGTCATCGCCAGCGCGGTCGCGTTGTCGGCCGTCGCGCCCGCCTCGTCGACCGCCGCGCGCACCACGCAGGGCACCGACGCGAGCACGCTGTCGGCCGACAGCAGCGCGAGCAGCGCAGCTTCGGGCAACGCCGACCAGACGCCGTCGGTGCACAGCAGCAGCGTATCGCCGGGCGCGAGCGCCACGTCGCCGCCCAGGTCGATCGTCGGCTCGAAAGGCGAGCCCAGGCAGTTGAGCACCTTGTTGCGCTCGGGATGGGTGTCGGCGTCGGCCGGATCGATCTGCCCGAGATCGATCAGGCTTTGCACTTTCGAGTGATCGCGCGTGCGCCCGACGACCCGCGCATCGCGCAGCCAGTACAGCCGCGAATCGCCGGCGTGCGCCCACCACGCACGGCCCTGCTGGACGACGCAGGCGACGATGGTCGTGCGCGGCGCCTCGGGCAGGTCGTGCAGCGTCTGATGCCGCAGGATCTCGCGATGCGCGTGACGCAGCGCGCGATCGAGAAAAGCCGGCGGATCGGCGAGCAGCGGCCGGGCATCGGCCTGGAAGCACGCGGCGGCGGCCTGCAACGCCAGGTGCGCTGCCACCTCGCC
>CALCZN010000241.1:0-10415 GCA_937903095.1 uncultured Burkholderiales bacterium
GCCTTCGCGAAGAACGGCTCGCTCGGGCCGACGGCGACGAACTGGAAGGGGCTGCCCACGCCCAGTTCCTTCGCCTGCCGCGCATAGAGGATCGAATCGCCGGGATACGAAAGCGCCAGCACCGCGTCCACGCCGGCCTGCTTGATCTGCGCCACGATCGAAGTCATGTCCTTGATGTCGGGCGGATACTCGGTCGTGAAGCGGATCTCGATACCCGCCTTCCTGAGCTCCGGCTCGAGGAAGTTCTTGATCTCCTTCGTGAACGGCAGGACGTTCGCGATGACCGCGGCGGTCTTCACCTTGTTCTCGACCAGCATGGCCGTGAGCTCGGTGCCGATGCGATCGGGGATCGCCGACGTGGGGAACCAGATGTAGCCGGGCTTCACCTTGCGAACGTTCACCGACGCCGCGGTGTTGCCGACCACGGGGAACCGGTATTTCTCGAGCACCGGCGCGATCGCGATATGAAACGGCGTGCCCCACGGCGCGAGCAGCAGGTCGACCTTGTCGTCGGTGATGAGCTTCTCGTAGACGCGCACTGCCTGGTCGGGCTTCGACTGGTCGTCGTAGGAGACGAACTCGACCTTGCGCTTCCTGCCGGCGACGTCCATCCCGCCGCGTGCGTTGACCTGCTCGCGCCAGAGCTCGTAGGTGTTCGACTGCGAGACGGTGGCAACCGCCAACGGCCCGGTTCTCGACATCGAGAAGCCGAGCCGCAGCGGGGCTTCCTGCGCCCATGCCGCGCGGGGAACCAGGATCGAGCCGACAGCGGTGCCGGCCGCGGCCTTGATGATCGTGCGTCGCGTCGATGATGTCTTCATTTCGGTCTCCTCGGATTGACGTCGGTCCGCGTTCGTTCGGCGTCCTCGCGCTGCGCGGCGGTTCTCGCGGGACGGGTTCCTCTGGTCAGGTTGCCGGCGCGACGGCGTCGAGCACGCGCTCGGCGGTCATCGGAAGCCGGCACAGGCGTGCGCCGGTTGCGTCGGCAACCGCGTTCGCGATGGCGGCGGCGACGGCATTGATGCCGATCTCGCCCACGCTCTTGGCGCCGAAGGGGCCGCTCGGCTCTTCGGATTCGACGAGGTAGGCGCGCAGGGTTCCGGGGAACTCCGCCATGGTCGGGATCTTGTAGTCCATCAGGGACGGGTTCGCCAGGCGCGCTCCGTCCCACACCATTTCCTCGATCAGCGCGTACCCCATGCCCTGCACGAATGCGCCCTCGATCTGCCCGGTGGCCATGGCCGGATTGATCGCGTAGCCGAGGTCGCACGCCGACCATCCGCCGAGCACCTGCACGCGGCCCGTGACCTCGTCGACCTCGACCTCCACGGCGGTGGCGCCGAAGCTGAAGACGCCGATCTGCGGGAACGGCAGGCCGAGCACGGTGGATCGCTTCGGATCGAAGGTCTTCTGGTCGAACACCCAGGCGTTGGTGCCGATGATCGGGCCGCCGGCGGCCCAGTGCGCGCGGCCGGAGATCTCCGCGAAGCTCACGGCCTTCTGCGGCACGCCCTTGATCGCCACCTTCCCGCCCGGCAGCAGCTCGAGGTCGTCGGGGCCGCACTCGAGCATCTCGCTGCCGTGCTCCTTCAGCTTCTTCTCGACCTCGGCCGCCGCCTGCGTCACGCACCGCCCGGTCACGTAGGTGACGCGGCTCGCCGTGGTTCCCCAGTTGTAGGGCGATCCGTCGGTGTCGGGGCTGGCGATCGCGACCTGTTCGATCGGCAGCTTCAGCGCCTGCGCACAGATCTGCGTGAGGACCGTGTTCGAGCCTTGCCCGATGTCGACTGCCCCGGTGTTCAGCAGCACGCTGCCGTCTTCCAGCACGCGCACGATGGCGCTCGACGAGAGCAGGCCGCTGATGTGCGCGGTGAGCGCGACGCCGAAACCGCGCCTGCGCCCCGGCTGCGTCCCGGCGCCTGCGCCGCGTTGCGCATCGCCCATGCCCGATTCGCGCTCGACGATGTCGAGGCACTGCGCCAGGCCGTTCGACTGCACACGCTGGCCGCCGAACCAGGGGTCGCCTTCGACCATCATGTTCCTGCGCCGCAGCGCGACGCGGTCGATGCCGAGTCTGCCCGCGATCTCGTCGAGCTGCTGCTCGGAGGCGAACGTGACCTGCGGCACGCCGAAGCCGCGGAAGGCGCCCGAGCGCAGCTTGTTCGTGTAGACGACCTGACCGTGCGCGTGAACGTTCGGGATCCGGTAGGGGCCGCAGCTCATCAGCAGCGCGTAGCCGAGCACGCCCGGGCTGTCGTCTCCGTAGGCGCCGCCGTCGAGGAGCAGCTCCGTTTCCCGCGCGAGCAGCGTTCCGTCCTTGCGCACACCGGTCTTCATCCGGATGCGGAACGGGTGACGGCAACGCACGGTCTCGAAGTCTTCCTCGCGCGACAGGATGAGCTTCACGGGCCGGCGCGCCTTGATCGCCAGCAGCACGGTGACCGGCTGCACGTGCGCTTCCATCTTGTTGCCGAAGCCCGCGCCGATGCGCGGGGTCTGGCAACGAAGCCGCGTCATCGGCAGCCCGAGCGATTCGCAGACGCTGGCCTGCACGCGAAAGACCGACTGGTTCGCCGACCACAGCGTGACCCGGCCGGCCGCGTCGATCTCGGCGAGCGCGCCGCACGGCTCTATCGACAGGTGCGCCTGCGCCTGCGTCTGGAACTCCCCTTCGACGACGAGGTCGCAGTCGGCCCAGGCTCGCTCGACGTCGCCTTCCCGGAAGGAAGTGCGCGAGCAGACGTTCCCCTGCGTGCCGGCGTCGAAGACCTTCGCGTAGGAAGACGCGTCGTCGTGCACGAGCGCCGATCCGGGCCGCAGCGCGTCGACCGGATCGAGCACGGCGTCGAGCGGCTCGTAGTCGACGCGGATCAGCCGCGCGGCGGCGCGCGCGATTTCCTCGGTGTCGGCGGCCACCGCAGCGACGATCTCGCCGACGTAGCGAACCTTCCCCTTGGCGAAGGCCGGCTCGTCCTTGATGAAGGCGCCCATCCGGTGGGCGTCGTCGAGGTCGTCGCCGGTGACGATCGCGCGCACGCCCTTCAGCGCCCTGGCAGCCGTCAGGTCGTAGCCGCGGATCCTCGCGTTCGCGTAGGTGCTCTGGGCGATCGCGCCGTAGAGCATGCCGGGGCGATACAGGTCGGCGATGTACTGCGCGCGGCCGCTGAGCTTCTCCGCCGCCTCGAGCGGCGCAGCCGATTTTCCGACGGTGTCGCTTTCCTTCGGAGCGGCGCGGGTGCGTTCGTGCAGCTTCTCGCTCATGACGCGGCTTCCTCCTGGCGAAGCGCGTCCGCTGCCGAGCGGACAGCCGCGACGATCTTCACGTAGCCCGTGCAGCGGCACAGGTTCCCGGAGAGCGCGGTCCGGATCTGCGATTCGTCCGGGCATCGGTTGTGTTCGAGCAGGGAGCGGGCGCTCATCAGCATTCCCGGCGTGCAGAATCCGCACTGAAAGGCCTGCTCGGCAGTGAACGCGTCCTGCAGGGCGGCGACGGCCGGCTCGTCCTGGACGCCTTCGAGCGTCCGGATCTCGGCGCCCACGCAGGCGTGGGCGAGCGTCAGGCACGCGCGCGCGGTGCGCCCGTCGATCTCGACGGTGCAGGCGCCGCAGACGCCCTGGTTGCACCCGCGCTTGGCGGCGGTCTGCTGAAGCTGGTCGCGTACGACGGTGAGCAGCGTGTCGTGCAGCGCCGCGCGCACGACCATCTCCTCGCCGTTGATGCGCAGCACGATGCTGCTCGCACCGTTGGCTGTGTCGGCCGGGCTCATTCGACGTTTCCTCGGGCAAGTTCGACTTCCCGCACGGCGCGCAGGAGAAGTCGGGGAATCAGTCGGCGGCGATACGGGGCGCTCCCCCGCACGTCGTCGAGCGGGTCGGCCTTCTGCTCGAGCAGCTCTCCGGCGCGGGCGACGGCGGCGTCGCTTCGGTCGGCGGACAGGATCTCGTCGGCCTGCGCATCGTGCAGCGGAGTCGGCCCGCAGCCGCCCACCGCGGCGCGCACGTGCCCCGAGCGCTGCATGGCGATCGCGATCGACGCGGTCGCGTAGTCGCCGGCGACGCGGCAATGCTTCACGTACAGGCCGTGGCCGCCTTCCGGTTTCGGCAGCAGCACGGCGGTGACCAGTTCTCCGGGCTCGACAGCGGTGGTGTACCAGTCGACGAAGAACTCGTGGGCCGGGACCAGCCGCCGTCCGGACGCGGACGCGATCTCGATCGATGCGTCGGCGGCGACGAGCGCGGGCGGATAGTCGAGACCCGGATCGGCAAAGGAGATCGACCCGCCGATCGTCCCCATGTTGCGCACCGTCGCGTTCGCGATCTGCGAAGCGGCGTGCCGCACGACCGACGCTTCGCCGAGCGCGAGGCCGCACTCGGCCGTCTCGCGGTGCCGGGTGAAGGCGCCGATGCGGATTCGTCCGTCGGACAGGCAGGAGATTCCGCGGATCTCGTCGATCTGCGCGAGGCTGACGAGCGCCTGGGGCTCGATCACCCGCGCGTTCAGCATCGCCACCAGCGTGGCGCCGCCGGAGATCGGCTTCGCTTCGGGGTCGCGCTGCAGCAGCGCGATCGCCTCCTCGACGGATCGGGGCCGATGCAAGCCCTGCAGTGTCGTCATGCTCATCCTCTCGATGCGGGCTCGCCGGCCGGCGACCCGCGCAGCCATGCGAGCAGCCTGCGCCACCAGTTGCGCGGCTTCGCCGGCGCGGGTTCCTCGATCGTTTGCGGCGCAGCGACGGCGGCGGGCGCCGTGGGCCGCGCGCCCGCGGCGGCGTTCGTCTGCTCGAATTGGGTGCGCAGGTTCGCGGCGAACTCGTCGCCCATGCTCTGCGCCTTCTTCTTCATCATCCCTAGGGCGAAGCGTCCGAGCCGGCCCGTGAGCGTGACGTCGGAGCGGTAACGCACGAGCGTTCCCTCCGGCGACGGCGCGAGCGTGACCTGGCTCTCCGCGCGCAGCGTGCTCGCCTGGCCGCCCTCGGCGCCGCGGGTGACGGCCCACACTTCGAAGCCCTCGCGGCGGACGACCTCCACCTCGAGATCGAAACGCGCCTTGATTCCCGCCATCGCCACGACGACCACCGACCGGTATCGATCGTCGTCGATGGCCTCGAGCGACTCGCAGCCGGGCAGGCACGATGCCATCAGCCGCGCATCGAACAGGTGCGCCAGCAGCTGCTGGGGAGGCGCTGCGACGGGAAATTCGCCTTCGATCAGCACGTTCGAGTGCTCCGGTGAGGAGAAGCGATGCGCGGCCGTCCGCGCACCCTATTCCGGGCACGGGAGCGCGTAATTGACCGGCATCAATAACGAACAGTGTTCCTCAATGCACTCGTCGATGTCAACCTCTCGCGATCCGGCCATTCGTGATTGAATGACCGCGCACGGGTTTTCCAGGGAGCGGGGTCCAATGAGTTCCAGCGCGGCCGACGAGCCGATCGATGTCGGGAAGAGGGAACCGGCGTACCTGATCTCGCCGGTGCAGCGCGCGCTCAAGCTGCTCGACTTCGTCGCCAACGGGGGCTCCACGACGCAGTTGAGCCGGATCGCGCGCGAGCTGGACATCAACCGCGTCACGCTCGCCCGGCTGCTCGACACGCTCGAGCACGAGCGCATGATCGAGCCTTCGCCCGAAGGCGCCGGGTACCGGATCGGATCGCGCTTTCTCGCCATGGCTGCCGCCGCGCTCGGCGATCGCGACCTGCTGCGACTGGCGCAGCCGATTCTCGCCGGGCTCGCCGCGCAGCTGCAGTTCTCGGCGCACCTTGCGGTGCTGTCCGGAGACCAGATCGTCTATCTGCTGCAGGAGCTTCCGGACACGCTGCTGGTCAGCAACGTGCGCGTCGGCAGCCGGCTGCCGGCGCACGTCACCGCTCCCGGCCGGGTCCTGCTCGCCGCGCTGCCGCCGCAGGAAAGGCGCTCGCTCCTGGGCCGGGGACCCCTGTCGGCGGCGACGCGCCACACGCCGACCACGCACGCCGATCTCGACCGGCTGATCGGCGAGGACGCGCGGCGCGGATGCGCATGGAGCTTCTCCGGCTACGAGAAGGGCGTGGATGCGTGCGCAGCGCCGGTGTTCGATCGCTTCGGCAAGGTCGCCGCCGCAATCAGCGTCGCCGGCCCGGATTCGCGCTTCGACGAAGCCATGCGCGCGCGTACGGCCGAAGCGGTGACCGATGCCGCGCGGCTTCTGTCGAAGATGCTCGGCCATCGCGGCGAAGGGGAGCGCCCGGGGCAGGGTGCGCCGTATTGACTTCCGTCGGTTCCGGGTTCTACCATTTATGAACACATAGTTCATCTATGTGCATACGTGCACATCTAACCGCCTTTTGTGCCCGCAGCGCAACGAGCGATAGCGGCGCGGAACGGAGTCGGGGAAGCGACGTTGGACGGGGAACTTCTGGAACGGGCCGTGTCGATGCGCCGCGATCGCGTGCCGTTCTGCATGGCGACCATCGTCGATGCGCGCGGCAGCATTCCCCAGGTGGTCGGCGCGCGCGCGCTCTTCACGCGCCAGGGACTCGCCTTCGGCACCGTCGGCGGCGGGCGTCTCGAGACGAGGTGCTCGGAGACGGCGTCGCGACTCCTCGGCGAAGAGGGCCAGGTCCGCACGCTGTTCGAGCGGCTCAACCTGTTCAAGGACATCGGCATGACCTGCGCCGGAGAAGTGTCGGTCTACTTCGAGGCGCATCGCCCGGACCTCGACTGGCACATCGTCGTCTTCGGCGCGGGACACGTCGCGCAGAAGCTGTGCCGGTTCCTGGCCGAGCTCGACTGCCGCGTAACCTGCGTCGACACCCGCCCCGAGTGGCTCGAGCGTCTGCCGCGAACGCCTGTGCTCGAAGCGGTGCGCGTCGAGAACCACGCCGACGGCGCCGAACGCGTCGAGCCGCATTCGGTGGTCGTCGTGATGACGATGGGCCATGCCACCGACCTGCCGGTCCTGCGCGCGATCGAGGCCAGGGGAACGCCGTCGTACCTGGGGGTGATCGGCAGCAAGTCCAAGGCACAGATCATGCGGCACGAACTGCTGCGCACCGGCTCCGATCCCGACTTCGTGTCCGGCATCGTCTGCCCCCTCGGCGACAAGATCGGCAACAACACGCCGGGGGAGATCGCGGCGGGCATTCTCGCGCAGCTCGTTCGCGAGCGAAACGGCGTACGCTGCAGCGCGAGCGCGAGCACGACCGCGAGCACGACCGCGTGAAGCGATGAGCCTGCCCCCGGTTTCGCCGATCGTGCTCGTCAGGGGCGCAGGCGAGATGGCGAGCGGCGTGGCCTGGCGTCTTCATCGGGCGAACATCCGCCGCCTGGTCATGCTCGACCTTCCGAATCCGCTGTGCGTGCGTCGCACCGTGTCGTTCTGCGAAGCGCTGGTCGACGGCAGCGCGCGAGTCGACGGCGTCGACGCAGTGGCGGCCCGCGACGAAGCGGCGATCGAGGCGGCGTGGAACGAGCAGCGCATTCCGGTCGTCGCCACCGACGACTGGGCGCGACTCGCACGCCGCCCGCACGCCGACGTCGTCGTCGACGCGATACTCGCGAAGCGCAACCTGGCCACCACGCGCGGCGACGCGTCGCTCGTCGTTGCGCTCGGCCCGGGGTTCGACGCCGGCATCGACTGCCACGTGGTGATCGAAACGAATCGGGGGCACGACCTCGGCCGGGTCGTGTGCTGCGGTCCGGCGCAGCCCGACACCGGAATCCCGGGCGAGATCGGAGGCTTCGACATCGAGCGACTGCTGCGCGCTCCGCGCGCAGGCATCTTCGCTTCCGCGCGCAGCATCGGCGAGGCCGTCGAGCGCGGCGAAGTGGTCGGCGACGTCGACGGCGCGCCGGTGACCGCGGCAATCCCGGGAATCCTGCGCGGCCTCATCCGGCCGGGCACGCCGGTCGCCGCGGGCCTGAAGATCGGGGATGTGGATCCGCGCGACTGCAGGGAGCACTGCAACACGGTCTCCGACAAGGCGCGCGCGATCGCCGGCGGCGTGCTCGAGGCGGTCCTGGCGCACTGCAACCGCAGCCCGGGCTGATGCTCGCGCAGGCACTTGGCCTGGAGCAGGCGCGGCTCGTTGCCGTCTGCGGAGGCGGAGGCAAGACGAGCCTGCTGTTCGCGCTCGGGCACGAATGGCATCGGGCGAGCGAACGCGTCCTGCTCACGACGACGACGCACATCGCGGCGGCGCAGGCCGAAGGTCACGAAGCGTGGGTCGGTGCGGACGCGCGCACGCTGCTCGCACGCGCCTGTCGAAGCGATGCATCGCTCGTCGTCGCCACGGCCGGGCCCGCGCAGGCGCCGGAAAAGCTGCGCGGCCTGGCGCCCGACGAAGTGGACGTGCTCGCCGGCCACGGCCGCTTCACGCGCGTGCTCGTCGAGGCCGACGGATCGAAGCACCGGCCGCTGAAAGCGCCGGCCGGGCACGAGCCGGTCTTTCCCATGTCGACACACGCGGTCGTCATGGTCGCGGGCCTCGCCGGGTTGGGACGGCCGCTTTCGGAAGAGACGGTCTTTCGCGTGGAGCGCTGGACGCGGATCACCGACTCGAGGCCGGGCGACATCGTCACCCCGCGCGCGCTCGCGCAGGTCGTGCTGCACGAGCAGGGTCTCGCCAGGGGCGCGCCCGCGGGCGCGAAGCGCGTCCTGCTGCTGAACCAGGCCGACGACGACGAGCGCGTCGCGAACGCCGCGCAGGTGCATGGCTGGCTCGGCCGGCTTCCCGGGCACTGCCCGGAGCGTGTCGTGATCGCCCGCCTGCAGCCGGTTCCGAAAGTGATTCGTGTTCTCCATTTCGCGCCGGGCGATTGACAATTAGAGAACGGCGTTTATTATTGAATGACGTACAAGCGACGCTCGCGCGGCGGAACGATCGGGTTCCGGATGCCGATGACGAGCGGGGCGCGATGCAACCGCATCCCGCCACGGAGGGGACGATGGCTGGCAACGTGACCGGATCCTCGGCGATCGGGAAGCCGATTCGTCGGGTCGAGGACGATCGGCTGCTGCGAGGAAAAGGCCAGTTCCTGGCCGACCTCGCCCCGCCCGGCCTGCTGCACGCCGTGTTCGTTCGAAGCCCCCACGCGCACGCGATGATCCTGCGCATCGACTGCGACGCCGCGCTCGCGATCGAAGGCGTGGCCGCGATCTACACGAGTGCGGACACCTCCGATCGCACCGAGCCGATCTGTGTCGCCGGAGAGGTCCATACGCCCGAGCGCCTGCTGAAGGAGCTCAAGCCGATCGACCGGCTGCATCCGATCCCTCTCTTTCCCGTCGAGCGCGTCACTTACGTGGGGCAGCCGGTGGCGATGGTCGTCGCGGCGACGCGAGCCGCGGCGCAGGACGCAGCCGAGCTCGTCGAGGTCGACTACGAATCGTTGCCGCCGGTGCTCGATCCGGTCGCAGCGCTGCAGGACGATGCGCCGCTCGTCGAGCCCGGCTGGAAGACCAACCTCGCGCTTTCGGTCGCCACCGGAAAGGGCAGCGCCGAAGCGGCCTTCGCGAGCGCGCCGGTGGTGATCGAGGAGGAGTTCCGCACGCACCGCTACGTGGCTTCGCCGCTCGAGACGCGCGGCGTTGTCGCCGGCGTCGCGCCTTTCGGCGATTCGCTCGACGTCTGGGCGAGCACGCAGACGCCACACGTCGTGCAGACGATCCTCGCGCAGACGCTGCGCATGTCGCCCGGCCAGATTCGCGTCGTCGCCTGCGACGTCGGCGGCGGTTTCGGCCTGAAGGGCAGCCAGAGCGTCGAGGACGCGCTCGTTCCTTTCGCCGCGCGCGAGTTGCGCAGGCCGGTGCGGTGGGTGGAAGAGCGCGGCGAGAACCTGTCGGCCGCCTATCACGCGCGCGACCAACTGCACCGTATCGCGATCGCGGCCACCGAGGACGGCCGCATCCTCGCGGTGCGCGACGACGTCGTCGTGAACTTCGGCGCGTTCAACGTGATCGGGCTCGTCGTGCCCTACAACACGCTGTCGCACCTGCTCGGGCCCTACGACGTGCCGAACGCGCAGATCTCGGTTCGCGCGGTCCTCACGAACACCTCGCCCACCACTCCGTATCGCGGCGCCGGTCGGCCGGAAGCCGTGTTCGCGATGGAACGGATCATCGATCGGCTCGCCACGCGGCTCGGCATGGAGCCGGCCGAACTGCGCGCGCGCAATCTCGTTCCGAAGAGCGCGATGCCGTACGACACGGGGCTGCTCTATCGCGACGGCAATCCGCAGGTCTACGATTCGGGCGACTTTCCCGAACTGCTGCGCCGGGCTCGCGCCAACGTCGGGCTCGACGAGATCCGCGCGCAGCAGCGTGCCGCCACGGCCGGCGGCCCGCTGATCGGGGTCGGCTTCGCGCTGTACGTCGAGGGCTCCGGCATGGGGCCGTTCGAAGAGGCGGGGACGGTGGCGGGGCGGCTCTTCGAGGG
>CALCZN010000242.1:0-7819 GCA_937903095.1 uncultured Burkholderiales bacterium
CGCGAGCGGATGAAGATCCCGGTGTTCCACGACGACCAGCACGGCACCGCGATCGTCGTGGGCGCAGCCGTCCTCAACGGCCTTCGCGTGGTCGGCAAGGACATCGGCGAGGTCAAGCTCGTCTGCAGCGGCGCGGGCGCCGCGGCGCTCGCCTGCCTCGAACTGCTCGTCGATCTCGGCCTGAAGCGCGAGAACGTCTGGGTCGCCGACATCGCCGGCGTCGTGTATCGCGGGCGCGCCGAGCTGATGGATCCGATGAAGGAGCGCTTCGCGCAGGACACGTCGCTGCGCACGCTGGGCGAGCTGATCGTCGACGCCGACGTCTTCCTCGGGCTGTCGGCCGGCGGCGTGCTGAAGCAGGACATGGTGGCGCGCATGGCGCCGCGCCCGCTCGTGTTCGCGCTGGCGAATCCGGTTCCGGAAATCGATCCGGAGCTGGTGCGCGCGGTGCGTCCCGACGCGGTGATCGCCACCGGGCGCACCGACTACCCGAACCAGGTCAACAACGTCCTGTGCTTCCCGTTCATCTTCCGCGGCGCGCTGGACGTGGGCGCGACGACGATCACGCGCTCGATGGAGATCGCCGCGGTGCACGCGATCGCCGATCTCGCGCGCGTCGAGATGTCCGACGTGGTCGCCACCGCCTACGGCGCGCACGACATCTCCTTCGGGCCGGAGTACCTGATCCCGAAGCCCTTCGATCCGCGGCTGATCGTGCGAATCGCGCCGGCCGTCGCGCGCGCCGCGATGCTCGCCGGCGTGGCAACGCGTCCGATCGAGGATTTCGACGCGTATCACACGCAGCTCGAGCAGTTCGTCTATCACTCGGGCCATTTCATGCGCCCGATCTTCACCGAGGCGCGGCGCGCCGCCGGCAAGCGCATCGTCTATGCCGAGGGCGAGGAAGAGCGCGTGATGCGCGCCGTGCAGGTGGTGGTCGACGAGCGGCTGGCGCGCCCGATCCTCGTCGGGCGTCCGGCGGTGATCGAGCGCCGCCTCGAACGCTTCGGCCTGCGGATGAAGCCGGGCGTCGACTTCGAGATCGTCAATCCCGAGTGGGACGAGCGCTACAAGTCGTACTGGCGCGAATACCACCGGCTCACCGACCGGCGCGGCATCACCGAGGAATACGCGCAGATCGAGATGCGTCGGCGCCTCACGCTGATCGGCGCGATGATGATCCACATGGGCGAAGCCGACGGCATGATCTGCGGCACCTTCGGCGCCTTCCATCTGCACCTGAACTACATCGACCAGGTGATCGGCAGGCGCGAGGGGGCGAGCGTCTACGCCGCGATGAACACGCTGGTGCTGCCGAACCGGCAGGTCACGCTGGTGGACACGCACGTGAACGCCGAGCCGAACGCGGCGCAGATCGCCGAGATCACGCTGATGGCCGCCGAGGAGCTGAAGCGCTTCGGCATCCCGCCGCGCGTTGCGCTGCTGTCGCATTCGAACTTCGGCAGCTCGAACCAGCCGGGCGCGCTGCGCATGCGGGAAGCGCTCGCGATCATCCGCGAGCGCGCGCCCGATCTCGACATCGACGGCGAGATGCACGGCGACCTCGCTCTCGACGCGCAGCTGCGCCGGCAGGTCATGCCGCGTTCCACGTTGACCGGCGAAGCGAACCTGCTGGTCATGCCGGGCATCGATGCGGCGAACATCTCGTACAACCTGCTGAAGACGGCGGCCGGGCACAACATCGCGATCGGTCCGGTGCTGCTCGGCGCCGCGAAGCCGGTGCACATCCTGACGCCGGCCGCGACGGTGCGCCGGGTCGTCAACATGACCGCCTGGATCGTCGTCGACGCCGGCGTTCCGCGCTGAGCGAAGACGGCGAGAGGGCGGCGAGAAGGCGGCCAGAAGGCGGCAAGAAGGCGGCCGTCCGCGCCGCGCTTCGCGCCGTTCGTCGGGACGCCGGTCGCGCGGGCCGCATAGGGCACGCCGCTCGTCACGCGCGGGTTGACCGCTCGGAAACGCGCCGCCTAGCATCGGCGCAATTGTTCTTCCGCGATCCGAGCGCCGATGATCTCTGCCGATGTCCGCGAATCGTCCGCTCCCGCCGATGCGAGCGATGACGGCGAGCCGCTCGATCCCCGCCGCCGGCACGCGTTGCTGCAGGAGTGCCGCGATCTGGTGCTCGCGCAGCTTTCGCGTTTCATCGACGAGGCCCTCGATCGGCTCAGCATCGAGCTGACGATCACCGCAATGAAGGCCGCGGGGCGCGAGAGCCAGCAGGCGCTGCTCGACGCGCTCTCGCTGGTGCGCGCGCATCGCAACGACATCGAGTTCCGCTTCCGGCAGTCGTTCGCGGAGCTCTTCGAGCAGCGGCTGTTCGATCGCGGATCGGCGACGGACAGCGCTTCCGCCGCCCCCGCCGCCCCGCCCGGCGGGCTCGCCCTGGTCGACGACCGCGCGATCGAGGACCGGATCGCGATCGACCGCCTGGTGCGCCGCGCGCGCCGGCAACTCGACCCCGACGAGGTGCTCGGCGTTCGCGCCCGGATGGCGGCGCTGCTCGGGCGCGACTGGTTCGACGAGGACGACTACCCGGCCTCGCCCGAGGTGGTGTTTGAGGCGCTGCGGCGTTCCCTCGACGAACTGGCTCCGGCGGCCGAAGTGCGAACCGCGCTGCTGCAGGCTTTCGAACCGCACGTGGCAACCAGCCTGGCGGGCGTGCATGCCAGCGTGAACGAACGGCTGCGAAGCCACCAGGTGCTGCCCACGATCCGGCCGCGTTCCGTCGTTCGTACCGATACGCGACGGCCCGGCTCCATCGCCGCCGACGCGGCCCGTCCCGATTCGCCGGCGGCGACTGCCCCTGGCGTGCAATCGGGCGCCGCGGGAGCGGTCGGGGGAGCCGGGCCGGCGGGTGCGGCAGCCCTGCGCGATTTCCGCTTCGGCGGCGAGCGCGTGCACATGTTCGACGATCTCGTGCTGCAGATGTCGGTCGATCAGGAGTCGGCGCGCCGGTCGGCGGCGCGCATGCTGTCCGACCCGGAAACCTTCGGCATGGCCGATCTGCCGATGCCGACGGTGCAGCCGCCGCTGATCGAGGCGCTGCATGCGCTGCAGTCCTCTTCGCGCGAGGGCGCAGGGGCGGCGCCGCTCGCCACCGAACTGCTCGATCACGCGCGCAGCAAGGGTTCCTCGCTCGACCAGCTGACCGTCGAGATCGTCTCGCTCGTCTTCGACTACATCTACGCCGACCGCCGGCTGCCCGATCCGGTGAAGCAGCAGTTGCTGCGGCTGCAGGTGGTTGCCGTGAAGGCCGCGCTGCTCGATCGCAGCTTCTTCGCCCGCCGGCAGCACCCGATGCGCCGGCTGATCGATCGCGTCATCGACCTCGCTACCGATCCGGACGCCGATTACGGTGCGCAGTCGACGCTGGTGGCCGGCGTCGCCGACATCGTCGACTGGATCCTCGGGAACTTCGACGATGATCTCGCCGTCTTCGACGAGGCGATGGCGCGCTTCGATGCGCTCGCGCACGCCGAGGGCGAGCGCCGCGCTGCGCGCCTGCTCGAATTGACCCGGCAGGCCGAGCGGATGGAAGCGCTCGCCGTCGCGCAGGAAGAGGCGAGTGCGGAGATCGCTCTGCGCATCGATCCGGTGACTCCCGCCTTCGTGCGCGAGTTCCTCTACGACTGGTGGTCGCGCGCGCTCGCACAGGCGCGCATCGCGGGCGAGTGCGGCGGCGCCAGCTGGGCACAGGCGCTGCAGGCGGCCGAGATGCTGATCTGGAGCGTGGCGCCGAAGACGCCCGAGGAAATTCCCCGGCTGGCATCGCTGCTGCCGAGGATGATCGGATCGCTGCTGAAGTCGTTGAAGGCGGTCGGCATCGCCGACGAGGAGCGCGAGCGTTTCTTCAACGAATTGCTGCGCTGGCACACGCGGGCGATCCAGGACGCGAAAGTGGGCGCCGGCCGGACGATGCCGGGGACGCAGAGCGCGATTCGCATCGGCGACGACGGCGTCGCCCGCTTCGATGCGAGCGCCGCCGAAGCTTCGCAGGTCGCGGCGCGCAGGCCGGTAGCGGCGCCGCCGCGCCCGGCCGAGAATGCCGAGGTCGATGCGTTGCGCCGCGGCGATCTGATCGAGCTTGCCGACGAGGCAGGCGCGACGCAGACCGTGCGAATCGCGTGGATCAGCCCGACGCGCAAGCTCTACGTGCTGTCGCGTTTCCCCGACTTCGGGCAATCGCTCGATCGCGCGGCGCTCGTTTCCTGGTTCGCCACCGGCCGGGCCCGCCGCGTTGCTCCGCACAGCGCGGTCGACAGCGCGATCGACGCGATCGCGCAGGACGACACGATCGCGCAACGCGCCGTCGCCGGATAGCCCGGCGCACCGAACGGGCGCCGGGCTACGCTGCATCGCCACGCTACTGTGGCGATGCACGATGGCACTGCGGCGGTTCTCCTTTAGCATGCGGCGGAGTCTTTGCCGGATCGGGAGTCCGCCCGATGAGCAATCTCAGCAACATTCCGCCGCACGCGGTGCTTCCGCTGCAGTCCTACGACGGCGACGCGCTGCGCTCGGCCGCGGAGCGTGCCGAGCAACGCGTGTTGCGGGCCGACTGCCGCGGCGCCACCGACGCCGACTCGGTGCTGGGGGAGATCGCGGTCGGCTTTTCTCTGCCGGCGCCCGAGTCGGCCGGCTTCGAGGCGCTGTATCGGCGCGTCACCGGCCTGCAGCCGGTGCGCGATGCCGACGAACCGGGCTTCGTCGTCTTCCTCGAGAACCTGCCCGAAACGGCGGCTTTCGATCGCAATGCGCGCGACCGGCTGCTCGACGTCTTTCGCGACGCGGCCGATTATTTCTTCGATCGGCAGACAGCGTTCCGCGTCTTCTATTCGGTGAATCGGCAGCGCTGAGCGCCGTCGGCTCGGTGTCGTCGGCGCAGTGTCGTCGGTTCAGTGTCGTCGGTTCAGCGTGGTCGGCTCAGTGCCGTCAGCTCAGTGTCAGAAGTCTCCAGCCAGCGCCTGCAATGCGGCGAGCGCGGCCACGCCGGCCGTTTCGGTGCGAAGCGTGCGCGGGCCCAGGCGCACGGCGGTGAAGCCCGCCCGCCGAGCCGCTTCCAGTTCATGTGCGTCGAGGCCCGATTCGGGACCCACCAGCAGCTCGATTTCCCGTTCGGGGCCGAACGACATCTCCCGAAGGCCGCGCGTCGCGTCGGGCGCCAGCGCGAGCGAAAGCGCGCCCTGCGGTCGCCGGCTGTCGGCGAGCCAGCGATCGAGCGCCTGCAGTTCGTGAAGCTGCGGCAGGACGTCCCGTCCGCACTGCATGCAGGCGGCCTCGATCAGCCGCTGCCAGTGCTCCCGCCGGCGCTGCGCGCGAGCGGCGGCTAGTCGCAGCGGCGAGCGAGCGGACGACAGCGGCCGGATCGCCGTGACGCCCAGCTCGACCGCCTTCTCGATCGTCCAGTCCATGCGCTCGCTGGCGCAGACGCACTGCAACAGCGTCACGCGCAGCGGGCTCTCGGTGTTCGAGGCGAGGCGCGTCCCGATCCGCACGGCGCAGGCGCGCGGGTCGGCGACCGCCAGCGTGGCCTCGAAACGTCCGCCCCGGCCGTCGAAGCATTCGAGCGATGCGCCTGCCTGCAGTCGCAGCACGCGCACCAGGTGGTGCGAGCGCTGCGCGTCGAGCCGGAACGTACGGGGCTCGTCGAGTCGGTCGGCGTCGGAACCGAGCCGGTCAGCGTCGGGATTGGGCCGGCCGGCGTCGGGGCTGAGCCGGCCGGCGTCGGGGATCAACACGCGGGGACGCACGATCGCCGCTTCCGACAATTCCGAGCCGCGCTCCTCAGGACGCCCCTCAGCAAGCCCTTCAGCACGCCCTTCAGGACGCGCGAGCCAGCTCGACGACCGTGGCGCTTTTCACGTCGGTCTTGCCGGGAAGCAGCTCGCGGTAGAAATTGGGCAGCGCGAACAGCCCCTGGTGCGTGTCGCCGTTGTAGTAGCGCAGATCGCCGATGCCGCGCTCGGCCAGCCGGCGTTCGGCCGTCTCGGGGTCGAGCGACAGCGGGTCGAGCGCGTCGGAGGCGCAGCACAGTCCCCAGTACGCACCGTACAAGGGGATGTACAGGCCGAGCGGACGAACGATGGCGAACACCGACGCCAGCTCGCGCAGCAGCCGGGCGACGAGGTCGGGGCGATACAGCGGCGAGCCGATGTGCAACGTGACCGCGGCCCCCGGGTTCATCAGGCGCCGCAGCAGGCGGAAGAAGTCGGCCGTGTACAGCCGGTGCGCGGGCGTGTCGGGATCGGTGAGGTCGAGGACGACGAGGTCGAAGCGCCGAGCGCCGTGCGCGAGCGTCTCCGCGCCGTGCGCGAGCGTCTCCGCTTCGCTCGCGAGCGCCTCGGCGCTTTCCCAGCCGTCGCCGATCCGCAGCTCCACGCGCGGATCGTCGAAAGCGCCGCGGTGCACGTTCTGCAGATGCTCGCGCGCGACGCGGACCACCTCGGCATCGAGCTCGGCGAGCACGACGCGCCGCATCGACGGATGCTTGAGCAGCTCCTCGGTGGAGCCGCCGTCGCCGCCGCCGATCACCAGCGCGCTCGTCGGGTTCGGGTGGGCGAGTGCGGCCGGGTGCGTGATCGCCTCGTGATAGAAGAACTCGTCGCGCTCGGAGGTCATGTAGCAGCCGTCCAGGCGAAAGAGCCTGCCCCACTGCGGCGTGTCGAACACCTCGAGCGTCTGGTACGGCGTGCGCACGGTTTCGAGGCGTCGCGCGGCGCGAAAGCCGAACGCGCTGTCGGCGTTCAGCCACTCGAGCAGCAGCTCGCCTTCCGCCGAATCGGGATCTTCGGAACCGCGCAGGATGCGGTTGGTGTTCTGCTGGCGCGGCGCGAAAGCGACGATGAGGTCGTCGAGCAGCTGCTCGGCCTTCGACGAGTTGTCGGTCGAGAAGTTGCAGACGTAGACGTCGAGCGTGACGCCGGCGCGCTCCGGCCAGGTGTGCACCGCGACGTGCGACTCGGCGAGCAGCACCGCGCCGGTGACGCCACCCGGCTCACCCCGGTAATCGGGGAAGGTGAAGAACTTCTCGTCGACGAGCGTGAGTTCCGCTTTGCGCACCGCGGCGCGGCACACTTCGGCGAGTCTTGCGGCATCGGTGAGCAACGACGGCTCGCAACGGCAGCCGTACAGATCGGCAGTGAGGTGCAGTCCCTGCATTTCGTCCAACCCAGTCCCTCCGAAGAGGGTGAAGACCCCAAGACCCCCGGACGCGCCCGGATGCATCGGCGGCGGCTGCCCGTCGATGCGGTCGCCGCAGGATGGGTGCTCCGCGGCGCCGACGCTTCCGGGACGCTCCGGGAAAGCCTCCGCGCGGCCTTGGGCCTTGCGCGGGACGCGCCTCCCGGGCCCCGGCGCCGGCCCGTTCGGGCTTCGGCTCCGGGAAGCCGGACGTCACCGCCCGGCCAGTCCCTGAGTATCCCCACGGTGTTTCCTCGGGGATCCAGATCAGTGGAAATGTCGCCGGCCGCTCCCGAAAAAGGGGTACGGTCGGCGAGAAAAGCCTTTGATTATATAGGAATTTGTGTCGAACCCGCCAGTAGGCGGCGACCCCGTTTGTTAGAATGGAGGTCGCAACCGCTTCGCCCCTCCGCCCCCTCAGCCTTCAGGACCACCGTCGATGGAATCTCCCACGGAAAGCGCCACGCAATCCCATTCGCGAGTTCCGGGGGCCACCGGCGGGCACGGCGGCAAGGCGAGCTACGAGCAGCGCCGCGAGATGGCCGACGCGATCCGTGCGCTCGCGATGGACGCGGTACAGCAGGCGAATTCCGGTCACCCGGGCATGCCGATGGGCATGGCC
>CALCZN010000243.1:0-11887 GCA_937903095.1 uncultured Burkholderiales bacterium
ACCCTGCGGATCGGCACCCAGGGCACCGGCGGAAGCACGGTTGTCGGACGCAAGAACTGCGAACTGCGCGTTGTTGTTGTTGCGCATCATGCCGTACGTGGCGTACAGGTTGGTGCGCTTCGACAGCGGATGCACGTAGGCGAGACCGAAGCTGGTGCCTTTCGGATCGCGCAAACCGTTCGCCGGATTGTCGACCTTCATCTGGATCACTTGAGCGATGAGTTCGCCCGTGCCTAGCTTGATGCCGGCGCCCAGGCCAAGACCCTGAAGCTTGTCGCCCTGCATCGACGTCAACCTGGCATTGCCATCCGCGTCGGCGATACCGTAGGTAAGCGTCAGACGAAACGCGCCGAAGTTGTAGCCGGCGCCGATGCCCATCTGCTTGACGCTGTCTCCCGTGCCGCTGCTGTTGAAGATGCCGCCACCGGCGTTGAGAGGACCGCCGTTGATCTCTTGATAGTAGCCCTGGATCGTGAGCGGACCGCCGGCATAGACGGCCGACAGACCCCACGCATCGTCGATGTCCTTGTTACCGGCCATCGGGCCTGCAGCCGCGTCGTTCGTCTCACCCGTGGCGTACATCGCACGGAGGGTCACGCCGCTGAACGTGCCCGTGTAGTGGACACCGTTGCTGGCGCGCGTCGAGATACCGCCCTGGGCCGTGTAGGTCAGCCAGTTGCCCAGCAGGCCATAGCCCATGACATCGGTCGTGCCCGCGGCCGAGAACGCCGGGGTGTAGTCGCGGCCGAAGCGCACTTCGCCGAAGCCGCCGGCCAGACCGACGACAGCGCGACGCTGCCAGAAACCGGCTGCATCCGTACCACCGGTGTCGAACGACACACCAGCTTCGAGGTTGAACGTGGCCTTCAGCCCGCTGCCCAGGTCTTCCGTGCCGCGAACGCCGAAGCGGCTCGTGGACTGGTAGCCCGAGTTGACGACCATTGCCGCATCAGCGCCAGGACCGTCGGTGTCGACAAAGCCCACGCCCGCATCGGCAATTCCGTACAGCGTGACGTTCGTCTGCGCGAACGCCGCTGCCGGCAGCGCTGCGGCGACAGCCACTGCGAGAAGCGTTTTCTTCATTGAAGGTTCTCCTAGGTTTCTGGAATCAATCATCGGCGTGGTGTGCCGCCGCAACTCCCCGAGTGGCCGGCAGGCGATCCTCGGTTTGAAGTCCAACGTATTCTCCCGAAATTCACTGGGGGAGCAAAGAAACGAGGGGCTCCGGATGCCTGGAAGGCGCTTTTCTGTGGCATCCCGGCAACAAGTCGCGATCGGGAGCCGGGAAGCGCCCCGGCGGCTGCGCGTCGCCGGTCGCGGTCATGCGGAAGGCGCCTCCCGTCGTTCGGAGACAATGCCCCAGGCGCGCGCTGCGCATCTTCCGACCGCAGGTCGAGACGAGACGGAAATGACGACAATTCCACCGCACGGACTTCGCCACCCTACGCCGCTGGACCGCGCCCTGGCCGGTTTGGGCCGCGCGCTCGCCTCGCTCGCCGGTGCGCCGCCGACCTCCCGTCCGATGCCCGTGCGCGCCGCCGCACCCGACCACGACGAGCCCACCGAGCCGTCGCAGCGGCGACTTTCGGGCGCGCTGATGCGGGTGAACCACGTGGGCGAGATCTGCGCGCAGGCGCTCTACGAGGCGCAGGCGGCCAGCACCGTCGACCCGGTGCTCGAGGGCGAGTTCCGCAGGGCCGCGCGCGAGGAGGGCGATCACCTGGCCTGGACGCGCGGGCGGCTGCGCGAACTGGGCGCGCGGCCGTCGGCGCTGAATCCGTTCTGGTACGCCGGCTCGTTCGCGATCGGTCTGCTGGCCGGCCGGATGGGCGATCGGATCAGTCTCGGCTTCATGGCCGAGACCGAACGCCAGGTCGAAGCGCATCTGGCCCGGCATCTCGAGCGGCTGCCGGCGAGCGACACGCGTTCACGGACGATCGTGGCGGCGATGCAGGAAGACGAAGCCTGCCACGCCGAGCACGCGCGCCGACTGGGGGGCGTAGACCTGCCGGGACCCGCACGCTGGGCGATGCGTACCGTGTCGAAGGTGATGACGAAGACGGCGCACTATCTATAGCGACCTGGCGCTGGGCGCAGAAGCGAATCAGCTTTCCGACGTCGACGAGATTCTGTTCGTGCGTGCTTCAGGGCAACGGCATTTCGCGCCGCATGAATTCGTCGAACAGCGGCACGGTGAAGGCAATCTGCCCATGTTCCGGCGCGTAGATCATGCCCTTCTTGATCAGGCTATCGCGCGTCGGGCCGAGACTGCTCGCGCTGCGGTTCATCGCCTTCGCGACGTCCGAAGATTTTTGCGCTCCGGGTCCCAACTCGGCGAGGCAACGCATGTAGTCGCGCTCGAGAGGTGTCAGTCGGTCGAAGCGCACCCGAAAGAACGACTCGTCGAGCTTGTGGATCGAGAGCGTCGTCGCCGAACGGGCATCTCCAACGGAGATCGGACTGCTCTGGGCAATGTTCCAGGCGTTGTAGCCCCATTCCTGAAGAAAGTACGGATAGCCGCGCGTCTGCGAATAGATCTCCGCCAGTGCGGCGTCTTCGATTGCGGCCCCTTCTTCTTCCACCGGATCGCGAATCGCCTTGCAGGCATCGTGTTGCTGCAGACGATCGAGCCTCGGGAAGTCGAACAACCGCTCTGCATAGCTTTTTGCATCGCCCGCCTGCCCTGCCAGTTGCGGTAGGCCCGCGCCGAACAGCAGCAAAGGCAGGCCGGCCTGGTTCACTGCATGGATGCCCCGAATCAGTGCCGCCAGTTCTGCGCGCGATACGTACTGGAGTTCGTCGATCAGCAATGCGACCGGACATGCGGTCGCTTGCGCTGCCCGGGCCGTCGCGACCAGGACATCCTTGATGTCGGCTTCCAGGTCGCCGCTATCGGCCAAGCCCGCCTCGGGATCCACACCAAGACCGATTTCCACGCCGCCGGCAGTGATCGTTACCTTGCCGATGAAGCTACGCAGCACACGCAGGCCCTTCTTGACCGCCTCGACCGTTTGCCCGCCGCGATCCAGTTGAAGCAGCACCCGGCGCAAGGCATGCGTGAGCAACTGACGTAAGTCTTCGCCGTCACGGGCCTCCAGTTGCTCGACCATGTAGCCTCGTTGCGCAGCCAGCTTGCCGATCTCATTGAGCAGGACCGTCTTGCCCACGCCGCGCAGGCCCAGAATCATCAAGGATTTAGCGTGGCGGCCGCGCTTCGTTCGTTCCAGGGCGGTCTCTGCCTGGGTTAGCACCTCGGATCGTCCGGCGAGCTCGGGCGGGCTGACCCCCGCCCCAGGGTTGAAAGGGTTGCTGTAAGGGTCCATTCCCGACGCTACTGGAGAGTGTATGGATGTGTATCTATTTATAGCATCGAAAGGATATAAATAGCTAGAGAAAACTAGGATCGGTTTTCGGGGGCGATACCTGGTCTTCCCCCTAGTCCTCCACGACCTCCCAGTCGTGCGTCAGCTCGGCGGTCTGGCCCATCATGATCGACGCCGAGCAGTATTTCTCGTGCGACAGCCGGATCGCGCGTTCGACCACGTTCGGCTTGAGCGAGCGGCCGCGCACGACGAAATGGAAATGGATGCGCGTGAAGACCTTCGGATCGGTGGGCGCCCGCTCGGCGCTCAACTGCACTTCGCACCCGCGAACGTCCTGTCCGCTGCGACTCAGAATGACGACGACATCGGAGGCCGTGCAGCCGCCGGTGCCGATCAGCAGCATTTCCATCGGACGCGGGCCGAGGTTGCGCCCGCCTGCGTCGGGCGCGCCGTCCATCACGACCGCATGGCCGCTTCCCGATTCCGCCAGGAAGCTCATGCCTCCGGGCCCCGTCCATTTCACTGTGCACTGCATCGCCCGCTCCCGAGTATCGGGCTCGATTCTCGCCTGCTTTTTCCGGGAAGTCGCGCGGAAGCGCTGCTCATGCTGCGATGCAATGAAAAGTGGAGCAGGGCAAGACGACGGCGTACCCCATGTTCTCGGAAGCGAGTTCCCCGAGGAGAAACATCTTGAGCTGGATCAAAGATCCAACTGGCGATCCGTAGCTTCGAGCATACGAGAGGGCTTCGCCTCTTGCACTGCACCATCGATTTCGCTATAGTCTGTTCCGTCTCCTCCACCTCCTCCTCCTTTGGTGGATTCAGCCCGGGCTTCGCGCCCGGGTTTTTTTTGGTCGTGGCTCGCTCGCTACCAGACGACCCGGCACGTAGGCGGTCGATCGACCTCTTTGACGCAACCGCCGTCTCACACTACAATCAAAGGCTTTTCTGCGGCTGGCGCTTGGCTGAGCGCCGTGCCTGCCGTTCCCGGGCGAAGCGCTCGCGCGCCGCTCTCGACAGAGACTCTCATGAAGACCTTCTCCGCCAAGCCGCAAGAGGTTCAGCGCGACTGGTTCGTCGTCGATGCCACCGACAAGGTGCTCGGGCGCCTGGCCGTCGAGATCGCGCGTCGCCTGCGCGGCAAGCACAAGCCTGAATTCACGCCGCACGTCGACACGGGCGACTTCATCGTCGTCGTCAACGCCGCGCGCATCAAGGTCACCGGCAACAAGGCCGACGACAAGATCTATTATCGCCACACCGGCTACCCCGGCGGCATCCGCGAGCAGAGCTTCGCGAAGATGCAGGCGCGGCATCCGGGCCGCGTGCTCGAGAAGGCCGTGAAGGGCATGCTGCCGAAGGGCCCGCTCGGCTACGCGATGATCAAGAAGCTCAAGGTGTACGGCGAGGCCACGCATCCGCATACGGCACAGCAGCCGAAGGCTCTGGAGGTCTGATTCCGATGATCGGCGACTACAACTACGGCACCGGCCGGCGCAAGACTTCCGTCGCGCGCGTTTTCCTGAAGCGCGGCAGCGGCAAGATCGTCGTCAACGGCAAGCCGCTCGACGATTACTTCGCGCGCGAAACCGGCCGCATGATCGTGCGCCAGCCGCTCGATCTCACGCAGAACCTCGAGTCCTTCGACATCCAGGTCAACGTGCACGGCGGCGGCGAGTCGGGTCAGGCAGGCGCGGTGCGCCACGGCATCACGCGCGCGCTGATCGACTACGACATGGCGCTCAAGCCGGCGCTGTCGAACGCCGGGCTCGTTACGCGCGATGCGCGCGAGGTCGAGCGCAAGAAGGTCGGCCTGCACAAGGCGCGCCGGCGCAAGCAGTTCTCGAAGCGCTGATCCGGCGCTGCCGCTGTCCGCCGCGCCCGACGCAGGCGATCCGGGTGCGCTGCGGGCGGCGCGCGAAACTCGCAGACGTTCGAGCGCTCCTGCGGAGCGCTTCGCGGAGGACGCGATGATCAAGGTCGGAATCGTCGGCGGCACCGGCTACACCGGTGTCGAGTTGCTGCGCCTTTTGTCGCAGCATCCACACGTCGAGCTGGTTGCGATCACCTCCCGCAAGGAAAGCGGCATGCCGGTGGCGGAGATGTTTCCGTCGCTGCGCGGGCGTGTCGATCTCGCGTTCACCGATCCTGCGTCCGCGCCCCTGGCGAAATGCGACGTCGTTTTCTTCGCGACGCCGCACGGCGTGGCGATGGCGCAGGCGCCGGAGCTGCTGGCCGCAGGCGTGCGGCTGATCGACCTGGCCGCCGACTTCCGTCTGAAGAACACCGCCGAGTTCGAGCGCTGGTACAAGATGCCGCACTCGTGCCCCGAGGTGCTCGCCGAGGCGGTGTACGGGCTGCCCGAGGTGAACCGCGAGGCGATTCGCGGTGCGCGCGTCATCGGCCTGCCGGGCTGCTATCCCACGTCGGTGCAGCTCGGCTTCCTGCCGGCGCTCGATCCGGAAGCGGCGCGCGCTGCCGGCGGCGACCTCGTCGAGCCGGATTCGCTGATCGCCGACTGCAAGTCGGGTGCTTCCGGGGCGGGGCGCAAGGCGGAGGTGGGCACGCTGCTCGCCGAGGCGAGCGACAACTTCCGTGCGTACTCCGTCAGCGGGCACCGGCACCTGCCGGAGATCCGCCAGGGGCTGGAGGCGGTTGCCGGCAAGCCGGTGAAGCTCGCCTTCACGCCGCATCTGGTGCCGATGATCCGCGGCATCTTTTCGACGCTCTATGCGCGCATCACGCCGCGCGCGCGCGAGCTGGACTTCCAGGCGCTCTACGAACGGCGCTTCGCGTCCGAACCCTTCGTCGACGTGATGCCGGCCGGCTCCGCGCCCGAAACGCGTTCCGTGCGCGCGTCGAACTTCGTGCGCATCGCCGTGCATCGGCCGCCCGACAGCGACCTGCTGATGGTGCTCGTCGTCGAGGACAACCTCGTGAAGGGCGCCTCGGGGCAGGGCGTTCAGGTGATGAACCTGATGTTCGGCTTGCCCGAGGATGCGGGGCTGACGCAGGTGCCGATTCTGCCCTGAGCCTGCCCTGAGCCTGCCCTGAGCCTGCACTGAGCCTGCACTGAGGGGCAGTCCGCCGGTCGGCGCCGGCCTCCCGGCGCTCGACCCGAGCGCGCGACGCCGCCGTACAATAGATGCAAATCGGAGGTATCGAATGGAAGCTGTCGCCGAAACGATGGATCCGCTGGTGTTCACGGACGCCGCCGCGGTCAAGGTGAAGTCGCTGATCGACGAGGAAGGCAACCCGGAGCTGAAGCTGCGCGTGTTCGTGCAGGGCGGCGGTTGCTCGGGTTTCCAGTACGGTTTCACTTTCGATGAGGAAACCGCCGAGGACGACACCGTGCTGCAGAAGGGCGGCGTCACGCTGCTCATCGACGCGATGAGCCTGCAATACCTGATGGGCGCCGAGATCGACTACAAGGACGACCTCGATGGCGCGCAGTTCGTCATCAAGAACCCGAACGCGTCGAGCACCTGCGGCTGCGGGTCGTCGTTCTCCTGATCGGCCGACCCTGATTCGTCGGCGCGGGGCGGGTGCCGCCTTCGCGCCGACCTGCTATCGCCTCAGCCGCGCGCCACGCGCGGGTCGCTGATCGCTCCCAGCACGCGCGGGCCTCGCGCACCGGTGACCGCCGTCAGGTTGCCTGCCTTCGCATCGACGCGCTGCGCGGCGAGCCACGCGAAGGCCGCTGCTTCGACCGCCTGTGGATCGATGCCCAGCACCGCGGTCGTCAGCAGCGGCGTCGGCGCCAGCCGATGGGCGAGACGCTCCATCAGGAACGCATTGCGCGTGCCGCCGCCGCAGGCGTAGACCGCCTGCGCGCCGTAGTCGGCGCACGCGCGGGCGACGGTGACCGCCGTCAGTTCGACGAGCGTCGCCTGGACGTCGGCTGCGTCGGGTTCGTCGCTGCTGCGGCCGCTACCGCCGCTGCCAACGCCGCCGCCGCCAACGACGCCGCTTCCACTGCCGTCGCGCTTGCCCGCCTCGTCGACCGCGCGCCGCAGCCAGTCCGCATGGAACCGGTCGCGCCCGGTGCTCTTCGGCGGCGGCAGCGAGAAGTACGGATCGGCCAGCATGCGCGCGAGCAGCGCGTCGTGCACCGTCCCGCTGCGCGCCCACTCGCCGCCCTCGTCGAATGCGCGCCCCGTGTGCTGCCGACACCAGCCGTCGAGCAGCGTGTTCGCCGGGCCGGTGTCGAAGCCGCGCACGGGTTCCTGCGACCCGCAGTCGGCCGGCAGCAGGGTCACGTTGGCGATGCCGCCCAGGTTCACGATCGCGCGCCGCTCGAGCGGGCTGCGAAGCACCTGCGCGTGGAAGGCTGGAACGAGCGGCGCGCCCTGGCCGCCGGCGGCGATGTCGGCGGCGCGCAGGTCGTGGACGACGGCGATCCGGCAACGTTCCGCCAGGCGCGCGGCGTTCAGCAACTGGATCGAATATCCGAGCTCGGGCCGATGGCGCACGGTCTGGCCGTGCGCGCCGATCGCCGTGATCTGCTCCGCGCGGAGCTCGCACTGGAGGAGCAATGCTTCGACGGCCTGAGCGTAGCGGTCGGCGAGCGTGGTCGCCGCTCGCATCGTACGGGCCAGTTCGTCGGGGCCGCTCGCCTGCAACGCGTGGAGTTCATCGCGCAGGCCATCGTCGATCGCGACGCTCGCGAAGCCGCCGGTGCGAATGCCGAAGCCGGATTCGTCGATTTCCAGCAGCGCGGCATCGACCGCGTCGACGCTGGTTCCCGACATCAGTCCTACGAAGCGACGCATCGCAGGCGCGTGAGGCGATGGGCGCCGAAAAACCGGACGCGCGCTACTCGAAGCGCGCGAGCTTCACGCCATCGAGCTGTGCGAGCCGCATGCGCAGCGAGTCGGCCTGCGCGGTGAAGCGCTTCATCTCGCTCTTGTCCAGCGGGGCGGAGCCGGGCATCGCGATCGTCAGCGGGTTGACGTTCTCGCCGCCGATCATGAACTCGTAGTGCAGATGCGGTCCGGTGGCCATGCCGGTGGCGCCGACGTAGCCGATGACCTCGCCCTGTGCCACGCGCGTGCCGACCGAAAGGTCGCTGGCGAAGCCGTGCAGATGCGCGTACAGCGTGGTGATGTCGTTGCGATGACGCACGACGATCACGTTGCCGTAGCCGCGCTGCTGGCCGATGAACTCGATGACGCCGTCGCCCGAGCTGCGTACCTTGGTGCCGATCGGCGCCGCGAAATCCACGCCCTTGTGCTCGCGCGTGTACTTGAGGATGGGGTGCATGCGCGCCGCCTGGAAGCCGGACGAGATACGGCTGAACTCCACTGGCTGGCGCAGGAACGAGCGCTTCAGGCTGCGGCCGTCGAAGGCGAAATATTCGCCCTGGCCGCCGCCACGATCGAACCAGATCGCCTCGTGGCGCGTGCGGTCGTTGTCGAACTCGAGCGCGAGTACACGGCCGACCACCGGCGGATCGAGGCTGTCCGACTCGCGGATCATCTCGTAGAGCACGCGCAGCCGATCGCCGCGTCGCAGGTCGCGCGTGAAGTCGACCTTGTCCTCGAGGATGTCGGCGATCTGGCTGGCGACGGCGTCGGGGATTCCCGAGGCGTCGATCGCCGCGAACAGCGTGCTCTGGATTTCGGCGACGCCCATCGCGACCTGGCGCTCGATGGGTACCGGCTCCTCGGTGACGTGGAAGCCTTCGTCGTGGCGCTCGATGGTCAGGCGGCGCGCCGGCTGCGCGGAATTCGGGTCGAGGCTGCCGAAGCGGTACTGCAGCGATCGGACGCGGCCGACGGAGTCGATGTCCGCCGTGACCGTGCGCCCCGACGGAAGCTGCAGCAGCTTGCGTGCGAGCGGATTCGAGGCGACGTATTTGTGGAAATCGGGGTCGGTGGCGCCGAGCCGGTCGAGCAGCGAGGCGAGCGTCTCGCTGCGTCGGATGCGTTCGGTGCGTATGAAGGTCTCGTCGGATTCGCCGTGCAGCGACGGCAAAGTCACGGCAAGCGAATCGATCACCGTCTGCAGCGCCGGCGAGCTTTCCTCGGGGTGCCGCAGCGACGCCGTTGCCAGCGCCGTGACCGCCGCCAGGGCCGTCGTCATGGCGACGGCCGTCGCCACCTTCGAGAAACGGGAGCGGAATGGGTGGCTCATCGCGCTGGTCGGCTCGTCCGGTCTGGAGTTACATGGTCCACGGGCGCTTCCGCCCCTCGGCTAGAATCGGGCCCTTCACCCCCGGCGACAGCCCAGCACGCGCCGCTTCGGCGAGCTCCGGGTCCGGCGGAAGTCGCGCGGATTCTACCGGATCTCTAGTGGAAATCACCTACCCGATGACGACGAACGGCCCCAGTTTCCGGAACAATGCGCGGAACGAAGCGCGGCCGGGGTCGTGCCAGGAGGCCACGCCGGCCGTCAGCAGCGCCGTTCGTGAGGCGCTGGCGGTCAGCTTGCGCGGCACCGAGGAGCTGCTCGTCGAGAGCGAGTGGCTCGCCAAGCTCGCGCGCAGCGAGGCGAGCGCAACGCCGCTGCGCATCAAGCTCGGCCTCGATCCCACGGCCCCCGACCTGCACCTCGGGCATACCGTGGTCCTGAACAAGCTGCGCCAGCTGCAGGACCTCGGCCACACGGTGATCTTCCTGATCGGCGACTTCACCGCGATGATCGGCGACCCGTCGGGGCGCAACGCCACGCGGCCGCCGCTCACCCGCGAGCAGATCGAGCAGAACGCGCGCACCTATTTCGACCAGGCGAGCCTGGTGCTCGATGCGAATCGCACCGAAATCCGCTACAACTCGGAGTGGTCCGATGCGCTGGGCGCGCGCGGCATGATCCAGCTCGCCGCCCGCCACACGCTCGCGCGCATGCTCGAGCGCGACGACTTCGCGAAGCGCTACCGCGAAGGACTGCCGATCTCGATCCATGAGCTGCTGTATCCGCTGATGCAGGGCTACGACTCGGTCGCGCTGCGCGCCGACCTCGAACTCGGCGGCACCGACCAGAAGTTCAATCTGCTGGTCGGTCGCGAACTGCAACGCGAGTACGGCCAGGAGCCGCAGTGCATCCTGACGATGCCGCTGCTCGAAGGACTCGACGGCGTCGAGAAGATGTCGAAGTCGAAGAACAACTACGTCGGCATCACCGAGCGGCCCGACGAGATGTTCGGCAAGCTGATGTCGATCTCCGACGAGCTGATGTGGCGCTACTTCGAGCTGCTGTCGTTCCGTCCGATGAGCGAAGTGCAGGGGTTGCGCGAGGAATGCGCGCAGGGTCGCAATCCGCGCGACGCGAAAGTGCTGCTCGCGCAGGAGATCGTCGCGCGATTCCATTCGCGCGCGGACGCCGAGCGCGCGACCGCCGGCTTCGATGCGCGATTCCGGCTGGGCGCGGCGCCGGCCGAGATGACCGAGGTCGTGCTGCACGGGGCGCCGGTCGCGCTTGCGCAGGTGCTCAGGCGCGCGGGCCTCGTGCCGTCCAGCAGCGAAGCGAACCGCAGCATCGAGCAGGGCGGCGTGCGCATCGACGGCGAGCGCGTCTCCGACCGGGCACTCGAACTCTTCCCCGGCACCTACGTCGTGCAGATCGGCAAGCGGCGTTTCGCGCGCGTGCGCATCGAGCCGGGCGACTCTGCGGCCGGCTGAGGTGCTCGCGCTGCTGCAGCGAGTCTCGCAGGCGCAGGTCGATGTGCGCGGCGAGCGGATCGCGGCGATCGGCCGCGGGCTGCTGGTCTTCTACTGCGCCGAGCGCGACGACGAGGCGGCCGACTGCGAACGACTGCTCGGCCGGGTGCTGCGGATGCGCTGCTTTCCCGACGAAAGCGGTCGGATGAACCGCAGCCTCGTCGACATCGACGGTGAGTTGCTCGTCGTGCCCCAGTTCACGCTCGCTGCCGACACGTCGAGCGGCAATCGGCCGGGTTTCTCGGCGGCTGCCGCACCCGACGAAGGCGAACGGCTGTTCGAGCGTTTCGTCGCGCTCGCGCGCGAAGCGAGCGCACGCGTGCAGGCCGGGCGTTTCGGCGCCGACATGCAGGTCTCGCTCGTCAACGACGGACCGGTCACGCTGTGGCTGCGCACCGGCGCACGATCGGGCGGCGCGCGAACGACCAACTCCACGCTCGCTTGACTGGCGGCAAGCGGGCAACCTACGCTGACATGCGACACTCGAAGCAGGGAGGTTCTACCGAATGAAACTTTCCAGCGAATCCTTCGCCGACGGCCAGCCGATTCCTCCGGAATTCGCCTTCTGCAGGATCGACCCGAAGTCGCACGTGGCCCTGTCGTCGAACCGCAATCCGCAACTGTCGTGGTCGGATGCGCCGGTGGGTACGCGTTCCTTCGCGATCGTCTGCCATGACATCGACGTGCCGAGCAGGCCCGACGACGTGAACCAGGAAGGACGCGAGATCCCGTCGACGCTGCCGCGCGTGCACTTCTACCACTGGACGCTGATCGACCTGCCGATCGGGCTGCACGCGATCGCGGCGGGCGAGTTCTCCGACAAGGTCACGCCGCGCGGCAAGCCGGGCCCCACGGCGAAGCACGGCGCGCGTCAGGGCATCAACGACTACACCGGCTGGTTCGCCA
>CALCZN010000244.1:0-2459 GCA_937903095.1 uncultured Burkholderiales bacterium
CGATCGTGACTTCCTGTTCGGGCAGGGCGGCGAGGATGTCTTCGATTTTCATGCGTGGGTTCCGTGGTTTCGCTTGTCGCAAATGAGGTCGCAAATGAGGGGAAAGTGCGAGGCCAAAGAGCGAGGAACGCCGCGGCGAGGCGGGCGGGGCGATCGGGTGGCGATAGTGCGTGCGACCCCTGATTCGATCGTGCTTCCGCCGGCCGTCATTCTAGCGTCGGCGCGTGCATCGCGGGAGGTCCGGGCGTGCCGGAAAAATCGGTGCACAGATCCTAACGATCGAGCCGGTCGCGCGCCTGGCGATCGCGTTCCTGGCGGTCGCGATCGTAGCGGTCGGACAGCTCGGCCAGCGCCGCCGACAGCGAGTTGGCCTGCAGCTCGACGCTCGCCTTGAGCTGCGACTCGAGCGCGTCGAGCCGCGCCTGCACGGCGCGCTCGATTTCGTCGCGCCGATCGTCGCTGCGCGAGAAGCGCGACTCGAGGTACGCGCGCAGCTCGGTGAAGCGCGAAGACTCGGCCTGGTCGGCCAGCTCGCGCTGCGCCTGCATCTCCTTGCCGTGGCGGCGCGTCTCGAGCAGCCCGGACATTTGAAGATACACGATGTAGCCGAGCAGCAGCACGGTGACGAGCACGATGAACGCGAGCATCACCAGGCCGAGCGGCGCCTGCACCTCGGTGAAGGCGAGCGACAGCGTCGTCGGCGTGTTCAGCACCTGCCAGTTGACCAGCACGAAGGCGGCGAGCGCGCCGAAGACGACCAGGAACAGCAGGGTACGCAGCGTCACGGTTCGGCTCTCGGGGGCGGCGGATCCCTCGGATTCAACGCGATGCGCCCGACCTTGTCAAAGTGGCGTCGCAGCACTAGAAATTCAACGTGCGAGGCAACCACAGCGACAGCTCGGGCACCGCGATCAGCGCCACGAGCACGACGAGCATCGCGAACACGAACCAGATGACCCACGGTACCGTCTGCTCGATGCGCACGCCCGCCAGGCGCGACGACACCATCAGGTTCACTGCCAGCGGAGGCGTGAACTGCCCGATCGCCACCATGTAGGTGAGCAGCACGCCGAACCAGACGACGTCCCAGCCGAAGCCGTTCATCAGCGGCGTCAACAGCGGCACGAAGATCAGGAAGATCGAAATGCCGTCGAGCACCATGCCGGTGACGAGCAGCACGGCGACGATCGCCGTCAGCGCCCACCAGGGACCCATCCCGCTGTCGAGGATTGCGCGCGTCAGCGGATCGGCGATGCCCAGCGTGCTGACGGCGTAGGCGAAGATGCTCGCCAGCGCGACGACGACCATGATGACGCCGGAGACCTCGGCCGATTCGATCAGCGAGTCGACGATCTCGCGCACGCCCATCGTCCGGTAGACGAAGACGCCGATGAACAGACCGTAGAAGACGGCGACGACGGCTGCCTCGGTAGGCGTGAACCAGCCCATGCGCATGCCGCCGAGGATCAGCACCGGGGCGAACAGGCCCCAGGTGGCCTCGCGCAACGCGCGCAGGAACGGCGGGCGCTCGATGTTCGCTTCGCCCGCGCCGAAGCGATTGCGCCGCGCGAGCCAGACAGCCGGAACGATCAGTGCGCAGCCGGCGAGCACGCCCGGCACGAGTCCGGCGGCGAACAGCGCGGGCACCGAGGCGCCCGGCACCATCACCGAATAGACGATGAACGCGATCGACGGCGGAATCAGGATGTCGGTGGCGGCCGCCGCGCCGATCACGCTCGCCGAATACGCCGGCGGGTAGCCGGCGCGCGCCATCGACGCGAGCATCACGCCGCCGACGGCGGCGGCGCTGGCCGGCCCGGAACCCGAGATGCCGCCCATGAACATCGCCACGCCGATCGCGACCATCGGCAGCATGCCGGGGCCGCGGCCGACGATCGCCAGCGCGAACTGCACGAGCCGCTGCGCGACGCCCGAGCGGTCGAAGACCGAGCCGACCAGCACGAACATCGGCAGCGCGAGCAGCGGGTACTTCGCGATGCCCGCGTAGAAGTTGTTCGGGATCGACAGCCAGCCAAGGTCTGCCACGCCGATCGCCAGCGAGCCGCCGAGCATCAGCGCGACGCCGATCGGCACGCCGGCGAGCGTGAGCGCGATGAAGAGCGCGAAGATCGCGATGTCGATCATCGGAGCATCATCGGAGCATGAGCCGGGCCGTCAGTGCGCCGCCGGCGTGCGTGCCAGGCGCACGAGACGCTGCACCGAACGCGCCGCGATCAGCAGCGCGAGCACCGGCAGCCACATCGTGTACCACCACTGCGGAACGCCGATGCCCGGCGACGTGACCTCGTAGCGGTAGTCGTCCCACAGCAGTCGCAGCGACAGTCCGAAGAGCATCAGGAAGGCGACGATCGATGCGAACTCGGAGAACATCGCCAGCAGGCGGCGACGACGCGGCGAGCCCGCGTCGTAGAGGAACTCGATACGGATGTGGCGGTTGC
>CALCZN010000245.1:0-21473 GCA_937903095.1 uncultured Burkholderiales bacterium
CCGCCGATTCCCACCTGGCCGGCGGCAGCATCGCCCAGCGCTCGCTCGAAGCGGTGGCCGACGGGCGCATCCGCTTCGTGCCCGAGAGCTGGAAAGCCACTTACGATCACTGGCTGACCAACATCCAGGACTGGTGCATCTCGCGCCAGCTCTGGTGGGGACACCGCATCCCGGCCTGGTACAAGGCCGATGCCGACGGCCAGCCGCTGCACGACGGAAGCGTCTTCGTCGCGCGCAACGAGGACGAGGCGCGCGCGCAAGCGCGCGCGGCCGGATGGAGCGGCGCGCTCGTGCAGGACACCGACGTGCTCGACACGTGGTTCTCGTCGGCGCTGGTGCCTTTCTCCACGCTCGTCGATCCGAACGAGCCCTTCCGCGACGGGCATCCGAACCTGCTGCCCGCGCTCGCGCGCTACCTGCCGTCGTCGGTGCTCGTCACCGGCTTCGACATCATCTTCTTCTGGGTGGCGCGCATGGTCATGATGACGCTCGCGTTCACCGGCGAAGTGCCGTTTCGCGACGTCTACGTGCACGCGCTCGTGCGCGACGCCGAAGGCCAGAAGATGTCGAAGAGCAAGGGAAACACGCTCGACCCGATCGACCTGATCGACGGCATCCCGCTCGACGCACTGGTGGCCAAGCGCACTTACGGGCTGATGAACCCGAAGCAGGCCGCGTCGATCGAGAAACGCACCCGCCACGAATACCCGAAAGGCATTCCGGCCTTCGGCGCCGACGCGCTGCGCTTCACCTTCACCTCGCTCGCCGGCCCGGGGCGCAACATCAACTTCGACCTGAACCGTTGCGAGGGCTACCGCAACTTCTGCAACAAGCTGTGGAACGCCACCCGCTTCGTGCTGATGCACTGCGAAGGGCGCGACAACGGCTTCGCGCCGCACACCGCCGAGCAGTGCGGGCCGGGCGGGTATCTGCATTTCGGCACGCTCGAGCACTGGATCGTCTCGCGGTTGCAGCGCACCGAGGCGCAGGTCGAGCGCCACTTCGCCGACTACCGCTTCGATCTCGCCGCGCGCGCGATCTACGAGTTCGTCTGGAACGAATACTGCGACTGGTACGTCGAGCTGGCGAAGGTGCAATTGCAGGGCGAGGACGAAGCGAGCGCGCGCGCCACGCGCCGCACGCTGCTGCGCGTGCTCGAAGCGGTGCTGCGGCTGGCGCACCCGATCATTCCCTTCGTCACCGAAGCGCTGTGGCAGAAGGTCGCGCCGCTGGCAATGCGATACGGCGAACGCGGCGAGCAGACGCTGTCGGGCGACGACTTGCAGCGAGCGATCGCCGAGCGCCGCTGGTCGATCATGACGCAGCGCTTCCCGCAGGCCGACGAGTCGCGCATCGACGAGCGCGCCGAGGGCTGGGTTGCCGAACTCGAAGCGATCATCGAAGCCTGCCGCGCGTTGCGCGCGGAGATGGGCGTTTCGCCCGCGCAGAAGCTGCCGCTGGTCGCCGTCGGCGACGCGCAGCGGCTCGCCGACTTCGCGCCCTACCTGCGCGCGCTCGCGCGCCTGGAAGAAGTTCGCATCGTCGATCGCCTGCCCGAAGGGTCGATCGCGCCGGTGCAGGTGGTCGGCGAAACGCGCCTGATGCTCGCAATCGAAGTAGACGTCGCTGCCGAACGGCAGCGTCTGGACAAGGAGCTCGCGCGGCTGGACGCGGAGATCGGCAAGGCGCAGGCGAAACTCGGGAACGCGAGCTTCGTGGATCGAGCGCCGGCGGCAGTGGTCGAGCAGGAGCGCGCGCGGCTGATGGCGTTCGGCGCTACGCGGGAACGGGTAAACGAGCAGCGGGCGCGGCTGGGGTAGGCGCCCGCCGAGGGGTGTCAGGGCGGCGCGGCCTGGCCCACAAGGGGGGTGCGCCGCTTCGAACGCTCCCTTCGCCGCAAAGCGCAGCGTTTTCCGGTGGGAAGCGATTTACGTAGCGTAAAACGCCGCATCTTGCAGCGCGTGGCGTAAATGCGCCGGCAATGCGGCCGGCCGCGGACGTCTCGCTGGCCTGCTTGCCGGCTACCGGAGCGCTGTCGGTCTGCCCGGCCTGCGCGCCTACCCGGCGCGCTTCGCCTCGTGCTCCGTCCGCTCAGCGACGCTTCAAATAGAACGTCCACTCGCGTTCGCCGACGTCCGTGCGCACCAGCTCGTGCCCGGTCTGGCGAGAGAAGGCTTCGAAGTCGCGCTTCGAGCCCGGGTCGGTGGACATCACCTTCAGCACCTGCCCGCTGGGCAGGTCGGTGAGCGCCTTCTTCGCGCGCAGGATCGGCAGCGGGCAGTTCAGGCCGCGCGCGTCTACTTCGCGATCGAAGTGCACGTCGTTCTCGGTCATCGGTCTTTCTCGGGAGAAACTGGAGCGAATGCCCCGAGTCTAGCAGCGGGCGCGAGACCTCAGCCGCCTTCGCCACTCGTTCGCCGCGGAAGATCGACGAACTCCACGGGAAGCCCGCGCGCGCGCATCCAGTCGGCCACCGCCAGGCCCGTTCCCGCCCGCCACGGCTTCAGCCGCTCGGGCGCGACCATCCGGTATTCGACGAGCTCCTCCGACAGCGTCACGGTGCCGCGCGCGATCGCATGGTAGGCGATGATCACCTCGTTCTTGCGCACGAAGTCGTAGACGCCGATCAGCGTTGCGCTTTCCACGTCGAGGTCGGTCTCCTCCTTGATCTCGCGCCGGATGCCCTCTTCCGGCGTCTCGCCCGCTTCGAGAAAACCGGTGATCAGCGCGAACATCTTCGCCGGCCACGCGGCGTTGCGCGCGAGCAGGATCTCGTCGCCGACCTGGACGAGCCCGGCGACCACCGGCGCCGGATTGTTCCAGTGGGTGAAGCCGCAACCGCGACAGATGCTGCGCTCGCGCCCGCCCACCGTGTCGACGGCAAGCGGCTGCGCGCAGCGCGGACAGAAGCGGTAATCGGGATGCAGCATCGCGCGGCCGTTCGGCTGCGACCGGCCTACGTTCCCGACCGCGACGCGATCCGCGCCGCGAGCCGCTCGAACCCGGGATAGCGGTCGCGCGCGACGACGTATTTCCGCGCGTAGCGCCCCCACGCTTCGCCGCGCGCAACGGCGCCGGCGAAGCCGTCGCGGTCGACGATCGTCGTTCCGCCGAGCAGCGTGACGCCGCGTGCGAACAGATCGTCGGGCACGCAGCCGCCGCCCGGGCCGACGAGGGCCACCCAGCGCGCTGCGCGCACCGACGCGAGCACCGCGTCGAGCGTGTCGTTCAGCAGCACGGTCGTCGTGGACAGCACCTTCTCGCAATCGGCCAGATCCGCCGGGTCGAGCGTCACGCGCCAGCCGTCGCGTTCGCCGGCGAGGCGGCTCTGCAGCTCGAGCACGACGAGCGAGGCGCCGGCTTCGACGATGCGCGGCACCAGGGGCCCGAACAGCCCGACCATGCCGATGCGCTCGCCCGGCTGCGGGTTCAGCGAGCCGATCGAATCGGCGGCGGTGTCGAGCGCGTAGCCGGCCTGGCGAAAGAAGCGCTGCGAGATCGCGTTGACGGCGGCGAAGCCGAGCGTTCGACGCACGGGATCGTCGCCGAGATAGCCGCGCGCCAGTTCGAGCGCGGGCGTGCCGCGCAGCGAGCGCGCCGGGCTGTCTCCGCGCAGGCGCGCGAAGGTGTCGCCCAGCAGCAGGAACGAAAGGCCGATCGAACCGTCTTCCAGCTCCACGCCGCAGAACTCGGATTCGCGCGATCCCTCGTCGGCGGCGAGCGGAAGATGCACGGCGGCAACCGCAGGCAGGGGCGCGAGCGCGGCGATCGCCTCGATGCGCCCGAGCAGCTGGTGCGCGAACGCGCGCGGGTTCGTCGACACGTTCAGCCGCGCGCGCGTACCCAGTCGGGCACGCCGGCGAGCGCCGCCGGCAGCCGCGCCGGCTCGCTGCCGCCCGCCTGCGCCATCTCGGGCCGTCCGCCGCCCTTGCCGCCGACCTGCTGCGCGACGAAGTTCACCAGCTCGCCCGCCTTGACCTTCGACGTGGCGTTCGGCGTGACGCCGGCGATCAGGCTCACTTTCGCGCCGTCGACCGCGGCGAGCACGATCGCCGCGGTCTTCAGGCGGTCCTTGAGCCGGTCCATCGTCTCGCGCAGCGTCTTCGTGTCGGCGCCGTCGAGCGTGGCCGCGAGCACCTGGATGCCGTCGACCTCGACCGCCTGCTCGGCCAGATCCTCGCCGTGCGAACTGGCGAGCTTCGACTTCAGCCGCGCCACCTCCTTCTCGAGCGCGCGCGCGTGATCGAGCGCCTGGCCGATGCGCGTCACCAGTTCCCCGGGCGCCGCCTTCAGCATCGATGCCGCTTCCTTCGTGCGCGCGTCGAGCGCCTGCACCCAGGCCACCGCGTTCTCGCCGGTGATCGCCTCGATGCGGCGCACGCCGGCGGCCACGCCGCCCTCGGCGACGACCTTGAACAGCCCGATGTCGCCGGTACGCGCGACATGCGTGCCGCCGCACAGCTCACGCGAGCTGCCGATGTCGAGCACGCGCACCTCGTCGCCGTACTTCTCGCCGAACAGCGCCATCGCGCCGCTGCGCACCGCCTCGTCGAAGGGCATGACGCGTGCCTGCGTGGGCACGTTCGCGAGCACCTCACGATTGACGATCGCCTCGATGCGACGGATCTCGTCGTCGTCGAGCGGCGCGTTGTGCGCGAAATCGAAGCGCGTGCGATCGGCATCGACCAGTGAGCCGCGCTGCTGCACGTGCGAGCCGAGCACCTCGCGCAGCGCCTTGTGCATTAGGTGCGTGGCCGAGTGGTTGCGCATCGTGCTCGCGCGTCGCGCCGCATCGACCGACGCGTCGAGCCGATCGCCGATCGCGAGCGTGCCGGCAACGAGCGTGCCGTGATGGCCGAACACTTCCGCGCGCACCTTCTGCGTGTCGTCTGCGTCGAAGCGCACACCGCCGTCCTTCGATGCGAGCACGCCGGCATCGCCCACCTGCCCGCCCGACTCCGCGTAGAACGGCGTGCGGTCGAGCACGACGACGCCACGCTCGCCGGCGGACATCCTCGCCACCGACGTGCCGCCGACGTACAGCGCGACGACGCGCGCATCGGCGACGTCGAGCTGCTCGTAGCCGTGAAAGGCCGTGCGCTCGCCCTCGTAGTCGAGCGCCGCTTCCGCACGGAACTTGCCCGCCGCGCGCGCCTGGCGGCGCTGGCGCTCCATCGCCTGCTCGAAGCCGGCCTCGTCGACGGCCACGCCGCGCTCGCGGCAGACGTCGGCGGTGAGGTCGAGCGGGAAACCGTAGGTGTCGTAGAGCTTGAACGCCGTCTCGCCGTCGAGCACCGCGGGCCTGGACGCCAGCGCGCTCTCGAGGATCGCCATGCCGTTCTCGAGGGTCTCGCCGAAGCGCTCCTCTTCCTGCGCGAGCACCTGCTCGACGCGCACGCGCGCCGCGCGCAGCTCGGGATAGGCCGCCCCCATCACGCGATCGAGGTCGGCGACCAGCCTGTGGAAGAAAGGCTCGCGCCGCCCGAGCTTGTAGCCGTGGCGCAGCGCGCGGCGCACGATCCGGCGCAGCACGTAGCCGCGGCCCTCGTTGCCCGGAATGATGCCGTCGACGATCAGGAACGCGCAGGCGCGAATGTGGTCGGCGATGACGCGCAGCGACGGGCTGTCCAGATCCTGCGTGCCGGTCTCGCGCGCGGCCGCCCGGATCAGATCCTGGAACAGGTCGATCTCGTAGTTGCTGTGCACGTGCTGCAGCACGGCCGCCAGGCGCTCGAGCCCCATGCCGGTGTCGACGCAGGGGTGTGGCAGCGGGGTGAGCGTGCCCGCCTCGTCGCGGTCGAACTGCATGAACACGAGGTTCCAGATCTCGATGTAGCGGTCGCCTTCGGCTTCGGGCGAGCCCGGAGGGCCGCCGGCGACGCCCGGTCCGTGGTCGTAGAAGATCTCGCTGCACGGGCCGCAGGGGCCGGTGTCGGCCATCTGCCAGAAGTTGTCGGACGCGTAACGCGCGCCCTTGTTGTCGCCGATGCGCACGATGCGCTCGCGCGGTACGCGGATCTCGTCGGCCCAGATGCGGTATGCGTCGTCGTCTTCCTGGTAGACGGTGACCCACAGCTTCTCGACCGGCAGCCCATAGACCTTTGTCAGCAACTCCCAGGCGTAGGCGATCGCCTCGCGCTTGAAATAGTCGCCGAACGAAAAGTTGCCGAGCATCTCGAAGAACGTGTGATGGCGGGCCGTGTAGCCGACGTTCTCGAGATCGTTGTGCTTGCCGCCGGCGCGCAGGCTGCGCTGTGCGCTCGTCGCGCGCGTGTAGGCGCGCGTCTCGCGCCCGGTGAAGACGTCCTTGAACTGGACCATGCCGCTGTTGGTGAACAGCAGCGTCGGGTCGTTCGCCGGAACGAGCGAGCTGGACGGAACGACCGTGTGTCCCTTCGATTCGAAGAACTGCAGGAACTTCTCGCGGATTTCGGCCGACGTCATTCTGGCTGGGCAAGCGTTTAGGCGAACCGGATATTTTACCTTGGCGCGTGAAGGGTCACGAAGCGCGATACCGGAGGACGGTACCCCCGAACCCCTGACGGATTTTCTTACACCTCCATGCCCTCGATTGCGATGCGTCTCGTGCTGTGCGCAGTATCACGTTGATCGATAAAGAGTTTTTTGAGCCGAGCGGTTCGGCTCGATTCTTGCTTACCAGATCACCATCCCGGGTGCATAGTCTTCGCAAGGACCGACCTCATGACCAAGACCTTCACGCGAACCGCCTGCATGCTGGCACTCACGCTCATTGCGGGCGGGGCATCGGCGGCGCAGATCTACTGGACCGACTGGAGCGGCTCCGATCAGGACCCGGGACCCGGTTTCAAGGGCGCCGGCACGATCACGACGTCGACTTCGACGGTCAACGTCACCTACACGAATCCGCAGGGCGTCGGGTTCTATCAGACCGGCGCTGCCGGGGAGCCGTATTACTACAGCGGCGGCACCGACGGACCCGGCGGCACTTCGCCTTTCACCAGCAGTGCGGTCGATAATCGACCCGCCACCACGGATATCGTCGCCCTGCGGTATGCGGGGACGCAGACGTTGCAATTCTCGCAGGCGATCGCAAACCCCGTCTTTGCCTACGTAAGCCTGAACGGCAACGGGTACGCCTTCGACCAGGACTTCGACATTCTCAGTTTCGGTAGCCCCTCCGATGGCAACGCCTGCGGGTACTGGGGCTGTGGAACCTCGTACAAGCAGATCGTTACCGTCGGCGGTCAAACGGAGTACCAGCTCCTTGGAACCGGCGAACCGCATGGAACCCTGCAGTTCAAGGGAACGTTCGATACCGTGAGTTGGCGCAGTCTCAGCAACGAGTACTGGAACGGCTTCACCGTAGGGGTTCAAGGTACGGCGATCGAATTCTGCGACGCGAACCCCACGGCGCCTGGTTGTGCGCCTAGCGGTGTACCGGTGCCGGCCCCCCTCGCGTTGCTCGGCCTCGGGCTGATAGGGCTCGCACTCCGGCGGTATCGCCAGTACTGAAACACGATTCGAACGACCCGCGCATTCCTGGCTCGAGGCCTGGAGCGCGGGCGTCCCCTGCGGACCGATCAACGATCTGATCAACGATCTCGCGCAGGGGTTCGACGACGAGCAGGTGCGCGCGGCATGCGCATTGCGCTCGAAAGCGACGACGCCGGCGAGATCCCGCTCGTCGCCAGCCCGATGAGGATGAGCGCGACGCCGCCTTCGTACCGGATGGCGCCGCCGCGCGTCGGCCGGCACACGACGCAGGTGCTGCGCGAGCTGCTCGGCTACGACGACGACGCGATCCGCGCGGCGCAGGGAACGGGACAGGCGAACCTCTGATCGCGCGGCCCGCGGTCGTATCATCGCCCCGTTTCGCGCATTGCCGTCGCACCGGCCGCGCCCGTCTTCATTCCCTTCGCAGGAGTCCTCGATGTCCCGCCTTCCCTCGTCGCTTCGACGCCGCCTGGTCGCGCTGCCCACGGCGATCGCGCTCGCCGGCGCCGCCGCCTTCGCTTCGCTGTCGTCGACTGCGTCGGCGCAGTCGTGGCCCGAGCGCCCGATCCGCTACGTCGTCCCGTATCCGCCCGGCGGCCCGCTCGACCTGGTCGCGCGCGCGCTCGCCGAGAAGCTCGACGCGTCGCTCGGCCAGCGGGTGGTCGTGGAGAACAAGCCGGGCGCTGGCGGCAACATCGGCGCGGACCTGGTCGCGAAAGCGCCGCCCGACGGCTATGCGATCGTGATGGGCGCGGTGGCGACGCACGCGATCAACCCGTATCTGTACGCGAAGATGCCTTACGATGCGAACGCCGATTTCGCGCCGATCACGCGCATCGCGAGCGTGCCGAACGTGCTCGTGATGAACCCGGAAACCGCGGCGAAACTCGGCGTAAACAGTGTTGCCGACCTGATCGCCTACGCGAAACGCAATCCGGGCAAGCTCAACTACGCATCGGGCAGCAACGGCAGCGCGGGGCATCTGGCGGGCGAGCTGCTCGAATCGATGGCCGGCATCGCCGCCGTCCACATCCCCTACAAGGGCGCGGCGCCCGCGCAGTTGAGCCTGCTGTCGGGCGAGACCGACTTCCTGTTCGACAACCTCGCCTCGGCCGCGCCGCAGATCCGCGCCGGCAAGCTGAAGGCGCTCGCGGTGACGACGAGCGAGCGTTCCAGCTTCTTCCCCGAACTGCCGACGATGTCGGAGAGCGGCTTGAAAGGCTTCGACATCGACACCTGGTTCGGCGTCTTCGCGCCGGCCGGCACGCCGAAGCCGGTGGTCGACCGCCTGCACGACGAGTTCGCGCGCGCGCTGGCGAGTCCGGAGATCATCGAGCGGCTGTCGAAGATGGGGGCGAAGCCCGCGCCGATGTCGCCGCAGGCTTTCGCCGAGTTCGTGCGCGCCGAGCAGCAGAAGTACGAGAAGATCGTGAAGGCGTCGGGCGCGCGGATCGACTGAGCTGCGCAACCGGGCTGCGCGACACAGCTGCGCGGCCCGCGCGCGCATCGCCCGGGCTGCGCGCGGCGCTCAGCGCAGCGACACGTTCGCCTGTCGCACGAGCTTCTCCCAACGGTCGAGCTCCGCGTGCATGTCGCGCGCCAGCTCTTCCGACGAGCCGGGACTGGGGATCGCCCCCTGCTTCGTCAGCGTCTCCACCACGGCCGGGTCGCCGAGCGCCTTGCGCGCCCCGGCATCGATTCGCGCCACGACCTCGGCAGGAGTTCCTGCCGGCGCGAGCAGGAACAGCCGCGGCGACGCATCGAAACCGGGCAGCCAGTCGGCGATCGGGCGCCAGCCCGGAGCATCGCGCAACGGGTGCGGACTGGTGACGCCGATCACGCGGATGCGGCCCGCCTTCTCGTGCGACAGCGCGGCGGCCGCGCTGATCACGCCGATCGGAACCTGCCCGCTGATGACGTCGGGGATGATCTGCGCGGCCCCGCGATACGGCAGGTGCACGAGGCGGATCCCCGCCTGCGACTGCAGATACTCCATCGCCAGGTGATGCACGGTGCCGATGCCCGAAGTTGCGTAAATCAGCTCCTTGCCCGCCTTTGACTGGCGCGCGAGGTCCTCGAGCGAGCCGATGCCCGCGCTCGGGTTCACCGCGATCGTCAGCGGCGCGATCGCGACCGCCGACACCGGAACGAAGCTGCGCAACGGATCGAAGTTCACCTTGCTCATCGCCTTCGACGCAATGAGCAGCGACGAATCGGCGAGCATCAGCGTGTAGCCGTCGGCTGCCGACGTGGCGAGCAGCTCCGCGGCGATCGTGCTCGAAGCACCAGGCCGGTTCTCGACGACGACGCTCTGCCCCAGTTGTGCTCCGAGCCGCTCGGCGATCGTACGTGCGATCGCGTCGGCGCCCCCGCCGGCGGAGAAACCGACCAGGATGCGCACCGGACGCGACGGCCAGTTTTCCGCGAGGGCCGGCCGGAACGGCAATGCAGCCAGCGTTGCGGCCGCGGCCGCGATGCCGACGAATCGGCGACGTGCTCGATGACTCATGATGCGAAGCTCCTTCCAGTGCTTTCTTTCGACGACCGAAGACCGTCGGCAGCGTTCAGGCCTTGCCGGCAACTCGTGATCTTCATCGATGCACCCGAATCTGCGAAACCGGCAGGCTACCAGCCTGCGTTATCGTTGTGCGGCGACGCGCGCGACACGCGCGCGCCGTCGGACCGAAAATCGACAGGAGAGCTGCGTGACGAACGCTGCGTACCGCCCCGTTCTCGGCGTCATCGTGCCGCCGGCCGACGGAGCCGTCCCGCCCGAGTTGCCCGCCTTGTATGCGGACCGCATCCGCGTCGTCGGGCGCGGCCTTGCGATACCCGGCATCTCGATGGCCGGCTTCGATACCGTGATCGATCGGGTCGCGCAGTTGTCGCGAGAACTGGCCGCGGACGGCGCAGCGGCCATTGCGCTGATGGGCACGTCGCTAAGCTTCTATCGCGGCGGAGACTGGAACGAGCAGATCACGCACACGATGCGCGCGGCGGGCAGGCTGCCCGCGACGACGATGAGCGATGCGATCGTCGCGGCGCTGCACGCGGTGCACGGCAAGCGCCTGGCCGTGGCCACCGCCTACACCGACGAGATGAACTGCCGACTGCACGAGTTCCTCGAAGCGCGCGGGTTCGAGGTCGCTTCACTCGTCGCGCTCGGATTGTCGGCGGTCGAGCAGGTGCATGCGGTGCGTCCGCACGAGCTCGAGGCACTCGGCGAGCGTGCGGTGCGCGAGGCGAAGAATGCGGACGCGGTGCTGATCTCCTGCGGCGGGCTGCGCACGCTCGACGTCACGATGCCGCTCGAATCGCGTACCGGGCTGCCGGTCGTCTCGAGCGCCGTGGCAGGCGCGTGGGCCGCCGTGCGGTTGCTCGGCGACAGCGGCTGCGCGCAAGGCTACGGGCGATTGCTCGCGCAGTCGCCCGAGAGGGATCCCTGAGCAGTTAGTACCCGCATCCCTCACTCCTTGTCGATCGACCATGACATTCAGGTCGAATGTGCACGTTTCCTTGAACGCGCAAGTTCGAAAAGGAAGTGATCGAGCGGCGGCGCAGCCGGCGCTCTGCCGCCGGGAGTTTCGGCGGACCTTTCCTTACGAGCGTTCTACCCGCCGCCGGGACTTCACGCGGCGAACGATCGAAATTCCGACGCCGCCGAGCGCCAGCAGCGCCACGGTGCCGGGCACCGGCACCGTCCCCACCGGCTGGTCCTGGGGTGGCGACGCATGGGGCGCGGCTGGCGACATGCGCACCGTTCCGTACTGGTTGTCGGCTTGCGCGGGCGCCACGGCGATCGCGAGAGCACCTGCGACAAGAGCGCCCATCGTCATCCTGCCTTTCATTCGTTTCTCCCCTGACAGATTTCTTGCATTATGTAGCAAAGAACGTGCTCAGGGTAATTTCTTCTGATCCTTCAAACACTTGGCGAACAGGCACGCCGCCATATCGAGAATCGGACCGGAAATCGTCAATCAGCGCGACGTGACTTTTTTCCGCTTTTCGCGGCCCGGTCTGGCGCCGGCCAAGGCTCAGGCCGACGAGACGGCCGGCGTTTCCTGCGCCACGGCGAGCAGCCGATCGAGCTTCGCGGGATCGCGCAGCAGGCTCGCGCTGTCGGAGGCGTGGACGATGCGCCCGCGGTCGAGAACGATCGCATCGCGCGTCAGGCCGAGCGCGAGCCGGGCGTGCTGCTCGACGAGGATCACCGCCATGCCGCCTTCGGCGACGAGATCGCGGATCACGCGCTCGAGCTCCTGGACGATGATCGGCGCCAGGCCTTCCATCGGTTCGTCGAGCAGCAGCAGCCGGGGATTCGTCACCAGCGCGCGCGCGAGCGCCACCAGTTGCTGCTCGCCGCCCGACAGCTGTCCACCCAGATTGCCGCGGCGCCGCTCGAGGATCGGAAACTGCCGGAACGCCCGCTCGGGCGTCCAGGCTCCTGGCCTCGCCACGGCGAGCAGGTGCTCCTCGACCGTGAGCGACGGGAACATGTAGCGCTCCTGCGGCACCCAGCCCAGCCCCGCCCGCGCGCGACGGAAGGTGCTCATCGAACCGATCTCGCTGCCCCGCCAGCGGATCGACCCGCCGTGCCGGCGCGCAAGGCCCATCAGCGTCAGCAGAAGCGTGGTCTTGCCCACGCCGTTGCGACCGAGCAGCGCCAGGCTGTCGCCGTCGTCGATCGACAGCGAGATGCCGTCGAGCACGACCGAAGCGCCGTAGCCCGAGCGCAGCCCGTCGAGCACGAGCAGTTCAGCCATGCGTCGCCTCGCCGAGATAGACCTCGCGGACGCGTGGATCGTTGGCGATTTCCTGCGGCGTGCCCTCGACGAGCACGCTGCCCGCCACCAGCACCGTGATGCGTTCGGCGAAACGGAAGACCAGACCCATGTCGTGCTCGATGAACAGCATCGTCACGTCGCGCGGCAGTCGGGCGATCACCTCGAAAAGCTCCGCGCATTCGTTCGACGGGATGCCGGCGGCCGGCTCGTCGAGCAGCAGGATCTTCGGGCGCGTGGCGAGCGCCAGCGCGATCTCGAGCAGCCGCTGCTTGCCGTAGGGCAGGCTCGCGGTGACGACTGCCGCTTCGCGCTCGAGCTGCAGCGAGGCGAGCAGCGCCTGCGCCTCGTCGATCGCGTCGCGCTGCCGCGACAACGCCGACCACAACCGACGGGCGGTGCCGCTTCGCACGCAGATGGCCAGGGTGACCGATTCGAGCACGGTCAGGCCCGGAAACAGCGTGTTGATCTGGAAGGTTCGCGTGACGCCGCGACGCACTCGCAGATGCTGCGCCAGGTGCGTGACCTTCTCGTCGCCCAGATACACGTCGCCCGCGCTCGGCTGCAGGAAGCCGGTGAGCAGGTTGATGAACGTGGTCTTGCCGGCGCCGTTGGGGCCGATCAGCGCATGGCGCGCGCCCGCCTCGAGCGAGAAATCGATGTCGCTGTTCGCATGGAAGCCGCCCCAGTGCTTCGACAGGCCGACCGTGCGCAGCACCGCGCTCATCGGCGCGTTCCCCGCAAGCGCGCGACGAGCATCTCGATGCCGCCGAGGATCCCGCCGCGCGCGAACATCACGATGACGACGAGCAGCAGGCCGATCCAGAACTGCCAGTAGACGGGATCGATACCGGCGAGATAGTCCTGCGCGATCATGAAGACCGCGGTGCCGACGAGCGCGCCGTACAGGCGCCCGGTGCCGCCGAGCACGAGCATGATCAGCACCTCCGCCGAGCGCGTGAAGCCGAGCGCCTCGAGGCCGACGAACTGCGTGGTCTGCGCCAGCAGTGCGCCGGCGATGCCGGCGATGCCGGCCGAGATCGTGAACACTTTCACCTGCATGCGAAGCACCGACGCGCCCAGCGCCGGCATGCGCCACGGCCCTTCGCGAAGCCCGCGCAACGACAACCCGAAAGGCGAATGCACGAGCCGGCGAAGCACGACGAAGCAGACGAACAGCACGGCGAAGCTGTACAGGTAGGCCACGGTGCCGACCAGTCCGAACTCGAACATGCCGAGCAGCTTCCAGGTGACGACGCCCGACAGCCCGTCGACGCCGCCGGTGAGGAACGACGCCTTGTTCGCCGCCTCGTAGAGCATCAGCCCGATGCCGAGCGTGACCATCAGCCGCGTGAGATCGTTGCCGCGCACGACGATGAAACTGACGAGGAAGCCGAACAGCATCGCGACGGCGCCGCCCGCGAGCAGGCCGGTAATCGGCTCGCCCCATCCGTGCACGGCGAGCAGTCCCGCGGTATACGCTCCCAGCCCGAAGAACGCGGCGTGCCCGAGCGAGACGATTCCCGCGTAGCCGAGGATCAGGTCGAGCGAAAGCGCGAACAGCCCCGTGATGAGGATCTGGCTGCCGAGCACGCGATATCCCGGGAAAGCGAACATCGCGAGCAGCGCGAGCGCCCAGAACGCGATCTCGGCCGGCCGCCAGCGCTCCTCGGCGAGACCGGAACGCGCCGCGGAGGCGCGCGCAGCGGATGCGGGCAGCGCCGCCGCCTTTCCGGTCGCGCTCATCGTGTCCTCCCGTACAGCCCGGACGGGAACGGAATGAGCAGCAGCACCATCAGCGCGTAGATCGCGAAGGCGCCGACCTCGGGCACGTAGTACTTCCCGGCCACGTCGAAGACGCCGAGGATCATCGCCGCGATCAGCGAGCCCTTGATCGAGCCCGCGCCGCCCACCGCGACGACGAGCAGGAAATACACCATGTACTTCAGCGGGAAGACCGGATCGAGCCCGAGTACGTCGATGCCGAGCGCGCCGCCCACGCCGGCGAGGCCCGAGCCGAGCGCGAAAGTGAAGCCGAACACCCGGTTCACGTCGATGCCCAGGCCCTCCGCCGCACGCTGGTTGTCGACCGCCGCGCGGATCTGCGCGCCGAAGCGCGTGCGCTCGAGCAGCCAGCCGAGCGCTGCGGTAAGCGCGACCACCACCGCGATGAGGAACAGCCGGTAGATGCCGAGATCCACGCCGAGCACGCGCACCTGTCCGCGCAGGAAGTCCGGCAGGCGCACCGGCTGCTGCGTCGGGCCGAACCACCAGGTGGCGATCGCGATCGACATGAACACGAGGCCGATCGAGAACAGCACCTGGTCGAGCGCGCTCGCCCGGTACAGCCGCTGGTACAGCGTGCGCTCGAGCAGCGTGCCGACCACCGCCGAGACGACGAAGGCGATCGGCAGCGTGACCAGGAAGGGCACGCCCATGCGGTTCATCAGCACCGCACAGGTGTAGCCGCCGACCATCGCGAAGGCGCCGTGCGCCAGGTTCACGAAGTTCATCAGCCCCATCGTCACCGACAGGCCGACGCTGATGACGAACATCAGGCTGCCGTAGGCGAGTCCGTCGAAGAGGACTCCGGCGAGGTTGCCCAGCATGCTACTGCGCTGGTTTGCCCGGATCCTTCACGTTCGGGAAGCTGTCGAACTCGATGTTGTACAGATGCCCGTCGCGCCTCTCGACCCGGCGCACGTAGACCGTCTGCACGATGTCGCGCGTTTCGGGATCGATCGCGATCGGCCCGCGCGGGCTCTCGAACTTCATCTGCTTGAACAGCTCCATCGCCTGGTCGCCGGTGAAGTTCGCGCCGAGCTTCTTCACCACTTCGGCGATCGCGTGCATGCCGTCGTAGCCGCCCACCGCCATGAAGTTCGGCCGGCCGCCGTCGGGATTCGTTTCGGCGAAGGCCTTCAGGAAGGCCTTGTTCTCGGGGGAATCGTGCGCGTTCGAATAGTGGAAGGTATTGATGATGCCCAGCACCGGATCGCCCATCGCGTCGAGCAGGTGGTCGTCGGTGAGGTCGCCGGTGGCGATCACCCGGATGCCCTCCTTCGCCAGTCCGCGCTCCTGGAAGCCCTTCATGAACGCGATGCTGTGTTCACCGGGCGGCACGAAGATGAAGACCGCCTGCGGCCTGGCGTCCTTGATGCGCTGGATGAACGGCGCGAACTCGGGGTTCTTCAGCGGAACGCGCACCGAATCGACGATCTGGCCGCCGCCTTCCTTGAAGGTCTTGCTGAACGCGGCCTCGGCGTCGATGCCCGGGCCGTAGTCGGCGACGAGCGTGTAGACGCGCTGGATGCCGTTCTTCGCCGCCCAGGTTCCCATCGGCGCCGAATCCTGCGGCAGCGTGTGCGAGAAGCGCACCGCGTACGGCGACTTCATCGTGATCACCGAAGTGGCGGCATTCATGATCACCATCGGCGTCTTCGCCTGCGTGGCGACCGGCGCCACCGCGAGCGCCTCCGGTGTGAGGCCGAAGCCGGCGAGGAAATGAACCTTGTCGCGCACGACCAGCTCCTGCGCGAGGCGCTTGGCGACTTCCGGCGCCGGGCCGGTGGTGTCGCGCACGAGGATCTCGACCTTGCGCCCGGCGATCGTGTCGCCGTTCTGGTGCAGCCAGGTCTTCATTCCGCCTTCGATCTGCTTGCCGTAGTCGGCGAACGGGCCCGAGAACGCAGCGATCAGGCCGATGCGGATCGGCTCGGCGGACTGCTGCGCCTGTGCCATGCAAACGGCGCCGGCCATGCCCAGCGCGACGAGAAATCGCTTCATTTCCTGCCTCCTCTGCTTCGCTCGAAGGTGCGACGCAGCGCATCCTGTCGATGAATGGCCATTCAATCAGCCGACTCATCGTAGCGCCCGCGAATGACGCGCTTCCACGATCTGGATCAAGAACGACCGGACGCCCGTCTCGCCCGGGGCGAATCCTTTATCGTTGCGGCTTCGAACGCGCCGCCCTCGCCGGGCCGCGCCGCAACGCATCGTGAAAGGAGAAGCCTGCAGATGAGTCAGCGCCAGTATGATCCGATCGCCTCGCACCGAGTGGCCTTTCTCGGACTCGGCGTGATGGGCTATCCGATGGCGGGCCACCTGAAGCGCGCCGGCCACTCGGTGACGGTCTACAACCGCACCGCGACGAAGGCCGAACAGTGGGTCGGCGAGTATGCGCAGGCCGGTGTCGGGACGAGCGCCGCTGCACCCACGCCGCGGCAGGCCGCGCACGACGCCGACATCGTCTTCGCCTGCGTCGGCAACGACGACGATCTGCGCTCGGTCGTGCTCGGCGAGCACGGCGCACTGGCCGGCATGAAGCCCGGCGCGGTCTTCGTCGATCACACGACGGCCTCGGCGGAAGTCGCGCGCGAACTGCACGCTGCGGCCGGCGCACGCGGCCTGCACTTCGTCGATGCCCCCGTCTCCGGCGGCCAGGCGGGCGCGGTGAACGGCGCGCTCACCGTGATGTGCGGCGGCGAGCCGGAGGTGTTCGCGCGCGTGCAGCCGGTGATCATGGCGTACGCGCGCGCGTGCACGCTGATCGGTGCGCCGGGCGCCGGGCAGCTCGCGAAGATGGTGAACCAGATCTCCATCGCCGGCCTCGTGCAGGGTCTGTCCGAAGCGATCGCTTTCGGGCAGGCGGCCGGCTTGGACATGAAGCTCGTGCTCGAGGTGATCGGAAAAGGCGCGGCCCAGTCGTGGCAGATGGACAACCGCGGCACGACGATGATCGAGGACCGCTTCGACTTCGGCTTCGCGGTCGACTGGATGCGCAAGGATCTGGGCCTGTGCCTGGACGAAGCGAAGCGCAACGGCGCGTCGCTGCCGGTCACGGCGCTGGTCGACCAGTTCTACGGCGACGTTCAACGCATGGGCGGCGCGCGCTGGGACACCTCGAGCCTGATCAAGCGGCTGCGCAGGAGCTGATCCCCCGAGCCGCCGATCGGCGGCCATGACCCCACCCTCCCGAAAAAAGGAAGCAGCGACCATGACTTATCAGACGACCGCCTCCGGCCTGCAATACGAAGAGGTCGTCGCCGGCAGCGGCGACGAAGCGCAGAAGGGCGACGAGGTGCGCGTGCATTACACGGGCTGGCTCTACCAGAACGGCGCCGCCGGCCGCAAGTTCGATTCGAGCAAGGACCGCGGCGAGCCCTTCGAGTTCCCGCTCGGCGCGGGGCACGTGATCCGCGGCTGGGACGAGGGCGTCGCGGGAATGAAGGTCGGCGGCACGCGCCGGCTGATCATCCCGCCGGAACTGGGCTACGGCGCGCGCGGCGCGGGCGGGGTGATTCCGCCGAACGCGACGCTGCTGTTCGAGGTGGAGCTGCTCGGAGTCTGAAGGAGAATCGGGAGATCTCGCGAACGTGAACGCGAACGCAAACGCGAACGCGGCATCGGTCGTTGCCTGCGAATTCCGTCACATCGCCCTTCTTGACAGCTCCGTACGCATCCCGGCGGAACGCCGTGTTCGATCCGGGCGAATCCTCGAAAATTCAAAGGGATACCTGACTCTCTCCTGAATCTGGCACGGGTATTGCTTAACCGCTCCAGCAACAACGCCCGTTCGATACCGGCGTTTGTTGGACGAAATACCAGAAACAGGACAGGAGAGGTAAGTGTCTATTCCGACTCTGCATAAATTGACGGCCGCGGTCACGCTGGGGCTGGCGAGCACCGGCGCGGCGCTGGCCGCGCCGATGGTGACCGATTGGGGATACAGCGTAACGGCGCAATGGACCACCACCGGCGCCGGCGCGCCTGCGTTCACCTCGGGCAGCGGCTCGACCTACACCAGTGCCAACGTTCTCAGTTGGGGAGCAAACAAGAACACGTTCTGGGACAACACGCGCAACGCGAAGCCTCAATACTGGAGCGGAAACAGCGACAACTCGCGCCGCAGCGGGCTGGTGATCACGCCGAACGGCCCCGCGTCGGGCAACAATCTGCAGACCAACGGTGCGGCCCTCGACACCCACACGGTCACCCATTACAACAACACCATCTCGGGCAGTTTCCGCACCCTGCTCTCCGCAACGCTCCATACCACGCTGACGCTCACGCCGTACCTGCCGAATCCGCCCTACGACGGTACCGACTCGTGGGGCCCCGTCGCGCGAGACTTCAGCATCAGCTTCACGGAAACGACGAACTCGAGGCGGTGTGCCGATCCTCTGTCCGCCTCCGAGTGCGACGACCTCTTCGTGCTGGCGGCCGGCGATCTCACCGACACCTTCACCCTGGACGGAATCCTCTACACGATCAGCTTCAACGCACCCGGCCTGGGCGCCCTGGGCGCACAGGCCTGCGCTCTCGCAGGTGCAGCGGCCGATTGCGTCGGGCTGCGCACCCGCGAAGGGAGAACGACCTCGATGACTTTCAACTTCATGATCACCGCGCAAGACCCGCCGATCAACGTGCCCGAGCCCGGCGTGCTCGGCCTGCTCGGCGTCGGCCTTGCCGCCGTCGGACTTCGCGGACGCCGTCGCCGCGCCTGAGCCCGAAACCGTCCGTCTCGAACGCCCCGCTTCGGCGGGGCGTTTCATTCGGACGTCAGAAGCTGTAGCGCGCCTCCGCCCACACCCGGTCGCTGTCGTCGAAGCGGCCGAACATTCCGAGCGGGTTGCCGGCGAAGACGTCGACGCCCGCGCGGAAGCGCAGGTTCGCATCGTATTTCCACGTGAGCATCGCGCGCAGCAGCCGGTCGCTGCGATTCAGGCTGCTGATGCCGAGGAACTCGGCGTCCACCCGATCGGTTATCTCGCGCGAGACGAGCAGGCTCGCACCGTTCTCGTAGCGCTTCATGCCGATGTCGGCATCGTGGTTCAGGAAGGCGCGCTGGAAGAACTGCGCGTTCACCCGCCAGCGATCGCCGGGCGTGAGGTCTACGCCGGCGATCCAGTCGAGCGTGCGCAGCTCGACCACGCCGTCGCTCGCGTCCAGCGGCAGCGTCTGGAAACCGCGCCCCCGCGTGTAGACCGCCTCGGCCTTGAAGACGATGCCTTCGAAGTCCTTCGACACCGTGCCGCCCACGCGCGTGACGAGCTCGTGCCGCGGCTCGTAGAGCACCGTGGGCGTCGGCCCGGGGACGATCGAACGATAGAAGGCCGCCTGCGTATCGGGCGCGCGATAGACGAAGCCGGTCCAGTCCCATCCGCCGACGAGCGTGGACAGCCGCATGCCGATGCCCGAGTTGGAGAGCTTGCGACTGGGCCGGCGCTCGCCGTCGATCGCATAGCCGAGACCGTCGTAGCGCAGCGGAAACGGATAGAACTCGGCGCCCGGCTTGCCGATGTCGTCGACTTCGGGCCAGGGCAGCCAGACGAGCTCGAGGTGCGAATCTCCCTGGAACCACTCGGCACGCGCGGCCCATTGCGGAATGCGGATCAGGTCGAACTCGGGCAGCACCGCGTCGCGCAGGTCCTTTGCCGAGACGACGTCGGCGAAGAACAGCCCCACCATCTCGCCCCAGACGATGTTCTGCTTGCCGACGCGAAACTCCCAGTCGCCGCGCGAGAAATCGACGTAGGCCTCGTGCAGCCGCGCCCAGGCGCGCTGGTCTTCGCGCACCGCGCGCGGATAGTGGTCGGACCACGCATACGCACCGTCGAGGTTCGCGCGCGCCGACAGCCGCCACTTCATCCCGTTGCCCCATTCGCCGCGTCCGGCCAGCTCGCCGAGCGTGCGCAGGTGCGTGAAATGCCCGGGACTCGGCCACGCATAAGCGGTGTCCGCCTGCAGCCAGCCGTTCCAGCGCGTGGGCTCGGCCGCGAGCCCCTGGCCGCCGAGCGAGAGATCGGGAACCGCCGACTGCGCCTGAGCGGGCGCGGCGAGCGCCATCAGCACCGCAACGGCGACCGGCGCCGCGAGCGAAACAAGACGCGAAGCAAGACGCCCGCCCGCAGACGCGGTGGGGCGCCGGGCGCCGGGAACCGGTGGAAGCTCGCTCATTCTTCTTTCTCCTCCTCGAGGATCCTGCCGTCCTGCGGCGTGACCATCGTCCACTTCGCGCCGTGGCGCACGCCGAGACCGATCACGCGCCCGTCCTCGATGCGCACCAGCCGATCGGCGGCGGCGATCACCCGATCGTCGTGCGTCGAGAACACGAAGGTCGTCTTGTACTTCCGGTTGATCGCCTTCATCAGCCGAAGGATCTCGCTGCCGGTTTCGTGGTCGAGGTTCGCCGTGGGCTCGTCGGCGAGCACGATGCGCGGCTTCACCGCCAGTGCGCGGGCGATCGCCACCCGCTGGCGCTGCCCGCCCGACAACTGGTTCGGCCGGTGCTTCGCATGCTTCGTCAGCCCGACCAGATCGAGGAAGCGCGCGACGCGCTCGTGCCTTTCCTTCTTCCCGATCTCGCGGAACTGCAACAACGGATACTCGACGTTCTCCCACGCCGACAACACGGGGAACAGATTGAAGGTCTGGAAAATGAAACCGACGGTGCGCGCGCGGTAGTCGGCGAGCTGATCGGGCGTGCGGCCGCTGACGTCGTGACCGTCGATCACGATGCGGCCCGAGGTCGGCGTGTCGATGCACCCGATGAGGTTCAGCAGGGTAGACTTGCCGCTTCCCGAAGGGCCGGCGATGGCGAGGAACACTCCCTCGTCGATGCTCAGATCGACGTCGCGCAGCGCGTCGACCATCTGGGTGCCGAGCCGATATTGTCTCGAGACGTGTTCGAGGGTGACGAGGGGCATGCGGATTTCCGGTTGCCGGAAACGCAAATCGCCGCTCCCGGGCACTCCGCGAATGTAACCGATCCCTTTACGACGAGCCGAACATGCTGTTGCCGATTCGTGCGCGTGCCGCGCTGTCCCTTTCCCGAACCTCGCATCGCATACGCGAGCTGCTCCTGCTTCTCGCGGTGACGGTAGGCGCGGCGCTGCCGTCGCAGGCGCAGGAAACGCCGCCGCTCGATGCGCCCTCGGGCACGCGCAGTCCGGCGAAGAATGCGACGGGCGCGGCGAAGGACGCCGCCTCGCCGAACGACACCGGCTCCGCCGCTGCGGCGCAGGGCGACGAAGCGCTCGCGCGCAGCATCGTCGAGCGCGCGGACGCCGTGCGATTTCCGAACGAATCGTTCCAGGTCGAAGTGACGGTGAAGTCGCGCAACGGCGACGAGGAACTCGAGCCGCGCGTCTATCGCGTTCGACGATGCAGATCGGAAGAGCACACGTCTGAACTCCAGTCACGCCAATATCTCGT
>CALCZN010000246.1:0-3916 GCA_937903095.1 uncultured Burkholderiales bacterium
GTCGGGATTGTCCCGCCGAATCCATTCATGTAGCATCCACCGAAATTTGATGTTGTGGTCGCTACATCAAAGCGCGGAATCTACTGAATTCGCCGCGTTCTGGCAAGCGCCTCACGCAACCCGCCACGATCCCCCCATGAGCGCATTCAACGAGGAACGGGTACTGAGCGTCCACCACTGGACCGACCGGCTGTTCAGCTTCACGACGACGCGCGACGCCGCGCTGCGGTTCAGCAACGGCCACTTCACGATGATCGGGTTGCGGGTGGACGGCAAGCCGCTGCTGCGCGCCTACAGCATCGCGAGCGCCAACTACGAGGACCATCTCGAGTTCCTCAGCATCAAGGTCGAAGAGGGCCCGCTCACCTCGCGCCTGCAGCACATCCAGCCCGGCGATACGCTGATCGTGGGCCGCAAGCCCACCGGAACGCTGGTGGTCGACTACCTGCTTCCGGGCAGGCGCCTGTACATGCTCGCCACGGGCACCGGCTTGGCGCCGTTCATGAGCATTGTGCGCGATCCCGAAACCTATGAGAAGTTCGAGCAGATCGTCCTCGTGCACGGTGTGCGCAAGGTCGACGAACTCGCCTACCATGACCTGCTCGCCGAGCACCTGCCGTCGCACGAGTTCCTCGGCGACATGGTCTCCTCCCAGATGCGCTATTACCCCACCGTCACGCGAGAGGAGTACCGCAACATGGGCCGCATCCCCGATCTCATCGAGAGCGGCAAGCTGTTCGCCGATCTCTCCCTGCCCGCGCTCGATGCGGCCGACGACCGCGTCATGATCTGCGGCAGCCCCGGCATGCTGCGCGACCTCAAGCACATGCTCGAGCAGCGCGGCTTCGCCGAGGGCAACACCTCGGTGCCGGGCGCCTTCGTCATCGAGCGCGCGTTCGCCGAGCAATGAGCGGCGTCGTGCGCAGGAAGGGCGTGCGCGAGCGCGCCGCGCAGGCCACGCGCGACAGCCTGCTGCGCGCGGCCATCCGCGTCTTCGCGCGGCATGGCCTGCACGGCGGCAGCGTCGACAAGATCGCCAAGGCGGCCGGCTCCTACGACCGGATGATCTACTACTACTTCGGCAGCAAGGAAGGGCTGTTCGTCGCCGTCCTCGAGGAGATCTACCGGCGCTTCAACGAAGCCGAGTCGAAGCTCGAGCTCGACTTCGAGCGGCCGGTCGAGTCGCTCGGCACGGTCGTGCGCTTCGTGCACGAGTACTACCGAAAGCACCCGGAGTTCGTCACGCTGCTCAACAGCGAGAACCTGCATCGCGGCCGGCACATCGGGAAGTCGCTGCGCGCGCGCGAGTATTCGTCGCCCGCCGTCGGCATCCTCGAGCGGCTGCTCGCCAGCGGCGTGGCGCGCGGGCTGTTCCGGCCCGGCCTCACCGGGCGCGACCTGTACCTGCTGGTCGCCTCCACCGGCTACTTCTACCAGTCGAACCGCTTCACGCTGTCGGCTTTCCTCGGCGAGAACCTCGAGGCGCCCGAGGCGGTGGCGCACTGGCAATCCTTCGTTCTCGACACCGTGCTTCGGGCCGTGTGCGCCGACGAGCCGGTGTGTGCCGCCGCCGCGCGCGTGGCTTAGTACGCCGGCCGGCGGCGGCAGGCGATCGTCCTCCAGGAGAGTGAAACCATGGCAAACCTCAACGCTCAGGCCCGCTCCGGCAAGGTCGTCGTGCGCAACATCGGGCTGCTGCTGTCGGGCGACATCGACCGTCCCATCCTCGACGCCGACACGGTCGTCGTCGACGACGGTCGCATCGTCGCGATCGGCCGGGAGAAGGACTGCGACACCGCGGGCGCACGCACGACGATCGATGCGCGCGGCACGGCGCTCGCGCCCGGGCTCATCGACTCGCACGTGCACCCGGTCTTCGGAGACTGGACGCCGCGCCAGAACCAGATCGGCTGGATCGACTCGTGCCTGCACGGCGGCGTCACGACGATGATCTCCGCCGGCGAGGTGCACCTGCCCGGACGCCCGAAGGACGTCGTCGGCGTGAAGGCGCTGGCGATCACCGCGCAGCGCGCCTTCGACGGAATGCGCGCCGCGGGCCTGGCCGGCGGAGTGAAGGTGCTCGCCGGCGCGCCGGTGCTCGAGAAGGGGATGGAGGAAGCCGATTTCGCCGAAATGGCCGCCGCCGGCGTGCGCCTGCTCGGCGAGGTCGGGCTCGGTTCGGTGAAGGCGGGCGACGAGGCCGCGCGCATGGTCGCGTGGGCGCGCAGGCACGGCATCCAGAGCACGATCCACACCGGCGGCCCGTCGATCCCGGGCTCCGGACTCATCGACGAGAACGTCGTGCTCGAGGCCGACGCCGACGTCATCGGCCACATCAACGGCGGCCACACCGCGCTCTCCTACAAGGCGGTGTGCACGCTGTGCGAGCGCAGCCCGCGGGCGATGGAGATCGTGCACAACGGCAACGAGCGCATCGCGATCCTCACCGCGCGCCACGCGATCGAGCTGCGCTGCCCGCACCGCATCATTCTCGGCACCGACGCGCCGGCCGGCTCGGGCGTGCAGCCGCTCGGAATCCTGCGGATGATCGCGCTGCTCTCGAGCATGGCCGACATCCCGGCCGAGATCTGCTTCGGCTTCGCCACCGGGAATACCGCGCGCATGCGTGGGCTCGAGCAGGGGCTGATCGAGCCCGGCCGCCCGGCCGACTTCGTCTTCCTCGATCGCGCGCAGCACTCGGCCGGCGCCGACCTGCTCGACAGCGTGCATCTGGGCGACATTCCCGGCGTCGGCATGGTGATGATCGACGGCATCGTGCGCTGCACGCGCAGCCGCAACACGCCGCCGGCAACCGAAGTGCCGGTCGTGCAGGACTGATGCAGCCGATATTCGCCGGCCGGCGGCCTGGGCTACACTGAGCGCGCCATTCGGATCCCCATCGATCGACGGAGCCCTCTCATGACCTCATTGAAGCAAGCGGCGCTCTTCGCGTGCCTGGCCTTTGCGTCCGCCGCGGCGCACGCCCAGGCGCTGACCGGCACGCTGCAGAAGGCGAAGGAAACCGGCACCATCACTGTCGGCTATCGCGAGTCCTCGATTCCCTTCTCGTATCTGGATAACAACGGCAGGCCGATCGGCTACGCGATGGAGCTGTGCGCGAAGATCACCGACGCGGTGAAGGCCGAGCTGAAGATGCCGGACCTGAAGGTGAACTACTCTCCGGTCACGTCGAGCAACCGCATTCCGCTGCTCGAGAACGGCACCATCGACCTCGAATGCGGCTCCACCACCAACTCGGTGGCGCGCCAGAAGCAGGTGGCGTTCGGGCCCACCTACTTCGTCATCAACGTCTCGGCGGCCGTGAAGAAGGATTCGGGCATCGAGCGCTTCGAGCAACTGAAGGGCAAGACGATCGTCACCACCTCGGGCACGACCTCGGTGCCGCTGCTGAAGAAATATGCCAAGGCGGAAGACGCCGACTTCAAGGAGATCTACGGCAAGGATCACGCCGAGAGCTTCCTGCTGATGGCGGACGGGCGGGCGGCCGCCTTCGTGATGGACGACATCCTGCTGGCGGGCCAGATCGCGAACTCGAAGGACCCGTCGGCGTACCGGATCCTGCCCGGTTCGCTGCGCAGCGAGCCCTACAGCATGATGCTGCGCAAGAACGACCCGCAGTTCAAGGCGCTGGTCGACAAGACGATCGGCGACGTGATGAAGTCCGGCGAGATCCACCAGATCTACGCGAAATGGTTCACCAGCCCGATTCCGCCCAAGGGCATCAACCTGAACTTCCCCGAGAACGAGGCGAACAAGCAGGCCTTCGCGCATCCGAACGACAAGGGCGTCGAGTGAGCGGCGCGCGCGCCCGGGTGAGCGGCTGAGAAAGCGGCCGGGAAAGCAGATCGGAAGAGCACACGTCTGAACTCCAGTCACGCCAATATATCGTATGCCG
>CALCZN010000247.1:0-4237 GCA_937903095.1 uncultured Burkholderiales bacterium
CGCCGAGTCCATTCGCGTACTGATCGTCGACGACCACCCCGATGCAGCGGAGAGCCTGGCGATCATGCTGTCGACGGAAGGCTTCGAAGTTCGAACCGAGAACGACGGAGCGGACGCCTGGCAGACGATCGAGAACTGGCGTCCCGGCGTGGCGCTGATCGACCTCGACCTGCCGTCGATTGGCGGGCTGGAACTCGCGCGCCGTGCGCGAGCGCTCGCTTTCGGCGATCAGCTGCTGCTGGCCGCCGTCACCGGCTACGGCCGGGAAAGCGACCGCCAGACATCGCAGCAGGCGGGCTTCGATGCGCACCTGGTCAAGCCGGTGGACCCCGGCGAAGTGCTGCGCTGGATATCGACCGCGAGCGTCAGTCGCGGGAAATGAATTCGCCGATCGTCGAGAGCGCCTCGATGTGATCGGCACAGATCTTCAGAATGACGAGCATGGGCACGGCGATGAACAACCCGCCCAGGCCCCACAGCCAGCCGCCGAACATCACGGCGAGGAAGGTCACGACGACGTTCAGCTGCATGCGCCGGCCCACCAGAACCGGCTGCACGAACTGGCCCTCGATCGTCGTGAGCACGAGAAACGCCAGCGGCACCTGCGCGATCTGCCATCCGTCCAGGCTCACCGTCGCGGCTGCGGTCAGCAGGACGAGGCTGGTCGCAGCGCCGAGATACGGAATGAAATTCAGCAGGCCGACGACGGCTCCCCAGAACGCCGGCGACGGCATGCCGATATAGGTCATCGTGAGCGCCGTCGCCACGGCGAGCCCCGTGTTGCTCATCGCCACCGTGGCGAAATAGCGGCCGATCTCGCTCTGGATCGTTCGCGCGATACCCACGGCCCTGCGCTTGTCCTGCATGGTCGGCAGCACGCGGATCAGCTTGCGCAGGAAGAGGTCGTCGGCGGCGAGCAGGAAATACGCGAGGACGATCGTCGACACGGCGCCGACGGCAATCGACTGGAACTCGCCGAAAGTGGTGAAGAGATCGCTCTTCTGCACCACCACTTCGCGCGGCCGGGCCTCCCCCTCGGGTCCGGCGATTTCGCTGACCCGCTCCTGCGCGCCCTGGAGCTTCGACAGCGGCTGCTTGATCGCGCGCAGTTGCGTCTCGAGCTTGCGCCACTCGGGCGATCGCGGGTTCAGCCACTGCTCGGCCGGACTCGACAACTGCAGCACGCCGACGCCGACCACGGCGATCGCCAGCGTCATCATCACCGCGGCGCCGAGCCAGGACGGCAGCCCGAATCGACCGAGAAAGCCGACCGCGGGCGTCAGCAGCAGCGCGAGCAGGACGGCGAAGGCGACGGGCATCAGCAGCGCCTTGCCCGCCCACAGCGCGGCGACGAAGGCGATCGCCGCCATGACGCCCACCGCGAGGCGTATTCCGCCCGGCGGCTCGGCGACGGGCTCGATCTCGACGACGACCGGCTCGTCCGGGGCTGCTGCCGGCTCGGGGTCGAAGCCGGGGTGCGGTAGGTCGCCGGCAAGGGGTCGAGCGCTCGCTGCGGCGGGGTCGATCGGCATCGGACGCGCCGAGCAAGCGACGCACCCGAAACCGTAAAGCCTGCCCAGGAACGGACGTTTCGGGTTAGGCTTGGCGAGCGGAACCGGGCACGACGATTGCTCTCCTGCCCGAACGCTCCGCGCGGTCGGTCGATTCGGCCGTCGTGGAGGACGGCCGGTGCCTCCCTGTCAACCTCGAGACCGAATCCAGAAGCCCCATCCGATGGCTCCCCCTGCACGCGCCGCAACCCGAGCCGCGCACCGTACTCCGGCGCCCCGTGCCTTCGCCGAACGTGCACTGGAATCGACGCCACAGGCCGAACCGCCGGGTCGGCACGATGAAGTCTTTCTCGCCGAACTCGCGCACGACCTGCGAACACCGTTGAACGCGATGGTCGGCTGGCTGCATCTGCTCGCGTCCGGCACCATTTCCGACGAACTGCGTCAGCGCGCGCTTGCCGGGCTGCAGCGCGCCGTGGAGCAGCAGCGCAGGGTCGTCGCCACGCTCGATTCGCCGGCCGATTTCGTCCGCGGCCCCCGGCCGGGAAGCGGCGCGGCCGCTCCGGCGAGCCGCGTCGCCCGCATCGCGCCCGTCGAAACCGACGCCGTGCGCTCCCGTCCTTCGGTCGACATCGATCGCGCGGAGGGCGCGCACCCCGTGGTCGACGACGGGTTGCCGGAAGCAGGAGCGCTGCAAGGAGTCCACATTCTCGCCATCGACGACGATCCCGACGTGCTGCAGATGCTGCAATCGCTGCTCGAGCATTCCGGGGCCATCGTCGAATCGACCACGTCGCCCGACCAGGCGCTGCAGAGGTATGCTTCCTGGGCAAGCGGCGAGGGTGAGCGGCTCGTTCTTTCCGATCTGGCGATGCAGGAGCGCGACGGCATTTCGTTGATGCAGGCCGTGCGCGCCCTGGAACGGGAAAAGAACCTGCGCCGGGTGCCGGCGATCGCGCTGTCGGCGCATTTCCGCCCCGACACGAGACGCAAGGCGTTCGAAGGCGGGTTCGATCTCTTTCTCGCCAAGCCGATCGATCCCTCCGTGCTGCTGAACCATCTGAGAGCCATGCTCGATCGCTGAAGATCGAAGCAGTCAACGGGAGGATCCGGGTCTTGGCGCATGCGCTGATCGTCGAGGACGACGAGAATTCGGCGGAGATGCTCGCGGAGCTTGTATCGGCTGAAGGTTTTTCCACCGCCACCGCCGGCAGCCTGCACGACGCGTGCCGGCAATACGCGTTCCGGCAGCCGGACGTCGTCCTGCTCGACCTGTCGCTGCCCGATGGCAGCGGCATCGAACTGTTCGATCGCGTCGAGCGCAACGAAGCCTGCGAAATCGTCCTGATCACCGGCCACGCGACGCTCGAGACTTCGATCCAGGCGCTGCGCCTGGGCGCGGCCGACTACCTGCTCAAGCCGGTGAACGTGCCGCGGCTGCGGCAGATCCTCGCGCGCGCGAGCGGCAGCTCCGAAGCGCGCGGCCGGCTCGCCAGCGAACGCGTGCACGTCGACGCCGAAGGCCGCTTCGGGCGGCTGTGGGGCAGGTCGCCGGCGATGCGCGAGATCTACCACCAGATCGCACGCGTGGCCCCCACGGCGGTGACGGCGCTCATCACCGGCGAGAGCGGAACCGGCAAGGAAGTCGTTGCCGAAACCCTCCATGATCTTTCCAAGCGCGCGAAGGCGCCGTTCCTGGCGATCAACTGCGGCTCGATCTCGCCGCAGCTCATCGAGAGCGAACTGTTCGGCCACGAGAAGGGCAGCTTCACCGGCGCGCTGCGCCAGCACCGCGGCTTCTTCGAACGAGCGGACGGCGGAACGCTGTTCCTCGACGAGATCACCGAGATGCCGATGGAGCTGCAGGTCAAGCTGCTGCGCGTGCTGGAGACCGGCTCCTTCGTTCGCGTCGGCTCCGATGCGGTAATCAACGTCGACGTGCGCATCGTCGCCGCGACCAACCGGCCTCCCGGCGAAGCCGTCTCCAGCGGCAAGCTGCGCGAGGACCTGTATTACCGGCTCAATGTCTTCCCCATCGACCTGCCGCCGCTGCGCGACCGGCTCGAAGATGTCCCGCTGCTCGCCGAGCACTTCCTTGCCGGACTGAACGAGCGCGAAGGCGCCCACAAGCGCCTGAGCGAGAACGCGCTGCGCGCGCTCGCCGAATACCGCTGGCCCGGCAACGTGCGCGAGCTGCGCAACGCCGTCCATCGCGGCTTCATCCTCGCCGAAGGCGACGTCATCGACGTGGCGAACCTGCCGATCGGAGCGGCGAGCATCGCGCCCGGGCTGCCGCCCGCCGCGGCGCCGGAAGCCGCCGCGGCAACGCACCTGGAAGCGCAGTCGTCGCCTGCCGTCCTGGGCATCGCGACCCCGCCCGCTTCGACGCCGAGCGCGCCGCGTACGCCTGCCCCGGCCGCGCCGGCGCCCGTCGCCAACAGCCACGGGCGGCTCGACATCGCCGTCGGCACGTCGATCGCCGAAGCCGAACGCTCGCTGATCCTCGCCACCGTCGAGCACTGCGGCGGCCACCGCGAGCGCGCCGCCGCCATGCTCGGCATCAGCGCGAAGACGCTGTACAACCGGCTGAAGGGGTATGCCGAAGAAAAGTGAAGGGGCAAGGGTGAAGGGTGAAGGGGAGAAGCCCCGGCTGCGACGGTCGGGGCTTCTCCCCTTTGTATGTTGACCCAGACCAGCACGGTACATTCCGGTCACCGTCAAGGTGA
>CALCZN010000248.1:0-8522 GCA_937903095.1 uncultured Burkholderiales bacterium
ACCGGATGGCGCGGGTGTCCCGGGTAGGCGATCGCGTGCACGCCGTTCTCCTCGAAGGGCTCGGGCTCGATCAGCGGCGGCATGCGCGTTCGCGCTTCCTCGAGCACCGAGGCGGCGCTGTCGTGGCGAGCGAGATGCGCCAAGCTCATCAGCTGCACCGGCGCCACGACGATCTCGCGGCGGCGGTAGCGCTCGATCGCCCTGCGCGGGCGCAGCCAGACGCTCTCGGTCGCTTCGTGGTCGTCGTGCCGCGCCTGCTGGCCGGCGGGCAGCCGCGCCACGAAGAAGCGCGCATCGAAGCGCCGGCTCATCATCGCCGGCACCCGAGGCGTGATCCAGCGCGTCCACGGCACCAGCGACTCGGTATCCAGGCGCAGCGACAGCGCGTCGAGCACGGCGTCGAAGGATTGCGCGTCCAGCGCGTTCGCTCGCACACGGCGTGCGACTTCTGCGTCGGCGTCGTGCGCGAACAGCACGCCCGATTCCTCTAGCGTTTCGCGACAGGCGGCGACGAACAACGCAGCCGCTTCGCGCGCATCGAGCCCCGGCTCGCCCAGTCGGGCGTACAGCCGCTCGGGCGCCGCGTCGACGCAGCGCGAGCCGACGACGGCGCGGTCGACGGGGTCGAGCTTGCCGCCGGGAAAGACGAAGGCGCCGCCCAGCACGTCGGATTTCACATGCCGACGCAGCATCAGCACCTCGAGCCCCTGCTCGCCGTCGCGCAGCACGACGACGGTGGCCGCCGGCAGCACCGGCGTCGTGACCGGCCCGGAAAATATCGCCCGGGGCGCCGGCCTTTCCCCCTTCGTCGTATCGTTCATCGCCCTCTCTTGTGCCCGCGCATTCTGCCCCAATGTACGGCCTGTCCCGGAGCGATGCGACGTCGATGATGCCGATCGCCGCCGGGTCGGCTACCATATGACCATGAGGGGCCATGAGGGCCACGAGAGCGATCGGGCCGACGCTGTTTTCGCCCGATGCCGGCGCCGACCGGCGCCTGCCTTTTCCTCACCGAAGCGCGCCGCCTTTTTCGGCGTGCCGAACGAGCCGCAGATGAACGCACCGATCGTCCGCATCGCGAAGCTGCATGCCGGCGCGCCGCAAGGCGCACCCGCGCGGCTGCGTATGCGCGCGCCCGGTGCCCGGGCGCGAGTCGAGGCTGCCTGCCGATCGGGCACGCACGCCTTCGATCGATAGCCCGGCGATCCACCCCTCGAATCCTTCGCCCCTTCGAGATCGCCGGGCCCGCCCCGGGGCTCGTCTCGCGCGGCGCCCGCGCCGCACTGTCCCGCACTTTCCGAAACCCACCCGCGTTCGCCTCTACACGGAGTACGCCATGAATCACATCACGAACAGCTTTCGCGTGTTGAACGAACTCGACCACGTGCGCATCGACCGCCTGCTCAGCCGCAAGGGACAGGCCGGCGACACGCTCAACGAACTGCTCGACGACGCCGACATCGTCCCGCCCCGCCAGGTGCCGGGCGACGTCGTCACGATGTACACGCGCGTCATCGTGCTCGATCTCGCCGACGGCGCGCAGCGCACGCTGACCCTGTGCTACCCCGAGGACGCCGACGCATCGGCCGGCTTCGTGTCGGTGCTCTCGCCGATCGGCACTGCGCTGCTCGGCCGGCGCGCAGGCGAGGAGACGCAATGGACGACGCCGACCGGCGCCGTGCAGCGGTTGCGCATCGTCGAGCTGCTCTTCCAGCCCGAGGCGAGCGGCGACTACACGCGCTGATCGGACGTTCTGCCCGGGATCGCGTGTCCGCTATGCACGTGGCGGTTGGCAGCGTGCACAGGAACCGGGGCCGTCTCTTGCTCGAATCGTTCGCGCGATTGCGCGAACGAGGAGGACAGGAGCCATGGACGATCGCACCATCCTGCAGCACATGACCGAACTCGTCGACGAGGAGCGGCGACTGCGCCAGGACCGGACCGCGCACGATACGCGGCTGCGCGAACTCGAGGAGCAGCTCGACCAGTGCTGGGATCTCCTGCGGCAGCGACGCGCGCTGCGTGAGTTCGGCGAGAACCCCGACCAGGCGTCGGCGCGCGACGTGCGCACCGTCGAACGCTACCAGCGCTGATCGCGACAGCCGGACGTTGCGGGCGAGGGGCGCCTCGCGCGTCCGGAACACCGCCCGGCTCGTGCATCATTCGTGCTGAACGACCCGGTGGCCCGGCCAGGGAGGCCGCCGGCCGAGGAGCCATCGTCGGTGAAGGCCGCCATTTCGTGAAAGCACAGGACTCGATGACGCCAGGCGAAACGCCCGGCTACTTCGCCGGCGACCTCGCCGACGACCTCGACCTCGCGGCCCACACGCCGGTAATGCAACAGTACCTGCGCATCAAGCGCGAGCACGCCTCGCGGCTGCTGTTCTACCGGATGGGCGACTTCTACGAGCTGTTCTACGCGGACGCCGAGCGCGCCTCGCGCCTGCTCGGGATCACGCTCACGAAGCGCGGCGCATCGGGCGGCGTGCCGATCCCGATGGCCGGCGTACCGGTGCATTCGGTCGAGCAGTATCTGGCGCGGCTGGTGCGACTCGGCGAATCGGTCGCCGTCTGCGAGCAGATCGGCGATCCGGCAACCGCCAAGGGGCCGGTCGAGCGCAAGGTCGTGCGCATCGTCACGCCGGGCACCGTCACCGATGCGCAGCTGCTTCCCGAGCGCAGCGACACGGTGCTGCTCGCGCTGTCGCCGTCGGCCGGCCCGCGTCTCGGCGCGGCCTGGATGGTCGTGTCCAGCGGCGAATGCTGGCTCGCCGAGCTCGACGCCGATACCCTCGCCGGCGAGCTGGACCGGCTGCGACCGGCCGAATTGCTGCTCGCCGAAGACGCGGCGCTGCCGACCGAACTGCAGGTGGCGCTGCAGGCGCAGGGTAGCGCCGATGCGGCCGCGATCGCGCGCGCACCCGCCTGGCAGTTCGACGCGCGACGCGGACAGCGCCGGCTGTGCGAATTGTTCGGCACGCACGACCTCGCCGGATTCGGCGCACAGAACCTGCACGCGGCGATCGGCGCAGCTGCCGCGCTCGTCGAGCACGTCGAGCACACGCAGGGCCGCTCGCCCTCGCATCTGCAGGGGCTGCGCGTGTTCGACGGCAACGAGGCGGTCGTCGTCGACGCCGTCGCACGGCGCAATCTCGAGATCGTCGAGAGCCTGCGCGGCAACGACGGACCGTCGCTGCTGCGCCTGCTCGATCGCTGCGCGACGAGCGCGGGCGCGCGGCTGCTGCGGCGCTGGCTGCTCGAGCCGCCGCGACTGCAGCAGGTGGCTGCGCAGCGCCATCACTGCGTGCAGCTCCTGCTCGAGTCTTCGCCGGGACACGAGGAACTGCGCGCCGAGCTGCGCACGCTGCCCGATCTCGAACGCGTCGCCACGCGCATCGCCCTCGGTTCGGTACGCCCGCGCGAACTGGCGGCGCTGCGCGACGCGATGCCGGTCCTCCAGCGCGTTCGCCAGGCGATCGCCGCGCTCGACGGCGAGCCCTTTCGCGAAGCCGCGCAGTCGCTCGAGCTGGCGCCGGGCGCCTGGGAACCGATCGCGCGCGCGCTGCTCGACGAACCGGCGGCGCAGGCGCGCGACGGCGGTGTATTGCGCGACGGCTACGATGCCGCGCTCGATGAACTGCGTTCGATCGACCGCGACGGCGACGCGCTGCTCGCCGCGATGGAGCTGCGCGAACGCGAGCGCACCGGCATCGCGAACCTGCGCGTCGGCTACAACAGCGTGCACGGCTACTTCATCGAAGTCACGCGCGGCCAGTCCGCGCGGGTGCCCGACGACTACCGACGGCGCCAGACGCTGAAGAACGCCGAGCGCTACATCACGCCGGAGCTGAAGGCTTTCGAGGACAAGGCGCTGTCGGCGCGCGAACGCGCGCTCGCGCTCGAGCGCTCGCTGTACGACGCGCTGGTCGAGTCGCTCGCGCCGGCGGTACGCGACTGGCAGCGCGCCGGGCGGGCGATCGCGCAACTGGACGTGCTCGCCACGCTCGCCGAGCGCGCGCGCACGCTGCGCTGGGTGCGACCGCGCTTCGCGTCGCTGCCCGGCATCGAGATCCGCGCCGGACGCCACCCGCTCGTCGAAGCGGCGATCGAGCAGTACGTGCCCAACGACTGCGTGATGCGCGACAGCCGCCGCATGCTGCTGATCACCGGCCCGAACATGGGCGGGAAATCGACGTACATGCGCTCGGTGGCGCTGATCGCGCTGCTCGCCTGTTGCGGCAGCTTCGTGCCGGCCGACGACTGCGAGCTGGGGCCGCTCGACCGCATCTTCACGCGGGTGGGCGCCTCCGACGATCTCGCCGGCGGGCGCTCGACCTTCATGGTCGAGATGACCGAGGCGGCGGCGATCCTGCACGCGGCCACCGACCGCTCGCTCGTGCTGATGGACGAGATCGGCCGCGGCACCTCGACCTTCGACGGACTGGCGCTCGCGCACGCGATCGCCGCGCGCCTGCTCGCGCACAACCGCTCGCTGACGCTCTTCGCCACCCACTATTTCGAGCTGACGCGGCTGAGCGAGCGACATCCGCAGGCGGTCAACCTGCATCTGGCCGCTGCCGAGCACCGCGGCGGCATCGTCTTCCTGCACGCGCTTCGCGACGGGCCGGCGAACCGCAGCTACGGCCTGCAGGTCGCGCGGCTGGCTGGCGTGCCGCCGCCGGTGGTGCGCGCCGCCGAGCGCATGCTCGGCGAACTCGAGGCGCAGGCGCGCGCGCAGCAGTCGCAGCTCGATCTGTTCGCTTTCGCGGGCGATGCGGCGGCCACGGACGCTTTCCCGGGAGCAGCGGCCGAGGCCGATGCTGCTTCCGCTGCCGATACCGCTGCTGGGGCAGACGTCGCAGCCGCCGTCGATGCTGCAGCCGCGTCCGATGTGCACATCGAGGCGAAGCCCGACGCAGCCGACGAAGCGCGCGCCGAAGTCCTCGCCCGCCTGCGCGACCTCGATCCGGATGCGCTGAGCGCGCGCGACGCGCTCGATCTGCTGTACGCGTTGCACGACCGGCTCGCCGGCCGACGTCCGCGCGATTAGGCATCATGGTCGCTCGCCAAGACGCGGGCGACCATGGTGTCCAAGCGCGCGGCATCGCCGCGCGCGACCCACTACGCCCGTTTCAGGCTGCTCGCGCGGCCGTTGCCGCAAGCGCGACGGCCAGCAGCGTGGCCAATGCGTTGTGCAGCGTCGCCGTGGCGAGCGGCCATACGCCGATCGTCGTATCGACGCCGGCCGCGATCTGCGCGACGAGCAGGACGACGAGCACGATCGCCACACGCGAAGCGCCGCTCCTGCGCGCGCGCAGCGCGACGACGAGTGCGGCAAGCGCGAAGGCCGCGGCGACGAGCCGATGCAACCAATGCAATCCGCGCGCGGCCGCGGCGTCGATCGGGGCCGCCGGGCGCAGCGCATCGAGCGTGCCGACGTCGAGGCGCATCGACCCCGCGCAGCGCGCGCCCTCGCAGGCGCCGATCGCATCGTGCGCGCCGATCATCGTTCCGATCCAGGCCGCTACGGCGAGCAGCGCGAGCGCGGCGAAGGCCGGTGCGATCGTCGCCGCGCCGATGCGCAGATCCGCGCCGGGCGAAGGAACCGGTGCTGGCGCCCCCGCCCGCGCCGGCGTGCGCAACGATGCCGCAATCCACGCGAAGGCCGCTGCCAGTGCGATGCCGCCGACGAGATTGGCGAGGGTCACCAGCGGAACCGGGTGCGGAGTGAAGCGGCCGAGCCAGGCGAGGAAGACGGTGTCGGCGAGCGCGATCGCGAGCGCCACGCGGGAGCGCATCGACGACCAGCCGAAGACGGCGAGCAGCAACACGAAGATGCCGACGAGCATCGCGCTGACGCGATGCAGGGCGCGCGCGGTCCGCACGCCTGGCTCCACAGCCCGGGGCTGCGCCGCCGGTTGCGCCGCCGGTGGCGCATCCGATCGAACCGCCGGTTGCCCATCGGAGCGGGCCCCCGCCTGCGCATCGGCCTGCGCCGTCCGCAGGCCGGCAACGCACTCGCCGTTCGGCCAATCCGGACAGCCCAGCCCCGCCTGCGAGTGGCGGATGAAGGCGCTCGACGCGGTGATGCAGACGGTCAGCGCGCAGGCGAGGATCGCCAGCCAGCGGATCACGGTTCGCGCGCGACCGCGCGTCCGACGGAGGCCTCGGGCGTCGCCGCCGCATGGCCGCCGTGCTCGCCGCGTCCGCCGCGCACCGCGGCGAGCACGACCCAGATGAAGAGCAGCCCGCCGACGATCGCGATCGCCCCGCCCAGTCCCATCACGCCCATGCCGAAGACTTCCTGCGGCGTGCGCAGCGCCTGCTCGGCGCCCGCGACCTTGCGCTGGACGCCGTAGCCGCCCGACCAGACGAGACCGAGGATGTGCAGCAACTGCCCGGACCCGTACAGCCACGGCTGCCAGTTCGCGATGCGGCCCTGCGGCACGCGAAAACCCAGGCGCGGCAGCAGCGCATAGGCCAGGCCCATCAGCGCGAGCGTCACGCCGACGATCGAGCCGTGGTAATGCGCCGGCACGCGCACGTCGGAACCCTGGATCAGGAAGCCGATCGCGCCGCCCACGGTGAACAGCAGCAGCGACGTGATCAACGCCGCGCGCAGCGGGCGCGTCGTCGCATCCTTCGGCACGCTGCGCGACAACGCGACCGCCAGCGCGAGCGCCATCGGCAGGATCGCCAGACCGCCGCCGAAGCGCATCAGCCAGGTCATCATCCGGTGGTGCTCGACCGACAGGACTGTCCAGCTCAGGTAGATCGGCGGCACGAAGAACACCGGCAGCAGGCCGATCGCGTACAGCAGCGCGACGACGCGCGGGCTGAGCGGCAACGGCGCACCGACCAGCGTGGCGAGCCAGCCCCAGGCCACGAGCATCAGCAGCGTCCAGGTGAACTGGACGACGTGGCCCGGCCCCCAGAACAGCAACTCGTAATACGCCTTCGGATCCAGCTCGCGCGGCACCTCGACGATCGACCACGCCATCGCCAGCAACGCGAAGGCGCTCGAGACCGCCGCCGCCTTCAGGCCGAAGCGCAGCGCGTCGGTGCCGTCCAGGCGCAGGCTCATCCGAGCCGGCGCGACGAACGAACGCAGGGTGAGCAGCAGGAAGCCGACGCCGAACACGCACAGTCCGTAGAGGAAGGTGTCGTTCAGCAGCACCGGCACGTAGTTCGACATCACCGGCACGGCCACGCCGGTGAATGGCGACGCGGCCAGGAACAGCGTGCCGATCGCGGTGACGGCCAGCGCGAACCAGCCCAGCCCGATCCAGCGCGGCGACGTGTCGATCGTCCACAGCATCCCGGCCATCGACACGAACCAGACGAGCACCGACAGGTCGACGTGCACGACGAGCGCGACGTGGAAGAAGTCGACGCCCGGAACGAGCGCGGCGATGTAGGGCGTGCGCGCGAGCACGAGCAGGATCGAGAACACCCCGGCGCCGATCAGCGCGGCCACGCCGAGGAACAGCCACCCGGTGGCGATCGTTCGCTGCTCGGTGGACGGAACCGCGAGATCGAAGCGGTCGTCGGTGGGCGCGAACGCCTGTCCGAAGGACGAAGGACGGCCGCGCAGCAGCGCTTCCCGGGTCATCGAATGACCACTCCCTGGTTCTCGACGAAATCGATGAGCACCACCTGCCCGGGCTTGACGTCGACGTTGCGCTCGTTCTCGTGGTTGAAGCCCTTCACGCGCACGTCGTCGTTGAACTGCACGCGGATGTCGTGCTCGCCCGCCGGAATCGGCATGCGGAAATAGCCGCTGGACGCGCCGTCGCGCTGCAGGCCGGCGGGCTGATAGACCTTGTCGAACAGCAGCTTTCCGTCCAGCTCGACGCGCACCTGCACGGGCGAGCGCTGGCGCTGGCAGTCCATTTCCGCGCGCAGCTGCGGCGGCAGCTTCGCGAGTTCTTCCGGCGTGCGCTTGCGACAGTCGGTGGCCACCTGCCCCGGATGACGGAACGACAGCCGCAGCAGCCCGTCGTCCGGGTCGAGATGCCGATAGGTGGGCGAGCTGGAGAAATACACGACGAAAGCCCCGAAGAGCGCGTACAGGATCGCCTGCCCTACCCAACGGAAAACGGAACTAGTGGACTGCTGCGCCATCGCGATTCTCCCTGGAAATTCCGGCCTCGCCCGCTGGCTGCGTCCGCGCGTCATCGAGGCCGTCGAGATCGTGCCGGAAACGGGCGAGTTGTGCCTGCAGCGAGATCAAGTCCTCGCGCGCCGCCTCGATCAGCCGAATGCGCTCGCGCGCGGCGGCGCCGCGCAGCCGCGGCTCGCGCTCGCCGGCGAGTCGCTGCGCCGTCCAGCGGGCGCCGAAACGATACTCGCAGTCTTCCGGCGGGCACGACACGACGGCGATGCCCCGCGCACCCTGGCGCAGCGCGTACTCGACGAAGGCCGGCGCGAGCATCGCCGCGCAGGGCAATGCAATGGGCACGACGTCGGGCGCCGCGGCCGGCGTTGCCGCATATCCGCACGAGAAAGCGACGATCGGCGCC
>CALCZN010000249.1:0-5182 GCA_937903095.1 uncultured Burkholderiales bacterium
CGACACCGTACGGGCTGCCGACGCGCTGGCGATTTTCGGCATGCTGGTCGAACGCTACCGGGCGCTCCGTTGCCGCGTGCTGACCTACAAGGCTATTCCGCACCTGTTTCATCGCTACCCGGCCGAGGAGGATCTGTATGCATTGTTCCGGTACGGCGCGCGGGTCGTGCGACGCGATCTCTCGACGGTGATCCGGATGGACCGCCGTCCCGGGCTCTCCGACTCGAGGAAGAGCACGATCAGGAAGGCGCAAAGGCATGGCGTCACGGTCCTCGAAGGCGATTTCTTCGACCCGTTCCATGCTCTGCTGGCGCAGGCGATCCGCAGGTTCGGCGCCACGCCGGTGCATTCTGCCGACGAAATGCGCCTGTTGCAGAACCGCTTTCCCGGATGGATCCGGCTGTTCGGGGCGTTTCGGGACGAGCGCCTGATCGCCGGGGCATTGATCTTCGACTTCGGGCACGTGGCGCACAGCCAATACCTGGCCAGTTCGGAGGAAGGCAAGGCGCTCGGTGCCCTGGATCTGCTGCTGGCACACCTGCTCGATCGCGAGTTCGCCGAGCGGGAGGCTTTCAGCTTCGGCATCTCTACGGAGCAGGAAGGCAGGACGCTTAACGAAGGACTGGTGTTCCAGAAGGAGGGGTTCGGAGGCCGCGCTCTCGTTCACGATTTCTACGAGATTTGCTGTTGACGAGAGCCATCGGCTGAACGTGGACAGTACCTCGCCGGTGCTCGATCAGCAGCCATTCCGGGCCGCAGTACGGGAGATCGAAGTGCTGGGCGTGCGAGTGGGGGCGCAGCCACTGGCCGGTGCCAGACCCTACGCCATCGTCGGCGGCCGCTCGAATTCCCGTTGGTGGTTGCTGCCGCTCGGCAGTGGACGCGTGCTGGCCGCGTCGCTGGCGCTGTTCCAGCCGACGCTCAGGAGCGCGCGCTGGAGCAAGCAGGCCGCGACGGCGCTGGCACGCTGCGGACTCGGCAGCTTGTGGGCGCGGTCCGGCGTCTACATTTCCGGGGTTCCCGTGATCGCGCGGCACTTCGGGGCCGGCGATGCCGAATTTGCGTACTTCACCGGCACCGATGGCCCGCACCGCAAACTGACCGTGCAGGTAATGGGCCGGAATGGCGCAATCCTGGGATATGCCAAGGTGGGTTCGGGTGACGCCGCTGCCGTTCTGCTGCAACGTGAAGCGCAGATCCTGCGGCAGGCGGAAGGTTGGGAACTCCTCGCCACCCGCATCCCGCGGGTTCTCTATGAGGGCCGTGCGGACTGCGCGCGTCTGCTGGTGACCGATACGTCGAAGACCGCGGCCAGTCGCAGCAGCAGCCGATTCTCTCTGCGGCACTTGCGCTTCGTGCAGGAGATGATGTGCGTTGCCGGTTCAGCGGGCGGCAGGTTGCGTCGCCCTTACAGCGTTCTGATTCGCGAGCAAACCGGTGCGTTGCAGGCGTACCTGGCTCCGTCGTGGAAGCGCCGACTGGAGGCCGCGGCCCTCCTTATCGTCTCGCACGAAGGCTCGCTCCCGCCTCCGGGGTACGCGCATGGTGACTTCACCCCCTGGAACTGCTTCGAGGCCGGCGAGCAGCTCTACGTCTTCGATTGGGAACATGCCACCCAGCAGTGGCCGTCGATGCATGACGCCATCTACTTCGTTCTGTCCTCACCGCATCTGCGCCGGCGGTCGCCGGCGGCGAAGATTGCTGCCGCGGCGCGGACGTTGACGGAATACTTCAATGTAGGTGGCGATATTCGCGCCCATCTCGTGCTCTACCTGGCTGCGCAAGCCTTGTCGTGGACCGAGCGATTCTCCGTCTCGGCACCCTGCGGTGTATGGGATGACGAGCATCTGGGATCGATGTTCGATGCGTTGCTCGGTGTTTGACCAAGGCCGAGCCTGACGGGCCGAACGGCCGCGACACATTCAGGAAATTCGATCTGTTTGATCGAGCTTTGGTCGATGCAGCGCGTCGAACGCATATCGCGCGCAGGTCATCGGTGTCCGGGGCAAGGGGGTGAATGGATGCTGAAATCGGGTTCATAGTTGCGGATTTAACGATTTTATCGTATAAAGCAATTTCTTTGGCGAGGAACTGACGATGAGCATCCTTCGCGTGCTGGCTGCGCTCGCCGTCCCGGTTGGCTTCGCAGCATGCGGCGGAGGTGGTGGGGGAGGCGGGTCCACCGTCGTTGCCGGCCTCGCCGTCGACGGCTACATCCGTGATGCGAGCATCAGCTGCCTCGCCCGCCGCTCCGGCGCGCTGACCGTGATCGCAACGACGGTGAGCGATGGAGCGGGCAAGTGGCGCTTCGAGCTCCCGGCGGGAGTGCACTGCGATGTCGTCGAGGCACGCGGTGGCGTCGACGTCGGCAACCCCAATGATCCCTACGACGACATTGCGCTGGGGGCCGCGGTGTACCGCGCCGCGGTGCCGCCGCTGGGAGTCGGGGCACCGTCTTCCGATCTCGTGATCGTCTCTCCGATCACCACGCTGATCGCGGCGGTCGAGGAGTCCGATCCCGCACTGGGCCCGGTTGCCGCGCGTGAACGGGTGACGGGCGCGCTGGGTCTGCCGAGCACGCTCGATCCGCTGCGTGTCGATCCGCTGCAGGATCCTCGCTTGTACGTGGCGGGAAGCGTCGTGGCCTCGGTGCTGCGCGCGGTCTCGACGATGATCGACACTGTGGCGACATCGACGGGAGCGCAGCCGCCGGATGACACTTTTCGCGCTGAGTCGTTCGAGCAGGTCGCTCGCACGCTCGCGCAGGAACTCGTCGCTCCGGTCGACCCGCTGAAGCTCGCCGACCTGGCCCACTCCCCGGGGCCCGCGTCGGCTGACGGCCGTACCGGGCGTTTTGCCGGGCAGGTGTTGGCCGCGGCCCGCGCAAATCCTGTCCTCTCCGGAGGGCTCGCAGGGATCAACGCTGAGGTGTTCTCGGCGATCGCCGCGCCGCAACTGCTCGCCGCCACCTCGACGATCGCTGCGGCCCCCGACGTTGCCGCAGCGATGCAGCGCGCGGCGAACGTGGCGCGAGACACACGGACGCCGACGCTGGTCGAACACTTGGTCCCTCTGCTCCTGGCGGAAGGTGCGACCGTGGATCAGCGTGCCCGGATCGCCGCTGCATCGGCGGAGGTGGCCAGTGCCGGCGTCAACCAACAGGTGGTGATCCCCGAACTCAGCGCCGGCGGAGTCACCGTCCCTTCGGTAAGTGTGCAAACCGGATTCTTCGATTTCGTGCGCATCGCAGGAGACCGGATCTACGCGATCGACAGGGATTCGGTCACGCCTATTTCTCTCGCCGACTTCCAGGCCGTCACGGCCCCCTCGATCGCTTCGACGCTGAGCGCTTTCGCTGCGCTCATCGAGCAACCGGAGGGGGCGAGTCAACTGGGTGCCGCGCCCCGGGTCGTTGCCGTCGCTTTCGAGGTGCGTGACGCGGCGGGTTCGCGCCCGGCGGGGGAGCGCCGCTTCCAGGCGGTGCTCGACAAGGTGGAGCTTTCCTGGGGCGCTGGCGGGCTTCAGGTGACGCTGCCGACCGATGCGAAACTGAACGTGTACGCGCGCAACACGGGCGGCACGAGAGCCGCCGTACAGCTGGCGAACTACGCCCTTGCGCTCGCACCGATCCTCGGGATCGACGCAGGGCGGCTGCGGCTGGATTTCGATGAGCTGTTCAGCGTGTTGCGCGTCGATCGGGCGACTCCTTCGTTGATTCGCGATTTCGCGACCACGCGCATCTCCGACGGCCGCTTCGATGTCCGGGTCGCGATCACCAAGCTCGTCATCGCTCGGACGACGGTCGGTCCCACATCCGTGCCGGCCCAGACGGTGGCCATTCCGGTGCTCGACGCCGACGATGCCGTGATCGGCAACGTCAGCGGCTACGGCTTCGCGGGTTCTCTGATCGTCGGCAGACCGAACTGATGCGCCTCGGTGCCCGGTTGCGAATCGGAACGACTCGGGCCGGGAGCATGTTGCCCGCGCTGACCGCGCGAGCCGCTCTGGCCGCGGCCTGCACCGTAGGAACCGTGCGCGCAGCGCCGCTCGATGCCCTGCTTTCGGCCTTCCCCGGCGATGAATCGCGGCGCGGTGTCGAGTTCGCACTCGATGCGGTCAACGATCGCATCGACGTCTTCGGTGTTCGTGCCTCCGACCCCGAGTTCACCGGCACCGGGACGGGCGACTATCGGGGCGGACATCTGCGCGCGACGCTGCCGCTGGGCAGCCGCGCGTGGCTCGAAGGAACGCTGTGGCGCCGCGACGTCTCGTACCGCGACGACTGGGGGCGCATCGACAGCTGGGCGCTGGCCGGGCAGTGGCGCCTGCTCGACGATCGGCCCCGCTCGCGCGCGCTGGCGCTCCGGTTCGGCGCCTGGGGCAACGAAGCCGATGCCCTCGAGAAGACTTCCGCAACCGCCTTCGGCGGACGCCGTTTCGACAGCGTGCGCATCGGGCGCCCGCGCGACCGGCAGTTGCAACTCGACCTGGTCGGCTCGCTGGGCTCCGAACAACGCAATCTGTCTGCCTTCGTCGGACTGCAGCGCGGTACCGTGTCGTACGGATCGCTGTCGGGCACGGCGACGATCGGCAGCTGCCGCTATGCGTTGCACGTCGGCGCCGTCGAGACCTCGGGCAACCAGCTCGGGCCCTGCATTCTGGGCGACGGCACACAGGTGACAGGATCGACCGTCCGGGTTCCCAACAGCGAGCTCGGCTTCGACCCGCGCAACGCGCTCGCCTACGAAGGGCGCGCCTTGCGCTTCGGTCTGGCGGGCATCACGCATCTGGGGCACTGGCGCTTCCGGGCCGGCGCGACGCTCGAGCTGCATGACCGCGGCGCCCGGCTCGACGAGGTCACCCGACGCGCCGGCGTGGCGCCGAGGCGGCGGGTGGCAACGGCCGCACTCGAGGCCGGTTATCGCTTCAGCGGCGGAATGCTCGTGTACGCACGCGGGACGCTCTTCGATTCCAATCTGTCGAGCGAGGTTCCGTTTCTCTACAACGCTGCCACCGCGCAGCGGATGAGCCGGATCTATGGCTACCTGACGCTGGGGTTGATCCTGCCGTTCTGATTGACGCTCGCTCCCGGCTCATCCGCCCGCCTGTGCCGTCTGCGCGTGCGCCAGCGGCAGCTCGGTGGTCCGCTTGATCTCCTGCAGCACGACGCTCGACTCCACGC
>CALCZN010000250.1:0-9989 GCA_937903095.1 uncultured Burkholderiales bacterium
CTTCGAAGGCGCGCGACGCGGCGGCCGAACTGCTGAACCTGTACGCGCGGCGCGCCGCCCGCGAGGGACACGCGTTCAGCTTCTCGCCGAAGGACTACGAGGCCTTCGCCGACGGTTTTCCGTTCGAGGAGACGCCCGACCAGCAATCGGCGATCGACGCGGTCGTCGCCGACATGAAGGCGGGCAAGCCGATGGACCGCCTCGTCTGCGGCGACGTCGGCTTCGGCAAGACCGAAGTGGCACTGCGCGCCGCGTGGGTCGCCGTTGCCGACGGCAGGCAGGTGGCGGTCCTGGCGCCCACGACGCTGCTCGCCGAACAGCATTTCCAGACCTTCGGCGACCGCTTCGCCGACTTCCCGGTGCGCATCGCGCAGCTCTCGCGCTTCCGCTCGAAGAAGGAGACGAGCGCGGCGATCGCCGGCCTGGCCGACGGGAAGATCGACATCGCGATCGGCACGCACAAGCTGCTGTCGCCCGATGTGAAATTCGACCGGCTGGGGCTGGTGATCATCGACGAGGAGCACCGCTTCGGCGTGCGGCAGAAGGAGGCGCTGAAGGCGCTGCGCGCCGAGGTGGACGTGCTCACGCTCACCGCCACGCCGATTCCGCGCACGCTGGCGATGAGCCTCGAGGGCATCCGCGATTTCTCGGTCATCGCCACCGCTCCGCAGCGCCGCCTGGCGATCAAGACCTTCGTGCGACGCGAAAGCGCCGGCACGATCCGCGAGGCGCTGATGCGCGAGCTGAAGCGCGGCGGGCAGGCCTATTTCCTGCACAACGAGGTCGAGACGATCGAGAACCGGCGCGTCCGCCTGGCCGAGCTGGTTCCCGAGGCGCGCATCGCGGTGGCGCACGGGCAGATGCCCGAGCGCGAACTCGAGCGCGTGATGCGCGACTTCCTCCAGCAGCGCTTCAACGTGCTGCTGTGCACGACGATCATCGAGACCGGCATCGACGTGCCGAGCGCCAATACCATCGTCATCCATCGCGCCGACCGCTTCGGTCTGGCACAGTTGCACCAGCTGCGCGGCCGGGTCGGCCGCTCGCACCACCAGGCCTACGCCTATCTCATGGTTCCCGACGAGAAGTCGATGACGCGCGATGCGATCAAGCGCCTCGAAGCGATCCAGGCGCTCGAGGAGCTGGGCTCGGGCTTCTATCTCGCGATGCACGACCTCGAGATCCGCGGCGCCGGCGAGGTACTCGGCGAATCGCAATCGGGCGACATGCAGGAGGTCGGCTTCGCGCTGTACAGCGAGATGCTCGCCGAGGCGGTCGACGCATTGCGCGCCGGCCGCGAGCCCGACCTTTCGGCGCCGCTGTCGGCGGTCACCGAGATCGTGCTGCGCGCACCGGCGCTGCTGCCCGAGGACTACGTCCCCGACGTGCGCGAGCGGCTGTCGCTGTACAAGCGGATGGCGAACTGCGGCGCATCCGACGCGCTCGATGCGCTGCGCGAGGAGCTGGTCGACCGCTTCGGCAAGCTGCCCGAGCCCGCGCGCACGCTGCTCGAGACGCATAGTCTGCGCATCGCTTCGCGCCCGCTCGGCATCGCGAAGATCGACGCCGCCGCCGACGCGATCGTCGTGCAGTTCGTGCCCGACCCGCCGCTCGATGCGGCGGCGATGATCCGCTTCATCCAGTCGCGTCGCGACGTGAAGCTGGCCGGCCCCGACCGCCTGCGCTTCGCGATCGCCACGGCCGATCTCGCCGCGCGCGTGCAGAAGGTGCGCGAGATCGTCGATCAACTCGCGAAGCTCGCGCAGCGATGACCGCGCGACGCCTCGTGGTGCAGCACCTGCGGCTCGACGACGAGGCGGTCGCCGCCTGCAGCGATGCGGTCGGCCGCGCGCCGACACTGCGGCTGCCGCGCCTGGCCACCTGGGACGACGTTCCCATCAACGGACGGCGCGCCACGCAGCTCGCCGAAGCGCTGCACGTCGACGCCGAAGTCGTTCCCGCCGATGTGCGGCTGTCGGACTACCGGCTGCTCGCCTTCGACATGGACTCGACGCTGATCACGATCGAGTGCATCGACGAGATCGCCGACTTCGCCGGCCGCAAGGCGGAAGTCGCGGCGATCACCGAGGCGGCGATGCGCGGCGAGATCGCCGATTTCGACGAGAGCCTGCGCCGGCGCACCGAACTGCTCGCCGGCCTGCCCGAATCGACGCTGCAACGCGTCTACGACGAGCGGTTGCGCGTGACGCCCGGCGCGCAGACGCTGATCGCCGCGGCGAAGGAAGCCTCGCTGCACGTGCTGCTCGTCTCCGGCGGCTTCACTTTCTTCACCGAACGCCTGCGCGATCGCCTCGACCTCGACTTCGCCTGCGCGAACACGCTCGAGGTGCGCGACGGCGTGCTCACCGGACGCGTGCTCGGCGAGATCGTCGACGCCGAGGGCAAGAAGCGCGCGCTCGAGCGCACCTGCGCGGCGATCGGCTGCGAGCCCGCGCAGGCGATCGTCGTCGGCGACGGCGCCAACGACCTGAAGATGATGTCGATCGCCGGCGTGTCGGTGGCGTATCACGCCAAGCCGCTCGTCCGCTCGGAAACCACGCACGCGATCAACTACTGCTGGCTCGACGCGATCCTGAACTGGTTCGACGATCAGTTGCCGCGGCCTGCGCCGGGCCGCGGCCGATGAGGATGCTGCGGACACGTAGTCGCGAGCGCGAGCGCGCACGATGAGCGTGTCGCGCGAATCGCGCGTTGCCGGCGGGCGATTCGCATCGCGCGGCACCGTCGAAGCGCTCGCCGGCTTCCTCGCGCTGGCGCTGGCAATGGGCGTAGGGCGCTTCGCGTACACGCCGATGCTGCCGCCGATGCTCGACGGATCGAGCCTGTCGCTGTCGGGCGCAGGCTTCGTCGCGTCGGCCAATTTCGCCGGCTACCTGGCGGGCGCGCTGCTCGCCACCCGCTCGTTCGTCGCGCGTCGGCGCGTGCTGTGGCTGCGCGTGGGCCTCGCTGCCACCGTCGTCACGACGGCGATGATGGCGATCGACGCCGGCACCTGGGGCTGGAGCGTCGTGCGCTTCGTCGCCGGCGTCGCGAGCGCCTTCGTGCTCGTCTTCGCCTCCGCCGTGGTCTTCGCCAGCGCCGCGCGCGAAGGACGCCCGATGCTCGGCGCGCTGCTCTACGCCGGCGTCGGCTTCGGCATCGTCGCTTCGACGATGCTGATCGACTTCGGGCGCGACGCGGGCTGGGGCTACTCGCCGTTGTGGGCGTCGCTCGCAGCGCTCGCCTTGCTGCTCGCGATCGCGCCGTGGCGCAGGCTCGACGCGCCGCCGACCACGATCTCGAGCGCTGCCGCAAGAGAGCCTGCGCACGCCTGCGCCGACCGGCGCGCGCTCGGCCGGCTCGTCTGGTCGTACGGATGCCTGGGCTTCGGCTACATCATCACGGCGACCTTCATCGTCGTCATCGCGCGCGGACTGCCCGATGGGCGCACCGTCGAGTTCTGGACGTGGATGATCGTGGGTATCGCCGGCGCGCCGTCGAACTGGTTCTGGGCGCGCGTCGCACAGCGCGTCGGCGTGTATCCGGCGATCGTCGCCGCCTTCGTGCTCGAGGCGATCGGCGTGGCGCTCGTCGCGATCGGCCAGCAGGCGATCGCGCTCTACGTCGGCGCAGCGCTGCTCGGAGGAACCTTCATGGCGATCACTGCGCTCGGGCTCGCGCAGGCGCGCTCGCTCGCGCCCGATCGACCCGACGAGACGATCGCGCGAATGACGGTCGCCTTCAGCCTCGGCCAGATCGTCGGCCCGGCGATCGGCGGCTGGATGGCCGAGCGCAGCGGCTCGTTCGTGGCGCCGTCGTGGATTGCGGTGGTCGTGCTGGTGATCGGCGCCGCGCTTGCGGCTGCGGCAGCGCGGACGAAGCAGTGAAGGGTCGAAACTCCCCGGCCCGGCGGCTCGCTCCGTACGCTGCATACGCTGCGCAATACAGCGTTTTTGTCTACGAAGACAACTGCGCGAGTGGAAACGCCGCATTCGACAGCGGCATGACTCGAAGCGCGCCGGATGGAGGTGCGAGGCGCCGGGCCGAGGAGTTCCGACCCTTCACCCTTCGCCCTTCACGGCCTCCAGATCGTGCTCGTCGGCACCGACGATGCGCACGCGCAACTCGCTGCCCGGGGGATGCGCCTTCGCATCCGCTTCGCCGGACAGCGTGACGTAGACGACGCCGTCCACCTCCGGCGCTTCCGCCGCCGAGCGCGTTACCGCTCGCCATCGGCCCGAGGCGCGATCGTGCTCGATCGCATCGACCAGCACCGAGGTCTCGCTGCCGATGCGCCGGCGCAACCGCGCGGCGCTGATCTTCGCCTGCACCCGCATGAAGCGCTCGCGCCGCGCTTCGCGCACGTCGTCGGGCACCGGGTCGGCCAGCGCATTGGCCGCGGCGCCCTCCACCGGCGAATAGGCGAAGCAGCCGACGCGATCGAGCTGCGCCTCCTCGAGGAAGGCGAGCAGGTGCTCGAACTCGGCTTCGGTCTCGCCGGGAAAGCCGACGATGAAGGTGCTGCGGATCGTCAGCTCCGGACACACGGCGCGCCACGCACGGATGCGCTCGATGTTCGCTTCGCCCGAGGCCGGGCGCTTCATCGCGCGCAGCACGCGCGGATGCGAATGCTGGAACGGCACGTCCAGGTACGGCAGCACGCGCCCTTCGGCCATCAGCGGCAGCACTTCGTCGACGTGCGGATACGGATAGACGTAGTGCAGCCGAACCCGCGCGCCGAGCCGCGCGAGTTCGGTCACCAGCTCGAGCATGCGCGTGCGCACCGGGCGGCCGTCGACGAAGCCGGTGCGGTAGCGCACGTCGACGCCGTAGGCGCTCGTGTCCTGCGAGATGACGAGCAGTTCGCGCACGCCGGCGTCGACCAGCGCGCGCGCTTCGCGCACCACCTCGCCGATCGGCCGGCTGACGAGGTCGCCGCGCATCGACGGGATGATGCAGAAGGTGCAACGGTGGTTGCAGCCTTCGGAGATCTTCAGGTACGCGTAGTGCCGCGGCGTGAGCTTGATGCCGCCGGGAGGAACGAGATCGACGAAGGGATCGTGCGGCTTGGGCAGGTGCGCGTGCACGTGCGACATCACTTCGTCGATCGCCTGCGGACCGGTGACGGCGAGCACCTTCGGATGAACGTCGGCGACGAGAGCGTTGCCCGAAGCGGAACGGCGGGCACCGAGGCAGCCGGTGACGATCACGCGCCCGTTCTCGGCGAGCGCCTCGCCGATCGCATCGAGCGACTCCTGCACCGCCTCGTCGATGAAGCCGCAGGTGTTGACGATGACGAGATCGGAGCCCGCGTAGTCGCCGACGATGTCGTAGCCCTCGGCGCGCAGCCGCGTGAGGATGCGCTCGGAGTCGACGGTCGCCTTCGGGCAGCCGAGCGAGACGAAGCCGACGGTCGGCGTGCCGCGATCAACGTCTTGCCCGTGGCTTGCCCGACCACAAGCGGAGCGGGCAATGCTTTGCGGCATGTCTGAAATCCTTGTCGGTGGTGAGCAGCGTCAGGTCGTGGCGGATACAGAGCCGGGCAAGCAGTGCGTCGATGGTACCGAGCTGTACACCGGCCTGACGACACCGGTTGCGCAACGCCGCCGCGCCGATGTGGTCGTCGCGATCCGGCTGAAGCAGCGGCAGGGCGGCGAATCGTTCGACGATCTGCGCATGCGCTTTCGCGCCCGAAAAGCCCTGCAGAAGCTCCTGAAGAACGAGACCTGTCGTGACGATGACCTCCGCACCGGACAGGGCGTCCTCCAGATAAACGACTTCCGGCTCCGAAGCTTCGACATCGCGACGAAGCGCCAGCGACCAGACGCTGGTGTCTACCAGAAGGGTCATTCGGGACGCGATCGCTCGGCCTTGTAGTCGAACGACTGGTCCCATTCGAGCTTGCCGAACAGCTCCGCGATGCGGCGCTGCTCGCGACGGGCGATGAACTCCTGCAAAGCCCTGGTCACGGCGGCCTTCTTCGTTCGCTCCCCGCTGACTTCGACCGCCCGGTCGAGAAGATCCGGGTCGATGGCGAGATTGGTAGCCATGTGCAACTCCTTGTGCAGGAGTCTACACACAGCCCCCGGTCATTACAACGGCATGGCGAACGCTTCCCGCCGGGCAGGCGCAGCCGTTGCAGTTCTCTCCTACTTCTTCTCGCCCTTGTCGCCCGGCCCGCCCTGCCCCCCGGGCGACATCGGGAACGGAAAGTTCTGGAACATGTTGCGCGTCTGCGCCTGCATCTGCTCCTGCATCTGCACGAACAGGTTCTTGCTCTGCTCGATGTAGTTGCCCATCATCGTCTGGATCATCGGCGTCTGCATCGACATGAACTGCGCCCACATCTCCGGGTTCGGGATGCCCTTGTTGTCGTAGAAGCTCTTCGACTGCTCCTGCATCTTGTTCTGGATCTCGACGAACGCCTGCATCGTCTTCTCGAGATACGCGCCCATCATTCCCTGCATCGCGTGGCCGTAGAAGCGGATGATCTGCGCGAGCATCGGCGAGGAGAAGAGCGGCGCGCCGCCCGCCTCCTCCTCGAGGATGATCTGCAGCAGGATGCTGCGCGTGAGGTCCTCCCCACTCTTGGCGTCGACCACCTTGAAGCTCTCGTTGCCGAGCACCAGCTGCTTGACGTCGGCCAGCGTGATGTACGCGCTCGTCTGCGTGTCGTACAGCCGCCGGTTGGGATACTTCTTGATCAGACGGGTGGCGTTCGCCATCGGGTTCTCCGGATCAGGGCCTGTGCAGGCCCTAGCCCATGTGCAGGCCGCCGTTGCACGAGAACTCCGCACCGGTCGTGAAGCCCGCGTCGTCGGTGGCCAGCCAGCCGACGATCGACGCGATCTCCTCGGCCTTGCCGAGCCTGCGCACCGGGATGGTCTGGATGATCTTCTCGCGCACGTCTTCGCGCACGGCCATCACCATGTCGGTGGCGATGTAGCCCGGCGCCACCGTATTCACCGTCACGCCCTTGCTCGCCACCTCGAGCGCGAGCGCCATCGTGAAGCCGTGCATGCCGGCCTTGGCGGCCGAGTAGTTCGTCTGGCCGAACTGGCCTTTCTCGCCGTTCACCGACGAGATGTTGATGACGCGGCCCCAGTTGCGCTCGAGCATGCCGTCGATGACCTGCTTGGTCACGTTGAACAGCGAGTTCAGGTTCGTGTCGATGACGGCGCGCCAGTCCTCCAGCGTCATCTTGCGGAACACGCCGTCGCGCGTGATGCCGGCGTTGTTCACCAGGATGTCGATCGGGCCGACCTGCGCGGCCTTCTCGAAGGCGGCGCGGGTGGAATCCCAGTCGGCGACGTTGCCCACCGACGCGTGGAAGTTGTAGCCGTCGGCCTTCTGCTCGGCGAGCCATTTCTGGTGATCGCGCGTCGGCCCGCAGCCGGCGATCACGGTGAAACCCATGTCGTGGAACTTGCGGCAGATGGCCGTTCCGATGCCGCCCATCCCGCCCGTCACGTACGCGATCCTGCTCATGGCTGTGCTTCCTTTCGTTCGCCGCTGGATGGCGGGCGCCGGCCCGCCGGTGAATGTCCGATCTAGCCTGCCTTCTCCTTTACGTAACGGCCGGGTGCGGGCTCGATGACGCGATGGCGCGCATTGCCCGGCGTCTTCGGCGCGGGACGCCGTTCGCCGGCGAATTCCGACAGCCACTGCGCCCAGTCGGGCCACCAGCTGCCCGGACGCTCGCTCGCCTGCGCGAACCAGTCCTCGGCGTTCTCGGGCAGGCTCTCGCCGAGCCAATGACTGCGCTTGCCTTTCGCCGGCGGGTTGATCACGCCGGCGATGTGGCCGCTGGCGCCGAGCACGAAGCGCAGCGGCCCCGACAGCAGTTGCGTGGACTCGTAGGCGCCCTGCCACGGAACGATGTGGTCCTCGCGCGAGGCGTAGATGTAGGTGGGAACGCCGATCTCGCCGACGTCGACCGGAACGTCGAGGCAGGTGAGCCGCCCGGGTTGGCGCAACTCGTTCTGCAGGTACATGTGGCGCAGATACCAGCAGTACATCGGCCCGGGGAGGTTCGTGCTGTCGGCGTTCCAGTACAGCAGGTCGAAGGCCGGCGGCGCTTCCCCCTTCAGGTAGTTGGCGACGACGTAGTTCCAGACCAGGTCGTTCGGGCGCAGGTAGTTGAAGGTGAGCGCCAGTTCGCGCCCCGGCATGATGCCGCCCGAGCCGATCGTCGCTTCGCGGTAGGCGACCTGGTGCTCGTCGACGAAGACGCCGATCGAACCCGGGCGCGAGAAATCGATGAACGACGTGAGCAGCGTCATCGACTCGATCCAGTCGTCGCCGCGACCCGCCAGCACCGCGGCCGCGGCAGCGAGCAGCGTGCCGCCGACGCAGAAGCCGAGCGTGTTGATGTGCTCGACGCCGGCGATCTCGCGTACGACGCGCATCGGCTCGAGAACGCCGCGTTCGAGGTAGTCGTCCCAGCCGAGGGGCCCCTGGTCGGCGTGCACGTTCTTCCACGACACCATGAACACGGTATGCCCCTGCGCCACCGCGTAGGCGACCAGCGAGTTATCCGGCTGCAGGTCGAGGATGTAGAACTTGTTGATGCACGGCGGCACCATCAGCAGTGGCCGGCTACCGACGGTTTCGGTGGACGGCGCGTACTGGATCAGCTGGACAAGATCGTTCTCGAAGACGACCGAGCCGGGCGTGGTGGCGACGTTCACGCCGACCTCGAAGGCCGACTCGTCGGTCTGCGAAATGCGTCCGCGCTGCAGATCGCCGAGCAGGTTGCCGATGCCGGAGCGCAGGCTCTCGCCCTGCGTTTCGAGCACGCGTCGCTGCGCTTCCGGGTTGGTGAGCAGGAAGTTTGCCGGCGAGATGGCGGCGAGCCACTGCTGCGTGGCGAAGCGGATGCGCTCGCGCGTCTTCTCGTCGCCGCCTTCGACCGACTCGGCGAGCCGCTTCATGAACTCTTCGTTCAGCAGGTACAGCGAGGCGGTCCACGCGAAGGGCCCCTGTCGCCAGGCATCGCCCGAGAAACGCCGGTCCGCCGGCTGCGGCGCTGCCGGCGAACGGACCAGCTCGCCCAGGCGCGACAGATATTCGGCCTGCAAGGCGCCGAGGCGACTGCCGGGGACATGGATCGGCTCGCCGCTGTCCTGCAGCATGTCGATCCCGGAAGCCTGCGAAGAAGGCCTCCTGCGTTCGTGCGGCTTCGACGGAGCCGACGGCCGCGCCTTGCGAGCCGCGGGCTTGTCCGGGTTTCCTTTCGCAGACTTGCCCGAGTTTCCTTTCGCGGACTTGCCCGAGTTTCCTTCCGTGGACTTGTCCGCGCGGGGGGCCTTGGCCGCGGAAGCGCTCGTCGTGCTTCGTGCGGCAGCGGAAGCGTGCTCCGCAGCACGCGTTTCGCCGACTGCCGGTTGCCCGCGCACCGTCTTCGCGCCGCGCGACGCCGATTCCTTGCTTCGCGCTGCTTTCGGCTCGCCGTTCCGCGCCGCACGGGTTGCACCGGGCATCTTCTCCTCCGTCGTTGTCGGCCGGACCGCCGCATTCATTCTGCACTGCGCCATCTTTTTGTCAACGCGAGGTCGTCCAGACGAGAGTGGCCATTCGTCCGCACTGACCGTCACGCCGATACGAATAGAAATCCGTCGCTTCTCGCACCGTGCAGCGATCCGCGCCGGCAACACGATGCACACCGATTCCGTCGAGCCGAAGGCGCGCGAGCGCAGGAAGATCGGCAAGCCACTTGCCGCTGCGCTCGCCAGCGGCGAATGCGCGTGCGGCCCGCGGATCGACGTCGCAGAAGCGCGCGCGAACCTCCTCGCCTACCTCGAAAGCCGCGGGACCGATCGAAGGCCCGAGCCACGCGCACAGCTCGGCATTCGCGCCGGCAAGCGCGCGCATCGCCTGCACCGTGCGCTCGAGCACGCCGTCGGCGAGGCCGCGCCAGCCGGCGTGCGCCGCCGCGACGACTTCGCCTTTCGAATCGGCGAAGAGCACCGGCAGGCAATCGGCGGTGA
>CALCZN010000251.1:0-19647 GCA_937903095.1 uncultured Burkholderiales bacterium
GGCCGTCTCCGGGCTCTGCAGCCCGGTGTCGACCGCGGCCCAGCCCGCGCCATCGGCGATAGCCCAGGTGTTGATGTGCGACAGCGGCGGCGGAAGCGGCTTGCGCATCCACAGCAGGCCGGGGGTCACCTCGACCGCCGATCCGTGCACGGGCGCGGCCGCGAAGGGGTAGGCCGGCACGTCCGGCTGCTTTTCGGCGGTTTTCATCGCGGGATCGTCTCGGGAACGGCAGTCGTCCTGCCGGGGGGCGAGGCCGGACCGCAGAAGGCGTAGTCGACATCCGGCTGGCGGCCCGCCATCAGGTCGGCCAGCGCCTTCGCCGAGCCGCAGGCGAGCGTCCACCCCAGCGTTCCGTGTCCGGTGTTCAGGAAGAGGTTGGGCACGCACGTGCCGCCCACGTAGGGGAGGTTCGACGGCGTGGACGGCCGCAGCCCCGACCAGAACGTGGCGGCCGTGGTGTCGCCGGCGCCGGGCATCAGCTGTTCGATGCGGCGCAGGATGGCGCGGCAGCGGTTCAGGTCGAGCGCGCGGCCGTAGCCGGCCAGCTCGGCGGTGCCGGCGATGCGCAGGCGATCGCCGAGCCGCGAGAAGACGAGCTTGCGCTCGTCGTCGGTGAGCGACACCTGGTAGGCGCGCGCCGCGTCGCGCACGGGCATCGTCACCGAATAGCCCTTGGCCGGGTAGACGGCGAGCCGGATGCCGATCGGCGCGGCGAGCAGCGGGCTGAAGCTGCCCGCCGCGAGCACGTAGCGCTGCGCGCGGATCGTCTCGTAGCCGCCCTCGGGGGAGATCGCCTCGACGTGCTCGATGCGTCCGCCGCTCGTGCGCAGGGCGGTCACCTGATGGCCCAGGCGGAACTCGACGCCGGCCGCGCGGCACAGACGCGCGAGCTGCACGGCGAAGGCGTGCGCGTCGCCCGACTCGTCGGCCGGCGTGAAGGTGGCGCCCACCAGCAGCGAGCGCGCGCTGCGCAGCGCCGGCTCGATCGCGATCGCCTCGTCCACCGAAACGATGCTGCGTTCGCAGCCGAACTCGCGCATCAGCCGCGCCGGCTCGTGCGCCGCTTCGAACTCGCGTGCGTCGGTGTAGAAATGCAGGATGCCGCGCAGCTGCTCGTCGTAGGAGATGCCGGTGTCGGTGCGCAGCAACTGCAGCACCTTGCGGCTGTAGGTGCCGAGCCGCACCAGTTCGCCGATGTTGTGCTGCGTGCGCTCGTTCGTGCATTCGCGAGCGAAACGGGCGAGCCACAGCCACTGCCGGGGATCGACGCGCAGGCGCAGGCGCAGCGGCGCATCGGCGCGCAGCAGCCAGCGCGCCGCCCGCTGCAGCGCCTTCGGATTCGCCCACGGCTCGGCATGGCTCACCGAGATCTGCCCGCCGTTGGCGAAGCTCGTCTCGGAGGCCGGCTCCTGGCCGCGGTCGACCACGACGACCTCGAAGCCCTGGCGGCTGAGGAACCAGGCGGTGGTGACGCCGACGACGCCGGCGCCGACGACGAGGACTTTCATCCGGTTGCGGTGCGCGTCCGAGCCAGGCTCCGCGCGACGCGCCTCACTGCTGCAGCGCCTGCAGCGCGGCCGCGTATCGCTCGTTGCATTCGTCGAGGTTCTGCGCGGTGACGCCCAGATCGCGCAGCAGCCCGTCGCGCAGGCTGTAGATCCAGCCGTGCAGCGAGAGCTGCTGGCCGCGCTCCCAGGCGTCGCGCACGATCGTCGTGTGCGAGACGTTGCGTACCTGCTCGACGACGTTCAGTTCGCACAGGCGGTCGGCGCGTTCGCCGTCGTGCGCCAGCGGCCGGATGCGCGCTTCGTGTCGCTCGGCGACGTCGCGCACGTGCCCGAGCCAGTTGTCGGACAGGCCGATGCGCTGCTGGAAGAGCGCGGCGCGCACGCCGCTGCAGCCGTAGTGGCCGACCACCATCACGTGCTCGACCTGCAGCACGTCGATGCCGAACTGCAGCGCCGACAGGCAGTTCAGGTCGGTGTGCACGACGACGTTGGCGACGTTGCGATGAACGAACACCTCGCCCGGCGGCAGTCCGATGATCTCGTTGGCCGGCACGCGGCTGTCGGAGCAGCCGATCCACAGGTATTTCGGGCTCTGCTGCTGCGAAAGGCGCTGGAAGAACGAGGGGTCGGACGCGCGGATGCGCTCGGACCACTCGCGGTTGTTCTGGAACAGCGGCTGGAGTACTCGCATCGCGCCATTATCCGATGATTCGCGACGCCCTGCCGGCGCATCGGGTAGCCTTTCGCCAGCGCAGGCTTGCCCGGAGAAGACCGTGATCGTTCTCGTCGTGGGGTTGCTGTTGTTCCTCGGACCGCATTCGTTGCGCCTGGTCGCCGACGACTGGCGCAGCCGGCGCATCGCGTCGATGGGCGAGGGCCGCTGGAAAGGCCTGTTCTCGCTGGTCTCGATCGTGGGCCTGGCGCTGATCGTCTGGGGCTACGGGCTGGCGCGCGCGAGCCAGGGCGCGCCGCTGTGGGCGCCGCCGGTCTGGACGCGGCATCTGGCCTCGCCGCTGACGCTGATCTCCTTCGTGCTGATCGTCGCCGCCTACGTTCCGCGCAGCCGGCTGCGTGCGCTGATCGGCCATCCGATGCTGCTCGGCGTCGCGCTGTGGGCGCTGGCGCATCTGCTCGCCAACGGCGGCGTCGCCGATTTGGTGCTGTTCGGCGCCTTCCTCGTCTGGGCTGCGGTCGACTTCGTCGCATCGCGCCGGCGCGACCGGGCCGCGGGGGTGCAGCGCCGCGGCGTCTGGGGCAACGACCTGACGTCGGTGGTGGTCGGCACCGTGGCCTGGTACGTGTTCGCGATGTACCTGCACGGGCCGCTGATCGGCGTGCGGCCCTTCGGCTGAGAGCGACGACCGGCGCGGCGCCCGCCGCGTGGCCGAGCGCGTCGCCGCTTCGTCAGGCCCTAGTCGAGGACGGACGGCAGGCGCCGGCTGAGCGCCTGCCGCGCCGCCGGCGTTCCGCCGAGCAGCGCGAAGCCGAGCAGCGTTCCCTGCGCGTCGACGAACGAAGCCTCGAGACTGCCGTCGGCGCCGGTGGCGCATTCCCATGCGCCGCTCGCGTCGGGCGGCGGCGGGGCGACCGTCAACGGCGCGGCGGGCGTCTTCACGACGACCGGCATCGCCGGATAGCGCAGCCGCGTTTCCTCGCCGCACAGCGTGCGCGCCAGCGCGCGCGCCGCGTGCATCAGCGGCATCACGAAAGGCAGTACCAGTCCGTCGACTTCGGCGCAGTCGCCGAGGGCGTAGATCGCCGGATCGCTCGTGCGCAGCAGCCGGTCGGCCGCGATTCCGCGGTTCGTCCGCAGCCCGGCGGCGGCGGCAAGCGCCGTTCGCGGCCGCAACCCGATCGCCGACAGCACGACGTCGGTGGCTACCGACGTGTCGCCGGTGAGCCGCACGCGGTATCCGCCTCCCGCGCGACGCGCGATCGACATCGCGGTCGCGCCGTGCCGCATCTCGATACCGGCCTCGCGCAGGCGCTGCGCGAAGGCCTCGCCCACCGTCTGCGGCACCAGTCGTCCCAGCGGCCAGGCCGCCGGCTCGACGACCCGCACCTTTCGTCCCGACAGTCGCAGATCGTTGGCGAACTCGCAGCCGATCAGGCCTGCGCCGAGGAGGGTGACGTCGGCGGCCGCTTCGATCGCGTCGCGAAAGCGTGCGTAGTCGGCGAGATCGTTCACCGTCAGCACGTCGCCGGCGCCGTCGCCTTCCAGCGGAACGCGGATCGGATCGGCGCCGAGCGCGAGCACCAGCGCGCGGTACGCGATCCGTTCGCCGCTCGCCAGGCGCAGCGCGCGGGCTGCGGGGTCGACAGCCTCGATGTGCTGCCCGGCAAGCACCGTCGCGCCGAACTGCGCCGCGGCGCCGGCCGCGTCGGCCGTCGCCAGCGTCGCCGCCGTGCGACCGGCGGCGAGCGCGTTCGACAGCATCGGCTTCGAGTAGACGGCGCCGTCGTCGCGCGTGACGACGACGATCGGCGCCGAAGCGTCGAGCCGGCGCAGCTCGCGCACCAGCGTGTAGCCCGCCAGTCCGCTGCCGGCGACGACGATCGGATCGTTCATCGCAGGCTCAGGCGATGATCTCGATCATCTCGAAATCGGCTTTCGCCACCCCGCAGTCGGGGCAGGACCAGTCGTCGGGGATGTCTTCCCAGCGGGTCCCGGCCGCGATTCCGTCCTCGGGCAGTCCGTCGGCTTCGTTGTAGACGAAACCGCAGACGATGCATTGCCAGCTCTTCATTGCGTTCTCCCTTGCCTGTGTAGCGTATCGGTCGGTGTGTCGTTGGATGCGCGCCGCCCGGGCGGCGTTTCCGCGGCGGGCGGCGCCGTTTCGGTTCAGGCGGCTTCGGTCGTCTTCGCCCGCGCCGCGGCGTTCACGCGTTCGAGCACTTCACGATAGGCGTTCGCGTGCTTCTCCTCGACCTTCGTCAGCGCCGCGAAGCGCTTGGCCGCCTTCTCGAGCATGGCGCGGAAGGCGTCGGCGTGCTCCTTCGATTCGGCGATCTGCTGGTCGAACTCGGCCACGGCCGCCTGGTTGCCTTCCTCGACCGCCAGGTGGCGGAACTTCGGGTACATCTCGCTGTACTCGTAGGTTTCGCCCTCGATCGCCAGTTCGAGCGCGCGCGCGGGCGTGAGCTTGCCGGCCGGGTACAGCAGGTCGAGGTGGCCGAAAGCATGCTGCACTTCCTGGTCGGCGGTGGCCTCGAAATGCCGTGCCGTTTCCTCGTCGCCGGCGGCGCGCGCCACGCGCGCGAAGTACCGGTACTTGATGTGCGCCATCGATTCGCCGGCGAAAGCCGCTTCGAGGTTCTGGATGGTGATCGACCTGCCGTTCATCTTCGTTCTCCGCTTCGGGTTGTAACGCGTGAACGAAGTGTGGGTCGGCGCGTATAATCGATCCAACGAATTATTCCTGTCATCTATATCGAGTCTCTCGATATAACGGGAGTTCCCCCCGATGTCCAATGCGCTGCCGTCGCTGCGCCAGCTGTCCTACCTCGTCGCGGTTGCCGAGCGGCTGAACTTCACGCAGGCTGCGCAGGACTGCTTCGTCACGCAGTCGACGCTCTCGTCGGGCCTGAAGGAGCTGGAGGCCGCGCTCGGCGCGCGCCTGGTCGAGCGCGACCGCCAGTCGGTGCGCATGACGCCGCTGGGCGAGAAGGTCGTCGAGCGCAGCCGCGCGCTGCTCGGCGCGGCGCGCGACCTGGTCGCGCTGGTGCGCGCTTCCGCTGCGCCGATGACCGGAATGGTGCGGCTGGGCGCCATCCCGACGATCGCGCCTTTCCTGCTGCCGGGGCTCGTGCGCCAGACGCGGGCGACGCACCCCGCGCTCAAGCTCGTGCTGCGCGAAGACCGCACGGCCACCCTGCTCGAGCGGCTGCGCGGCGGCGAACTGGATTTCGCGCTGATCGCGCTGCCCTACGACACGCAGGGGCTGCTCGTGCGCGAGCTTTTCGTCGAGGAGCTGTGGCTGATCAGCCCGATGCGCGACGACGGGCGCGACAGCTCGCGCCGCCCGAAGATCGCCAATCTCGACCCCGAGCGCCTGCTGCTGCTCGAGGAAGGGCACTGCCTGCGCGAGCACACGATCGAGGCCTGCGGGCTGGCCGAGCGCGCGAACGCCTCGGGGATCGAGGCGACGAGCCTGGTCACGCTGGTGCAGATGGTCGAGTCGGGGCTCGGCGATGCGCTGTTGCCGCAGATGGCGATCGATTCCGGGTTCCTGTCGGGTGCGTCGGTGTTGCCGAAGCGTTTCGCGCCGCCGGTGCCCACGCGGCGCATCGCGCTGGCCGCGCGCACGAGCACGACGCGCATCGAGGAGTTCGAGTTCCTCGCCGAAGTTCTCGTCGGGCTTGCGCCTTGCATACCGCACTGACTCGTCATTGTCGAAATCAGGAAAGGAAGCGCCATGGAATCGGTCCAGAACCCTGACCCGCGGTTCCACGTCGATCGCCTCGCGGGGCAGATCGACGAGCTGGTTCGCCATCTTCGCGACGACGCGAACCAGGTCGTCGAACCGAAGGCGCAGGCGCTGTTCGAGACGTCGGCAGAAGTGCTGATCGGGCTGCGCACGGCGCTTTCGCACTACCGGCAGGGCAGCGAGCCGGCGATGCGGCCGACCGGGCGGTAGTAGACGTACTGCGACGGCCGCCGTGCGAGGGCGCACGGCGGCTGCGCCGCGCGTCTCGTTTCGCCGGCGGCTGCCGGCAAGGGCGGTGTCGTACCATTTCGTGCGATGCCGCTCGAAGCCCCGATCCGTCCTCCGACCCGCTGGCGCGGCCTGCTGCGGGATTCCGGCACCGTCTACGCGGTCAACGGGCTGATCGGCTTCATCTTCGCGGCCACCGGGCCGGTGGCGGTGATCCTGTCCGTGGGCCTGCGCGGCGGCCTGTCGGAGTCGGACCTCGCGTCGTGGATCTTCGGCGCGTTCTTCCTGAACGGGCTGATCACGCTGCTCTTCTGCTGGCTGTACCGGCAACCGCTGGCGTTCTTCTGGACGATCCCGGGCACGGTGCTCGTCGGGCCGGCGCTCGATCACCTGAGCTTTGCGCAGGTGATCGGCGCCTTCGTCGCCTCGGGCGTCGTGATGCTGCTGCTGGGCCTGAGCGGCTGGGTGCGGCGCGCGATGGCGGCGGTGCCGATGCCGATCGTGATGGGGATGGTCGCCGGTGTCTTCCTGCGCTTCGGCATCGACCTCGTGCGCTCGCTGCATGAGGACGCCGCGATCGCCGCGCCGATGGTGATCGCCTTCCTGCTGCTCAATGCGTCGCCGCGGCTGGGCCGGCGCCTGCCGCCGATGCTCGGCGCGCTCGTCGTCGGCGCGCTCGCCGTCGCGTTGTCGGGCCGCTTCGCGCCCGAGCTGTCGGCGGCGAGCGTGCTCGCGCATCCGAACCTGTACGCGCCCGAGTGGTCGCTGCAGGCGATGGTCGAACTGGTGCTGCCGCTGGTCGTCACCGTGCTCGTCGTGCAGAACGGGCAGGGGGTCGCGGTGCTGCAGGCGGCGGGGCATGCGGCGCCGATCAACGCGGTGACTTTCGCCTGCGGCGCCGGCTCGATCGTCACCGCCTTCGTCGGCACCGTTTCCACCTGCCTGACCGGGCCGACCAACGCCATCATTTCGTCCGCGGGCGAACGTGAGCGTCACTACACGGGCGGGATCGTCGTCGGCGCGCTCGCGCTCGCCTTCGGGCTGCTGTCGCCGTTCTTCACGCGGTTGATGCTCGCGACCCCGCCGGCGTTCATTGCGACGCTGGCGGGGCTGGCGCTGCTGCGCGTGCTGCAGGTGGCCTTCGTCACCTCCTTCGGCGGGCGCTTCACGCTCGGCGCGCTGGTCACCTTCCTGGTCACGGTCACCGACCTGGCGATCTTCAACGTCGGTGCGGCGTTCTGGGGGCTGGTGGCGGGGGTGGTCGTTTCACTGATGCTCGAGCGGGCGGATTTTGCGGTGCTCGGCGCGCGGTAGGGTCGGCAACCGGGGCGCGAGGTTCGGATCCGCGCGACGACCCCGCGCGACGACCCCGCCCCGCGCGACGACCCCGCGCTGGGGAGCTACGGATCTCCGCCGGCCAACGCAATCGGAAAGGCGCGAAACTCGCGCAATCCGATCCGCAAGCGCCTGGACGCGGCCGGGATCGCGCGAAAAGCGAACGAAATCGGTCGAGCCGGCGCGGTCACTCGAGGGAACACGCAAAAAGCGCGCATTCCTGACGGATCCTGCTCAATCGCCCAAGACTGGCGCTGTTTCCGTCATCCGCGAGCCCAGGAGATGCTGACGACGATCTGCTTCCGGCCTGGACGCAGGTAGACGCGCTGCGAAGCGCAGCGTTTTCCGCTGCGCAAACCGTTGCGCGCGCTGAAACGCCGCATTCCGCAGCATGGCGCTTCAACTGCGGCGCGCAGCCGCCGGGTCCGACCGTCGTGTGCTTTGCTCTCACCCCTCACCGCCCGCCAGGGCGCGCTTCGCTTCGATCGCATCCGCCATCGGCTCGGCGCCGCGGCGGCTCTCTGGACCGTCCGCCCACCCGCAGCGGCTCGGCCAGCAGCCTGCCCAGCAGCAGCTCTTCCAGCGCTTCGCCCTGGTGGTTGAAGCGGAACACGCACTCCTGCAGATGCAGCCCGAAGACGTGGCGGGCCACACCGTTGAAGCGGCGCAGGCGCGCCTTCGCGAAGCGGCGGAAGCGCAACACGGGGTCGCCGCCGGACATTTCGTCGAGCGGCGGCACGAGCCAGCGATGATGGTCCAGGCCGATGTCGATGACGGCAACGGGGCACGACGACAGGCTGTCCGGCGAGCCGATGCATGAGCCGCCCATACGAGCCGCATACGCCTGTGACCACGAGAGTAGCGCGGCACGGATCCTGCCGTCGATCCAGCGCACGCCGACCGCCGTCCATTGCGTGACGCTGTCGGACTCCGTCCCGCGCAACGCCGCCGCCACGGCCCCGCCCCGCACGCAGTTCGTCCCGCGCGATCCGCTCGCGCAGGCGCCGGTACAGATCGTTGACCGCGCGCACGCTCATGCCGACCTGCGCCGCACACTGGCGCGCGGTCAGGTCTGCGGCGAAACAGCGCACGAACAGCACGAAGCGCCGTTCGCTGATGCGCGCATGAACGTAGTAGCGGTTGTAGCGGCGTTTTCTCCTCATGAGAAGGAAACTGCCCGCCGCCGCCGCCGCGCACATCCTCCAAATGGGGGGATGCCGTGGTTTCGTATGGAGAATCAGCAAGCTGGGCTTCAACGTTAGTTCGCCCTGGGGCTCGCTCTACCGGTGTGTTGCGTTGTAGTTACAATGTAGTTATCGTTGTCGAATGAGCACGCTCAGGTTCGAGTGGGACGAAGCCAAGGCGGCGGCCAACGCGAAGAAGCACGGCGTGACGTTCGAAGAGGCGCGCTCGGTCTTCTTCGACGACCGAGCACGGTTGATCGACGATCCCGATCACTCCGAAGACGAGGAGCGCTTTATCCTGTTGGGCCTGAGCGGCACGCTACGGTTGCTCGTCGTCTGTCATTGCTACCGCAGCAAAGGCAACCTCATTCGTATCATTTCGGCGCGCAAGGCGACGGCGCGTGAATCAAGGTCTTACCCGCAGTAGGTGCAGCATGCGCAAGGAATATGATTTCTCGAAATCTCGCAAGAACCCCTACGCATCGCAGTTGAAGAAGCAGATCACCATCCGGCTCGACGAAGATGCGATCGAATACTTCAAAGGGATCTCCGAAGAGGTCGGGATTCCCTATCAAAGCCTGATCAATCTGTACCTGCGTGACTGTGTTGCGTCAAACCGAAAACTCAGCCTGAGCTGGAAGAAGCGGGCGGAGCGGGAACCGGGCTGATCTGTTGCAGCGGACGCCCGCAAGCGGGCGCCGCCGAACGCCGACGTTGGCTAGAACGGATACTGCCGCGCCCCCGTCTGCACGGTGATCCAACGCAGCTCGGTGAACTCGCGGATGCCCGCCTCGCCGCCGAAGCGCCCCCAGCCGCTGCCCTTGACGCCGCCGAAGGGCATCTGCGCCTCGTCGTGCACGGTGGGCCCGTTCACGTGGCAGATGCCCGACTCGATGCGCTGCGCGACCTGGATCGCGCGCGCCACGTCGCGTCCGAACACCGACGCGCTCAGGCCGTACTCGTTGTCGTTGGCGCAGGCGACGGCCGCTTCGACGCCGTCGACGCGCACGACGCACTTCACCGGCGCGAAGGTTTCCTCGCGGTAGATCCGCATCTGCGGCGTGACGTGGTCGAGGATCGTCGCCGGCATCAGCGTGTCGCTCGCCTTGCCGCCGCACAGCAGCTTCGCGCCGAGGGCGAGCGCGTCGTCGATCAGCGCGTTGCAGTGCTCGACGGTGCTCATGCCGATGACCGAGCCGAGCACCACCGGGCCCTTGCGGGGGTCGCCCAGCGGCAGCGCGCGCGCCTTCGCCACGAGGCGCTCGACGAATTCGTCGGCGATGCGCGAATCGACGACGAGCCGCTCGGCGCTCATGCAGATCTGCCCGGAGTTCATGAAGCACGAGAACGCGGCCGCGTCGACCGCCGCGCCGACGTCGGCGTCGTCGAGCACGACCATCGGCGCCTTGCCGCCCAGCTCGAGCACGGCTGCCTTCAGGTATTTCGCGCAGGTCTGCGCGATGATGCGGCCGATCCGCGTGCTGCCGGTGAAGTTCACGCGGCGCACCGCCGGATGCGCGACCATCGCCTCGACGACCGCGCCGGCGTCGGCCGGCGCGTTGGTCACGTAGTTGACGACGCCTTTCGGAAAGCCCGCGTCCTGCAGCGATTCGACGATCAGCGAGTGCGTGCGCGGGCAGTTCTCGCTGCCCTTGAGCACGACGGTGTTGCCGCAGGCGAGCGGCGTGGCGATCGCGCGCACGCCGAGGATCACCGGCGCGTTCCATGGCGCGATGCCGACGACGACGCCCGCCGGCTGGCGCACGCCCATCGCGAGCGAGCCGGGCACGTCGGAGGGGATCACTTCGCCGATCGCGCGCGTGGTGAGCGCCGCCGCCTCGCGCAGCATGCCGGCGGCCAGGTGCACGTTGAAGCCGGCCCACAGGGCGCTCGCGCCGGTCTCGGCGGCCACCGCTTCGACGAATTGCGGCGTGCGCGCCTCGAGCGCGTCGGCGGCCTTCAGCAGCAGCGCGCGCCGCTCGCCGGGGCCGGTGCGGCTCCAGGCGCCGAAGGCGCCGGCCGCGGCCTCGACGGCGGCGACTGCGTCCCCGGCGGTGGCGGCCGCTGCGCGGGTGGCCACGCTGCCGTCGAGCGGGTTGCGCCGCTCGAAGGTGGCGCCGTTGCGGGCGGCGACGGATGCGCCGCCGATGAGCATCGAGAGATCGGACATCGGGTACTCCTGCTTGCGGAAAGACACGGGCGCGTCGGGGCGCGCGTTCGGGAGATTCGGCGAGCCGCCCAGATAGGCGGCGCGGATCGCGGCCGAGCCGGCCAGCTCGGCGGCGGCGCCGGAGGCGACGATGCGGCCGCGCTCGAGCACGTAGCCGCGGTCGGCGACGGCGAGCGACTTGCGCACGTTCTGCTCGACCATCAGCACCGTGGTGCCGTGGTCGGCGATGCGCCGCGCGATCGCGAGCAGCTCGTCGACCATCTTCGGCGCCAGGCCGAGCGAGGGCTCGTCGAGCATCAGCAGGCGCGGGGCGCTCATCATCGCGCGCGCCACCGCCACCATCTGCTGCTCGCCGCCGCTCATCGTTCCGGCAAGCTGTCCGGCGCGCTCGGCCAGGCGCGGGAAGTCGGTGAAGGCCTGTTCGAGGCGCCGCGCGCGCTCGGCCGGCGAAACGAGCCAGCCGCCCAATTCGAGGTTCTCGCGCACCGTCATCTGCGCGAAGAGCTGTCGGCCCTCGGCGACGAGCGAGATGCCGCGCGCGACGATCGCGTTGGCGCGGCCGTCGGCGGGCAACTCCTGGCCGTCGAGTTTCACCGTGCCGCTGCGCGGGAGGAGGCCGGCGATCGCCTTCAGCAGCGTCGTCTTGCCCGCGCCGTTCGGGCCGAGGATCACCGTCACGCCGGGCAGCGCGTGCAGCGAGAGTTCGCGCACGACGAGGAAGCCGCCGTAGCCCGCGCTCAACGCGCTCACGTCGAGACGGGCGGGGGCAGCGTCGCTCGTCGTCGCGCTTCGATCGGCCACGGGCCTGTCGCGTTCCAGGGATCGAGCGGGGTCCTGCATCTCGCGCTTCATCCGATCGGCTCGGCGATCTCGTCGCCGAGATAGGCGTCGACGACCTGCGCGTCCTGCACGACGCGCGCCGGCGTGTCGTCGGCGATCTTGCGGCCCTGGTGCAGCACGATCACGCGCTCGACGTAGCGCATCAGCGTCGTCACCGCGTGCTCGATCCAGATCACGGTGAGCCCCAGGTCGTCGCGCAACGCCCGAATGCGCTGCGCCATCGCTTCGACCTCGGCTTCGGTGAGTCCGGCGGCCACCTCGTCGAGCAGCAGCACGTTCGGCCGCGTGGCGAGCGCCATGCCGATCTCGAGCAGTCGCTGCTGCGACGGCGTGATCTGCGCCGCGGGCAGCTCGGCGTGCTGCGCCAGGCCGATCAGCCGCAGCACGCTGTCCGCGTCGCGCAGCGCGGCCGGCGCGCTGCGGCGACGGCCGGCGAACTGCAAACCGAAATCGACGTTGCGCAGCACGCTCAGCTCGCCGAACACGCGCGGCGTCTGGAAAGTGCGCGCGATGCCGTGCGCGGCGAAGCGGTGCGGCGCCGCGCCGGTGAGGTCTTTGCCGTCGTCGAGCAGCTGGCCGGCGCCGGGCGCGAGCACGCCCGAGATCGCGTTGAAGAAGGTCGTCTTGCCGGCGCCGTTCGGCCCGATGATGCCGACCAGTTCGCCCGTCGCGAAGCGCGCGTCGACGGCGTCGACGGCGACCAGGCCGCCGAAGCGAACCGTCACCGAGCGGGCCTCGAGTCGCACGCTCGCCTCAGTGCTCACCTCGGTGCTCACCTCAGTCACGCGGCGCCTCCGCGCAAGCCGCCGCTTCGACCCGCTTTCCCCGCCGCCCGAGCGACGCCAGTCCATCCGGCAGGTAGAGCACGCACAGGATCAGCAGCAGCCCGAGCGCCATCATGTAGACCTGCGGCAGCTGCAGCCGCAGCGTCTCGGCGAGCACGCTGAAGACGATCGCCGCGACCACCGGCCCCCACAGGCTGGCGGCCCCGCCGACCAGCGCGATCAGCACGGTCTGGAAGCCGATGAACGGGTTGAACACCGTGGTCGGGTCGATGTAGGTCCAGCGCACGCTCATCGCGGCGCCCACCGCGCCGGCGAAGGCCGCCGTGATCGCGAAGCCGATCACCTTCACGCGCCGCGTGTCGACGCCGAGCGTCTGCGCGCGCTGCTCGTCGCCGCCGATGCCGGTCATCGCCAGACCGAGCCGGCTTGCCCGCACGAGCATGGCCGCGAGCACCGCGCCGACCGCGATCGCGAGCACCGTGTAGTAGACCGTCGCCGGTTCGGGAACGACGACGAGCACGCGCCCCACCGTGCCGGCGAGGCTCTTCTCGGCGAGCGTGATCGAATGCCGGATCAGCTCGGTCATGCCGAAGGTGAGCACCGCGAAATAGGTGCCGCGCAGGTGCAGCACGGCGCTGCCCATGACGACCGCCACTGCCACGGCGAGCGCGGCGCCGAGCCCGATCGCCGCGGCCCAGGGCAGGTCGGCGAGCACGAAGGCGCTGGTGTAGGCGCCCACGCCGAAGAAGGCCGAGGTGGCGAGCGACAGATAGCGCGTCGCGCCGCAGAACAGGCTCCAGCTGGATGCGAGCGCCACGTACATCAGGCAGCTCAGCGCCATCGACAGCGCGAAATCGCTGGCGAAGAAGGGCAGCGTCGCGGCGAGCGCCGCCAGCACGGCGAGCACGAGCGCGTCGCGGCGCGAGCCGCGCTGCGCCTTCGCGGGCGACCCGTTCACGAGCGGAACAGCCCTTGCGGCTTCCACAGCAGCACTCCGATGAAGATGCCGTAGGACAGCAGCGGCTTGATCGACGGGCTCCAGAAATGCATGCCCAGCGCCTCGACGACGCCGAGCGCCAGGCCCGCGACCAGGCTGCCCGTCATGCTGCCGAAGCCACCGAGCGTGATGACGATCAGCGCCGTCACGGTGTACGGCTCGCCGATCGACGGCGAAATCGCGTAGGTCATCGACAGCAGGCTTCCGGCGAGGCCCGAAAGCCCCAGCCCGATGCCGAACATCAGCGGATGCAGCTTCGCCGTGTCGATGCCCACCAGCAGCGCGCCGACCGGCGACTGCATCAGCGCGCGCACCCCCTTGCCGAGCAGCGTCGTGCGCAGCAGCACGATCAGCGCGACGCTCGCGACCAGTGCGGCCGCGAGCAGCACCAGCTTGTTCGCCGCGAACCGGGCGCCGCCCAGCGTGACGGGGTCGGCCAGGTAGTCGTAGCCGCGCAGTTCGCCGCCCCAGACCAGCGAGGCGAAGTTCTGCACGAGGAACATCAGTCCGAAGGCCACCAGCAGCCCGCGCGCCTCGAATACGTCGACGTTCGGCGAGATGCGCGCGAGCCTCGCGAAGCACAGCCGGTGCACGGCGATGCCAACGAGCATCAGCGCGACGAAGGCCGCCGGCGCCATCGCGAGCGGCGAGACGCCGAACTGCGTGTGCCCGAACCAGGTGGCGAAGGCGCCCAGCATCAGGAACTCGCCGTGCGCGATGTTCAGGATGCGCATCAGCCCGTACTGCAGATTCAGCCCGAGCGCGACGAGCGCGTAGACGCCTCCGGTGATCAGACCGGAGGCGACCAGTTCGAGCCAGGCGGTCGGCGACATCCGCGGCCTCGGCCTGCCTGCGCGCGGGCGCTCGGCTTCTCAGGCCCAGGCCGGCTTGGGCGTCTGCAGCTTCGAGGTTGCCATCGGCTGCGGCCAGACCACCTCGAACTCGCCGTTCTGCCATTGCCCGACGCTGCCCGGCGTGGCGACGTTCTCGCTGCCATCGAAGCGCACCTTGCCGATGATCGTCGGGTGCTCGTTCTTCGCGATGTAATCGCGCAGCGCCTTGCGGTCGAGCCCGGCCTTCGCCACCGCCTGCGTCAGCACTTCCATCGCCGCCCACGCGTGCCCGCTCGCCCAGCGGTCGGGCTCCTTGCCGAACTTCGCCTTGTGCGCGTCGAAATATGCCTTCGCGCCGGCGCTCGTCTTCGGATTCCACGAACCCATGCCGGAGACGCCCTCGATGCCGGCGCCGATCACGCTCCTGTAGACCGGGAACGCGGTGCCCACCGACGCGTAGAAGATCTTCGGGTTGAAGCCGATCTCCTTCGACTGCTTGCTCGCCAGGATGGTGTCGGGCGGGTAGGTGATGCCGATGAACGCGTCGGGGTTCTGGTCCTTGATCGTGCGCAGCGTGGGCGCGAGATCCTTCACGCCGAGCGGATAGCCCTTGCGCTCGACGACCTGGATGCTCGTCTTCTTCAGCGCGGCGTTCAGCGCGGCGAAGTTCTCCAGCCCGAACAGGTCGTCCATGTAGAGGATCGCGATCGTCTTCGTGTCGTGCGCGACCAGCATGTCGACCAGCGCCTGCATCATCCGGTCGGGCTGCTGCAGGAACGAGAAGAAGTACGGCAGGTGCATGTCGATCAGCTTGCGCGACAGCGCGGTGGGCGCGAGCATCGGGTAGCCGTGCCGGTTCGCCAGCGGCGCGAGGGCGAAGTTCGCGTTCGAGCCCCACGGCGGCAGGATCAGGTCGACCTTGTCGCTGCCCATCAGCTTCTCGAAGCTGCGGATGCAGGTCTCGATCTCGCTGCGGTCGTCCAGGCCGATCAGCTCCACTTTCCGGCGTTTGCCCTGCACGTCCAGGCCGCCGGCGGCGTTCTGCTGGTCGGCCCACAGCAGGTAGTTCGGTTCCTGCGTCACCTGCGCGCCGGCGGCCCAGGGGCCGGTGCGCGCGATCGCGTAGCCGACGCGGACGGGGCGATCCTGCGCGCGTGCGATCGCGGGCATCGCCAGTCCGGCGGCGCCGGCGCCGAGCGCCTGCAACGTGCTGCGGCGAGTGGCCGACTTCGGGCTGCTCATCGTGGTCTCCTTCTCCGTTCTCCGCGGGTGCGGACGTGCCCCGGGTTTGCGGGCCATCATAGGCGGCGCCCCGCACCGCCGCTGCTCCCTGCGTCCCGCTGCGCTTGACGATTTGTGCACACCGGCGCCGGCCATGCGATGCGTGTCGCGGCGCATCGGTACGGGTACTATCTGGCAGCCCCGATGCGCATCCAGAGGACCAGCCGATGCCCTCGTTCAAGCCGACGATGAGCACCGATCACGTGGCGCCCGCCGAGCGCGCTCCGTACTGGCGCGACTGGATCGACCGCCTGTTCTGCGGGTTGCAGTCCGATCTGTACGGCGACGAAGACTTCGACGGCCACATGGCGACCGAGCAGGCGGGCGAGGTCGTGCTCACGCGGCTCGAGGGCAACCGCCATCGCGTGATGAAGAACGACCGGCAGGTGCGCGGCAGCGAGGTCGGCTACCTGAAGATCGTCGCGCCGTACCGCGGCAGCGCGGGCGTGGAGCAGAGCGGCCGGCAGGTGTGGGTGTCGCCGGGCGAATGGAGCCTGTACGACACCACCGGCGTCTACCAGGTGGCCAATCCGACGCGCGTCGAGCACCTGATCGTGATGGTGCCGAAGGCCTCGCTGGTCGATCGCGACTTTCCGCTGCACGAGCTGACGGCCCGCCGCCTGGGGGCAGGCGGCGGCATCTCGCGGCTCGCGCTGCAGGCGATGCGCGGCGCATGGTACGAGCTGCCGTCGATTGCGCCCGACGCGGCGCGCGGCCTGGGCGAGACGATCGTGCAGCTGATCCGCCTGTCGCTGCTCGAGCTGGCCGGCGGCGCGAGCGCGCCCACGCAGCGCGAGTCGCTGCGCGAGCGGATCAAGGAAGTGGTCGAGCGGCGGCTGGGCGACCCGTCGCTGAACGTCGACGCGATCGCCGTCGCGCTGAACTGCAGTCGGCGCCAGCTGTACAACGCGTTCGGCGACGAACCCGACGGGGTGGCCGGCTACGTGCTGGCCCGTCGCCTGGAGGCGTGCCGGCGCGATCTCGCCGACCCGGCGCAGCAGGGTCGCTCGATCACCGAGATCGCGTTCGATCGCGGCTTCAACCACCCGGCGCACTTCAGCCGGACGTTCAAGGCGCGCTTCGGCATCACGCCGAGCGAGGCGCGCAGGCCGCGCGCGGCGGTCGCGTGACACGGCGGCGTCGCCGGCGCTTCGCGCCGGCTTCGTCCTCTTCCGTCCCTACTTCACGCTCACTTCACCGTTACTTCACAGTCACCACGCTGACCGGGCCGCTGCGCCGCGGCACGCTGATCCCCACGTCGCCGCCGCGACGCGCGAGCAGCAGGTCGACGCTGGCGTCGCCGATGCGCAGGTTGCGGATGTGCATGTGCCGCATGAATGCGGGCAGCACCGGGTCGGAGAACTTCACGGTGGCGGTCGGCCCGCGCACCTCCAGGCCGAGGCAGGCCTGCAGGCAGAGGAACACCGCGCCGGCGGCCCATGCCTGCGGCGAGCAGGCGACCGGATAGAGCGTGGGCGCTTCCCCGGGCCTGCGTCGAAAGCCGCAGAACAGCTCGGGCAGGCGGTGCATCTCGACGAACTGCGCGGCGGCGAACAGTCCTTCGAGCACGCGCAGCGCGGCGTCCTTCAGTCCGTAGAGCGCGAAGCCGGCGGCGACGAGCGCGTTGTCGTGCGGCCAGACCGATCCGTTGTGGTACGACATCGGGTTGTAGCCCTTCTCGGCGCTGCCGATCGTGCGGATGCCCCAGCCCGAGAAGCTCTCGTCGGCGGTCAGCGTGCGGGCGATGCGCTCGGCGTGCTCGCGCAGCGCGATGCCGGTGAACAGGCACTGGCCGGCATTCGACGAGACGACGCGGCACGGGCGCTTGTCGCCGTCGAGCGCCATCGCGTAGGTGCCCAGTTCCTCGCACCAGAAGGTCTGCGCGAAACGGTCGCGCAGTTGCGCCGCCGCGCGCTCGAGCGATTGCGCGCGTTCGTGTCCGCCGAGCAGCCGCGACAGGCGCGCGCCGGCGAGCTTCGCCGCGTAGACGTAGGCCTGCATCTCGCACAGTGCGATCGGACCTTCGGCCTGCGATCCGTCGGCGTGGAAGATCGCGTCGTGCGAGTCCTTCCAGCCCTGGTTGCGCAGTCCGGTCGCCGAGCGGCGCGCGTACTCGTAGAAGCCGTCGCCGTCGACGTCGCCGCAGCGGTCGATCCAGTCGAGCGCGCGATCGACGTGCGGCCACAGGGTGAAGACGAAGTCGATGTCGGCGGTGCGGCGGTAATAGGCATCGGCGAGCACGACGAATAGCGGCGTCGCGTCGATCGATCCGTAGTAGCAGCCGAAGGGCACTTCGCCGAGCGCGGCCATCTCGCCGCCGCGCGTCTCGTGGAGGATCTTGCCCGGCTGCGCGTCGCGCTCGGGGTCGTCGGTGTCGGCCTGGATGGCGGCCAGGTACGACAGCACGCCGCGCGCGAGCGCCGGGTTCATCCACAGGAACTCGAGCGCGGTGACGATGCCGTCGCGACCGAACACCGTGCTGTACCAGGGCACGCCCGCGTATGGATAGGGTCCGTATGGCGTGGACGTGCACAGCAGGTGCAGGTCGGCGAGCGAACGGTCGAGCCAGTCGTTGAACTGCGCGTTCGAGCTGTCGATCTTCGGGTCGCGCTCGCGGTTGCGCATCACGGTCTGCGCGACGCGATCGGCGGCCGCCTGGTACCCGGGCTGGGGAGGCCCGCTTCGCTTTCCCTGTGCGCCTTCGCGCGGCGTGCGTTGCGCCGGGCCGTTGGCCCGGCCGCGACATCCGGCCGCGCCGGATTCGTCGATCTCGCAGGCGATCGCCCACGAGAAGTTCGCCTCGTCGTGCGCGCCCAATCGAAGGTGGAAGGTGGCCAGCGTGCCGTTCCAGTCGGGCGCCGCATCGAGCACGACGTGCGTGCGCCGCGTGCGCCCGTCGCGCCCTTCGTAGCCGAGCGTCAGTTCGCGCGCCTGCGTGCGCGGCTCGAGCAGGCGTCCGCGCTGCGCGCGCGGCATGCCGCGCACCTCGAACAGGTCGGCGAAATCGGCGTCGAACTGCACGGTGAAGTCGAATTCGATCGTGGCCAGCGAGTAGTTGTGCAGCCGGAGCCGCTCGTGGCAGGCGTCGTCGAGCAGCACCTTCGAGCGGAACAGATGCAAAGCGCCGCGCGCGATCGCCTGCCCGCCGTCGCGTCGCGTGTCGGCGTTCATCAGGTCGACGCGGAACAGCGTGTTGTCCTGCTTGACCATCGATTCGAGCAGCAGCGGACGCTTGCCCTCGAGCCGCAGCGCCAGGCGCGACAGGAAGCGCGTATCGGCGTGGTACAGGCCCAATTCGCCGGAGCCGAGCGGGTCGATGTCGCCGAAGCGGTCGAACACCGCGAAGCTGTCGCCGTGCTTGAGCACGCGCGTGCGGTCGTCCAGGCGCGACGAGCCCGCGCGGATGTAGTACTGGTCGCGGATCAGGATCGCTTCGTCGGGCATCTTCGGGATCAGGCGGTCGAGGCGTGCGGCATCGCCTCGGCCAGGCGCTCGTACAGGTGCAGGTAGTCGCGCGCCATCCGCTGCACGGTGAAGCGACGCTCGAAAGTCTCGCGGCAGCGCGCGCGGCTGAGCGAGACTGCACTGCGCACGGCCGCGATCGCATCCTCGCGCCGCTCCACGACGAAGCCGGTGGCGCCGTGCTCGACCACTTCGGGCACCGATCCGTTACGGTACGCGATTACCGGCGTGCCGCAGGCCATCGCCTCGATCATCACCAGCCCGAAAGGTTCGGGCCAGTCGATCGGGAACAGCAGCGCGCGCGCGTTGCCGAGGAAGTCGGACTTCTCTTCGTCGCCGATCTCGCCGATGTACTCGACGCCGGGCGCATCGAGCAGCGGCTCGATGACGTTCTCGAAGTACTCGCGATCGGCGCGGTCGACCTTGGCGGCGACGCGCAGCGGCAGGCCCGCCCGCGTGGCGATGTCGATCGCGCGGTCCACCCGCTTCTCCGGCGAGATCCGCCCGAGAAAAGCGAGGTAGTCGCCGCGATCGGGGTGGAAGCGGTAGCGCTCGGGCGGCAGGCCGTGATGGACGACGGCCTGCCAGTTCAGCGCG